>JBEKTN010000136.1:0-19437 GCA_049516015.1 Isosphaeraceae bacterium | reverse complement strand
CTCCATTGGCCCAGGTGGTAAGATAGGGAATTCGGGAAAGCATTATGCGCAATGAGTTCGCGAAATGGGAGATCAAAACCAGCGTGTTTTCAGGGCGAAAATCGCAGGCCGGGAATTGCTGAGTAAATGACGAGTACTCTCATGGTGCCGAGGAGCTGTTGGGGATGAGTGGTTCGGGGGATCCACGCCGCCAAGTAAGGCTCTTATCCGGGCGTACCCTGATAGTGCCTTGAATGGTAAGGGCGGGAGTGACCACGATGACAAGAGCCGAATCGCGGGCCTTCGGTAACCGTCGTCGACATGAACTCCTGTTTTAGCGAATCCGAACGAGTGTGTCCATGACCTCCGCCCAGGGGCTTGTGTCTCCCTCGCTGCCGGCTTCTTCAGGTCGTTGATCGCGGCAGGCTCTCCTGGATCGATAGGACCGCCGCGAGATGCTGTTGATCCTGGTGATATATCTTCAGCTCTTCCTGGTACGATGCCTTGTTCTTGGTGCAGACCAGGGTGTGAGGAGATCGGTTTCGTTCGGTCGTGAAATCCAGGTCGCACTTGTGCTGCCGAATCTTCTCTTCGAGGTGGCTACGGCGATCTTGCCTGATGCTGAACCGGTGCACCGCCTCGCTCGGGTCTTCCAGAAATCGCCTCAGTTCCGCGCAGTCCGCGCACTTGCAGGAAATCGTGGCGACGCGACGGAAGTCGGTGGGTTCTCGCGGGGCCTGCGAGGTCAGACGCTCCAATTGCTCGCGACACACGGCAACCCAGCGCGACAACCCAGAAGAGGAAATCTTGATGTTCTTCTCGAGCCAGGGGCCCAGGCTGATGATCGCGGGAAGATGTGCAATCCTGAGTGGGTACTTCTCCGGCAAGGCCAGGGCGTGCGACACGACGCCCCACAACAATTCGGATTGTCCGGTGACCGAAAGGGCGCGGGCCAGTCCGGAGAGTAATTGCACTCGATTGAGCTCGCTCGAACGCCAATCGAGGGATGCTTTTTCGCCGTCAATCGCTTCAAGGGCCGAAACCACGTCGCGCGAGATGGTTCCGCAGAGCTCGGTCCAGGCCTCCTTCTGCTTCCGGGGCTTGGATAAGCAGATCCCCTCGAGCAGTCGCACGTTCCTCTCGACACTCCCGATGGTCGTGCTCTTGAACACGGCCTCGATTTCGTGCCGGAAGGTGTCCCAACCATAAGTCTGGCACACTTCCACCAGTGACTTGCCAGGATCGACCGCGGTATCCTTGACCATCACCTCGCCAAGAAAGCGGCCAATCAGCCCGGGATCGGCGAGCGCCGCGAGTATCTTCAGCAGGTTGTCTTTTTCTCCCTCGCTTTGGTGAGACCTCCCATGAGGGTTCTCCGGCCACTTTGTGAGGATCGCAGTGGCAAGGCCAATGCACTGGCTCTTGTGGACTGCGGCGTCCTTCGGCCTGGACTCTTGCCAGCGTGCCACCATTTGTTCGAGAACGGGCACTACATTGCGGCTATCATCATCGCAGAGAACTTCGAAGTGCTTTCGCTCGGGCCACAAGATGACCGCGGCATGCCGATACCAACGTTCGAGGGTCATGCCGGCGTTGCCCGTATAACCCTCGAACTCCTCCTCGGGCTTGACGTCTCTGAGCGATTCCGGGTCCAGGAGCTCGTCTTCCTCGATGCTTAACTCCCCGATCGGCAGGCTGTGCCCCGCGCTGTCGCTCCAGTGTTCGGCGGACAGGCTGGATTCGAAGACTTCTCCCATCTCATGCAGGCCGTTGTCGTCGTCCCCTTCGTCCTCGTCCTCGTCTTCGTCTTCGTCATACCAGCGACGATGGCTTCCATAGCCATAACCGCCGTCGTCCTCCGCCGAGCCAGATTCCCAGAACGTCAGCAATGCCAGGTAGGCCTTGCAGTTCACCTGCCGCGCGGCTTCCGCAAGGATTCGAGCCTTGACCCGATCCACGCCTTTGAGTTTGTCCCAGGCAAGCCCGTCCTTCGTGTATTGATGATCCAGCGTGATGGCCAGTTTTCGTATCGTGTCGTCCTCTGACCAGTCGCGGAGAAGATGAGTGATTCTTTCGATGTGCTCCGAGTCGCGCGGGGCGGTGATCGACTTCTTGGATTTTGCCAGCGTCAGATTGTAAACCAGGCAGAGACGGTATCCCTTGCGCAGAGGGCGAACCTCGTGCTCGCAATCGGCATAGAAGGCCGCGAAGTGCGTCTGAAGCGCGCTATTCTCAACGCTGCTGAAATCGATCGTCTGTTCCTGACCCTCGTGCCGGACGATGAGCTCGCCTCCTTCGTAGGATGCAGGTAGAACGATGACCAGGGTTGCGACCATGCGATCGAGCTTTTCGCCGTCACGATGAGGTAGAAAGAAGCTTCCCGCCTCATAGAGCAACAGCTCATGGAGATGGCTCTCCAGCTTCTGCTTCTCCAGTCCAAGCTCTGCCTGAACCTTGCTGAGCGTTTCCTGGAGGAACTGCTTCCAGTCGGGGTTTCTCAGCGAGAACTGGCTCGGCCTCAGCCGCCAGACGCGGCGAACGCTCGTGTCGACGAGGGTCTTCTCGCCCTTGCCGTAGGGAGCTTGCTCGCACAGCGTTTTCAGGTCTTTCGCCTGGTTGCCGGTCAGAGGTAGACCGATCGACCCCAGACCATCAACCTCCAACCCAGGCAGCACGGTCTGAACACTGCCACTGACACAAAACGTGCCAGGTCGATCGATCTTGCTCATGGCCTGGCTGAGCTCTTTCAGGATCTCGTTGCTCACCGGACTCTCCTCTGCCCTGTCTCGCCGCCGTTGCGTCGACAGCAACCCCCCAGGATCGCAGTCGATGAATCAGCGCCGAGATCAAAGTGTCGCCGATCATCCACGAGGCGCTCGAAACGGGATGTATCTCTCGCCTCCTACGTCTTACAATCATGAGCTGGCCCATCGATCGCATCAAGAGAATGCAGGTCCCGAGCGATGCCTATCCGGCTCATCCTGCTAAAACGTACTTGTCGCCAAGGACGTCACCGCGCACTTCGTATAGTGAAGCTAGCGAGGAGTCTCCTATAATCAGTCCTGACGCCAGGATCAACCGCAGACTGGGCGAATGCCTGCATGATCTGGAGACCGACCCACGTGGCAAACTCCGAACCAACCGTCTTCAAGAACGTTTGCCCGCTCGACTGCCCCGACATGGGCTTCGAGCCGGACCTCTTCCCCGCCGACACGACTCTGATGCGAGAGGCTGTAGGCGGCGGGCCGACGCTCGCAGGGATCACGCTCGAGCGATTGCAAGATGAGGGATCGGTCCGCCTCAATTTGCCCCCGGATCATGCACCCTTTGCCGATGGGGTTTTCCCCACGCCCTCGGGCAAATGCGAGCTCTACTCGGAGCGGATGAAAGCCGGCGGCCTCGACCCTTTGCCGACGTACATCCCGCCGCTCGAGGATCCGCAAACCCGGCCCGCGCAGGCAGCAAAGTACCCGCTGCAACTGCTCAGCCCGCCGCGACCGCAGTTCCTGAACTCGACGTTCGCCAACAGCCCCAAGCATCGCGCCGCCGCTGGCGAGCCCACCATCGAGCTGGCGACTTTCGATGCGCAGGCCCGCGGCCTGAGCGCTGGCCAGTGGGCGCACGTCTTCAATGACCGCGGCTCGTTCCAAGCCCGCGTCTCCCTGACCGGCAGTGTCCGCCCCGGCGTCGCGGTCGCGACCGGCATCTACTGGAACAAGCTGTCCCCGGGCCGGTCGAATGTCAACGGCACGACCTCCTCGGCGCTGACGGATATGGGGGGAGGGGCGACGTTCTTTGACAACCTTGTGGAGATCCAGTCGCTGTCCGCGACACTCGACGACTGACCAACCGTGACTTCATCTTGACGGGGAAATCAAGAGGCCATCATGACTTCGTTATTCGCACGCATTTTTCGCCCCAGAACACACAGCGAGCATCTGACGTTCACCGTCTACACTCGCGTGCAGTGCTGCTGTTGCCACAAGGCACTCGATCTGCTCAAGGACTATCAGCGGGGCTACGGTTTCCAGATCACCGAGGTGGATATCGACGCCGATGCCGAGCTGGCGGCGAAGTACGGCAACGAGGTTCCGGTCGTGGCGGTCAACGGCAAGGTACGGTTCCGAGGCGTCGTGAACCCGACACTGCTGGAACGGTTGCTGACCGCCGAGGGCCAGGAGAACGATGTATCCCCAGCACGCGTCGAGGAAAGCTGAATCGAAACAGCTTTCCTGCGTGCGCGCTGGCGATTGGTTTTCCACTCTCAGCAACGGAATGAAGCCTTTGACAACCTTGATCAGGTACAAGATTCGGTTCCCGTTCCGAGCACTGAGGCGGGCGCATTCTTCATCGATGAAGTGGCATTATGGGCGGCTCTGCGCACTGCTGGCCCTGTCGATCATGCTCGAGATGCCGCTGCGCGCGGCCGGTTACGGGTCGCTCCTGTTCGGCTTGCTCATCGTTGCCGTGAGTTATGCGGCCGCGAGCGCCGCCGGCGACACGAAACTGCTACGGAGAATCTACCTCGCACTGGTCGCTCCGGTAATCATCATCGACCTGGGAATCATTACCATGGGAGCCGGCGACGGCCTGGCACTGGCCGGAGCTGCGTTTCAGACTGTCCTTCTGAGCTTCACCGCCATTGCCATCATCGTGCATGTCCTGCGCATCGAACATGTGTCGCTGGACACGATTCTGGGAGGGGTCTGCGTTTACCTGCTGATCGGCGAAACATTCGCTTATCTTTGTAGTATGATAGAGCTGATGAGAACTGGCTCGTATCTCGAGGGAGGACATTCGCTCCGGATCCCCCCGAATGTCAATCACCTCCTGGGCCGCCGTCCCGAGCTGACCTATTTCAGCTTCCTCACACTCACGACCGTTGGCTATGGCGACATTGTGCCAGTTGCTCCGCTGGCCCGGGTTCTCGCCATGCTGGAGGCGCTCCTCGGCCAGATCTTTCTCGCCACGTTCCTGGCGTTCCTGGTGGGCAACTTCCTGGTCCAAAAGCAGAAGGATGAGCGGAAGGCGACGGAACTTTGAGGACGACGGCGCGGCAGGGCCATTGTCAGGCCGCACCGCGTCCTGTCCTGTCCTGTCGTTCGCGTTCGAGCGGTTTTCAGATGCATTGCATGCGCCGCGGCTCTCACCCCCCGTACCCCCCCCTTCGCAAGGGGGGGAAAGTCGGCGGCGTCTGGTCTTTTTCCCCCCTTGCGAAGGGGGGACACAGGGGGGTTCTTCGAGTGCCTCTGCGTTGCGCCAAGTCCGGCATCCAGGCGATTGAAAATCGCGTTCAGATCATCACCGGCTTGCCCAAGAGACGCCGGACGGCGACGAACTGCCCGCAGTGCATCAGCGCGTGAGTTCCGCCCATCGCCAGTAGCGCGGCAACGGTCGGAGCCCACTCGGGGTACTTCTCGGGGTCGGTCTTGTCCAGGTCGGACTCGGGAACACCGTCGAGCACGGACAGGGTTGCCGCGCGCTGTGCCTTCCAGAGCTCCTGGTACTTCGCAAGCGGGTAGAACTTCGCCGGGTCGTCGACCGTGGTCGTTTCCTTGGTGTGGGCCTCGTCGAAACCGGCCGGTAACGCCGGGCATGAGCCCGGTTTGACCATTTCCACGAACCGGTGCTCCGCGGATATGAGGTGGCCAAGCTGCCAGGCGATGTGGTTCATCCCCGGCACGGGGCGGATGAAGAGGTCGGCGTCGCTCAAGTCTCCAATGTACGCATTGATGATGAAATCGCTCATGTTAGTGCTCAGTTTGAGTGCATCCTTGGGACTCATGAGTGGGCCTTTCTCGTCGAGCTGGAAAGAGGCGGAAAGGAAGACGAAGAACCATGGTCACTTGCTGGCCGTCTGGGGTGCGGGAGCAAGGTTGAAGTCGGCGATGAAGAGCTGGCTGTTGTGGTCGGTTGCCCGGCTGTTCGAGGTCCACATCAACTGCTTGCCATCAGGACTGAACACGGGCAGACCGTCGAAGTCGTCGTGGTAAGTGATCCGCTCCTCCGCCCCGGTATCGACGTTCATCAGGTAGATCTCGTAGTTCGAGTGGCCGTGATGGCTGGTCGAATAAACGATGTGGGTGTTGTCGGGATGCCAGAACGGCCCCCAGTTCACGAAGTCGTTGTACGTGAGCGCTCGCTCGGCGGTTCCGTAGGTGTTATTGACGTAGATCTGGAGCAGATCGTTGCCCTTGCGATCGCTCCGGTAGATGATCCGTTTGCCATCGGGAGAGAAGAACGGGCCCCCGTCATAGCCCTTGGACTGGACGACCCGACGGACGTTCTTGCCATCGGCATCCATGATGTAGATATCGGCGTCTCCATCGCGAAACGAGGTGAAGACAATCTGCTTGCCGTCGGGTGAGTAACTGCCTTCGGCGTCGTAGCCGGCGGCATCGGTCAGACGGACGAGGTTCTTGCCGTCCTTGTCGGCCTTGAAGATGTCCATGCCCTCGGGAAAGCTCCAGCGGTAGCGGCTGCCCGACCTTGAGTAGGCGGTGCGAGGCGCCCTTGGGCTGGGATTCAGGTGAGTCGAACCGAAGATGATCGATTTCCCGTCGGGATGGAAGAAGGCACAGGTGCATGCGCCCAGTCCTGTGCTGACAAGAAGCGGCTTCGCATCCGGGGCCAGGTCGCAGGTGAAGATCTGGTATTCATACTGATCGGGTTTCGCCGACAGAAAAACCGAGGTCGGGAGATTGGGTACGGCTTGAAAGATGATGGCTTTGCCGTCGGGCCGGAAGTAACCCTCCCCGGCACGGAAGAAGCCGTAGGTCACCTGGCGGATATTCTGGAGATGCTTGGCCTCGAGCCGGGCCACCTCCTCGGCGGAGAGCGGGCGTTCGGTAGCGGGTTGGGCGGCGAGGACCGCCGTCAGAATCAAAGTCGAGGAAACCAAGGATAAGGGCATCGGAGTAACTCCGCCGGTGGTGCGTTGAGTTGAATCGAGAGTCGGATCACCATCGCCACCTGGGGTTCTGTCGTTGCTCCGGATCCGATAGCGGCATGAACGATCGAGGGCACGTGTCAGCCTCAGGCGTCTTCCCCGTGGCAAGCGACCTGCCTAGTATAGGTCTTGCGAACCGGGCCGCCAATGGCCGAGGCCGGCGCGAGCGACTCGACCGCAAGCGTCCTTGATTCCACGATCGCGAGTGCATGACCACGGGCCGATGAGGAGCGAGATCCGAAGGTGAAAATCTACACGAAGACTGGGGACGACGGGATCACCGGCTTGCTGGGAAACCGGCGAGTTCCCAAGGACGACATCCGTATCGAAGCCTACGGCACGGTCGACGAGCTGAATGCCGTGCTGGGACTGGCCCGAGCACAGGGGTTGGATTCGGCCTCCGACAAGCTGGTTTCACAGCTTCAGGACGAGCTCTTCGCGGTGGGGTCCGCACTGGCCGACCCCGACCCCAAGGGGCGGTATCACAACGCGATCCGCCCCGAGCACGCCGTCCGGCTCGAAGGGATCATTGACGCCCTGGAATTGGAGCTCAAACCGCTCACCAGTTTCATCTTGCCGGGAGGTAGCCTGGCGGCGGCCGAATTGCACCTGGCGCGCACGGTTTGCCGCCGCGCCGAACGGCTGGTCGTGCGGCTGGCCCGCCAGCCCGGGGGAGACGTTCCCACCGCCCTGATCGTGTATCTCAACCGGCTCAGCGACCTTCTGTTCGTGATGGCTCGGGTCGAGAATCATCGGGCCGGGGTCTCGGACATTCCCTGGAATGGGCTCTGAGCCGGATCAAAAGGGGAGACGAGGATGGCCGGGGACGGCAACCTTCGAGGCAAGGTCGTGCTGATCACGGGCGGCCGGCGGGTTGGCTCGGCACTCGCCCGGATGATGGCAAGCCGGGGCGCGAACCTGGCGATGACCTATCACTCCAGTCGCGAGGCGATCGAGCTCGCCATCGCCGAGGTTCAGGCCAGTGGCGTCCAGGGCATGGCCGTCGCTGCGGATCTGTCAAACGCCGAAGCGGCAGGCCGGGCGGTGACCGCGGTGGTCGAGCGGTTCGGCCGCCTTGACGTCCTGGTGAACATGGCCAGCATCTATCGGCGCACTCCGTTCAACGCTCTTGAGCCTCGCGATTTTGACCAGATGATCGCCGCCAACCTGGCCGCCCCATATCACACGGCGGTCGCCGCGGCCAGGCAGATGCTCACCCAGGCCGGCGATGATGGCATCAAGGGGAAGATCGTCAACATTGGCGACTGGGCTACCGAACGCCCTTACAAGGACTACCTTCCCTATCTGGTGGCCAAGGGAGGACTGACGACGATGACCCTGGCCCTGGCCAAGGAGCTGGCCCCACACGTGCCGGTCGCCATGATCCAGCCCGCCATGATCGACCCGCCACCGGATTTCACGCAGGCGGATACCGATGCCATCATCGCCCAGACCCCCCTTCGCCGCGTCGGAACGCCGGCGGACGTCAACCGGCTAATCCTTTACTTCATCGAGGAAACGAACTTCGTCACCGGCGTCTGCTACCGCGTCGACGGAGGGCGGTTCCTGGGACAAGACTCATGAGGTCAGCTCTCTTTGGAAACTTTCAAGTTTCCTGATCAAGGCTAGCGACGGCCAGGTTCTGGGAAACACCCTGACCGGGAACTGGATGCACGGGATTCAGGTCGCACCGGAATATCTGGTGGCTCGAGGCCGGCAGCTCGAGTGGCGTGTCAATCCGCGGCAACATCATCAAGGACTGCCGCGCGATCGCGATCACGGTCCAAGCCCGCGGCGGTACCGGCGAGGTCGCCCCGGCCGGCGCCCATCGCGACACCACAATCGCGGAGAATTCCGTGATCGACAGCCCGATGCCAAACATCGAGATAACATCAACCGTGCATGCATCGATCACGGACAACACCTTCTCGCAATCCTCCACCGCGCGGCCAGATCGGGATGAATCCGGCCACGGACCAAGCCCAGGAGAGGCGATCAAGACCACGAACTGCGACCGCATCACGGTCCGGGACAATTTCACGAGCAAGTGACCGAAGGAGGGTCATCCGACCGCCCTGTCCCGGAGCCCGCGCCGAAGCCAACAGGATGCTCGCACGCGAATACGGCAGCCGTTTCGAGATGCCGTCACAGGTCTGATCCGCAATCGAGCGTGATACTTGACGGATCTACCCAGGCAACCCTTCCTGCGTAGAACCCCAACTCGTTGCCATCCCTCTGGCCCTCCGCCCAGGAATTGGCGGAAAAGTTGCAGAGTTCGTCCGAGAATAGCGATCTCACATTGTTCGCCCTCGTTCGTAAGGTGAGAAGTGCTAACTGAGCATGCTGTCATCCATAGGTTCCGGGCCAAGGCAGGCTGTATTTCCTCCCGACGATCGTAAGTCTTTTCTTCGACGGCAGCTAGCAATGGATGTTGAGATTTTTCTCAGGGCATTGCAACTTCTTCTGCATGCACAGTATTATAGTAAGGGAGCCGCAGTGATTTGATCTCGAACGCAGGATGAGATTCGATTAAGTTGACGGCCTTCGAGTCCGTGTCAGTCATGTCCTATGTTCGATTAAGAGCGATCTTCCAAGACCTGCGGCCGCCGGACGGGGGCTGGGTAAGGTCGGGCAGACTTGGTGCAGGAACGGTGGTCGTGGGCGCACAGCAAGTGGATTGGGAGGAACGCCTTGGCTGGTGGTGAGGGCAAAAAGCGGACCCGACGATCGTATCGCCCCGCGGTGGAGGTCATGGAGGCGTTGCGCTTGCTCTCGAGCGCTGCGGCCGCGTCCTTCCCGGGGTTGGCGGTCGAGCACAACGTGCTGGCCGATCACGGGGCCGCCACCAAGCCGCTGACTAGCGCTCTGCCGTCCGTCTCGGGCGAGACCTGGGATGCCGCCCTCTTGCAGACCCACCTGACGGACCTGCTTTCCGGTGTGGGCTCCGCATTCGTTTCCTCTTCCGCGAGCACGTCCACGAGCGATTCGTCCGCCCTGTCCTCGGGGCTGGCTCAGCTCAACAAGTACCTCAGCAGGGCCTGGTATCGCGCCGGCATCCCCGTGCAGATGCACGAGGACTGCTCCCAGGCGGTCTACACCACGATGCTCCAGCAACTTGGCCGTGACCAGTTCGACGCCCTGATCAGCGACGTGGGCCGCTCCGGCATCAAAGACGTGTTCAGCCGCGAGACCAATGAGGGTCTCGACTTCTTTCGCGCCGTGGACATGATCAAGAAGCGAGCTCTCCGCGAGCGCGTGTACCAGTCCCTCGACGCCGTGGATGTTCCGGCCTCATCCGGCAACTCGGAGACGAAAGCCTGGAGCGATGCCCTGCGAGAGGCCATCGATCACTCGTTGAGCCCCCGCGAGGCCAGCCTTATCAACGAGACCCTGATGGGCAAGACCCCGGCCGAAATTGCGCTTCACTGGGGCGTCGCACCCAAGACCGTCAGCAACGAGAAGACACGCGTCCTTCAGAAGCTGCGTGAAGTGCTGCTGGCGCAGAATCCGAACTGAGCTCCCCAGGTTCGCAATCCAGAGCGGGGTCGCGCCATCAGAAGCAAAATGCACGGAATCTATTTGACAGTGTCATATTGCCTATGATATAACACTGTCATGGAAACAGGCCGCACCGATCTCTGGACGATCCATCAGCTCTGCACCGAGGTCGAGCGGGTTCTGGCCGTTGATTACGCGGGCTCGAGTAACGGTCGCGTCCGGGATATTCCCGACCTGCGGACGATCCGCTATTACACGACGGCGGGCTTGCTCGACCGGCCTGCCGAGATGCGAGGGAGAACGGCCCTCTACGGCCGGCGGCACTTGCTTCAGCTCGTGGCCATCAAGCAGCTCCAGGCACGCGGGCTGAGCCTGTCCCAGGTTCAGGAGCGGCTCGGGGGTGCCACCGACGCGATGCTCCGGCGTCTCGCCGGCGGGCGGGCCGAGGCGGATCTGGAGATGGACGCGGACTCCGCTCCTGCGCCCGGGAGCGGGCAGAGTGTCGCGGCGGGTCCGTTCTGGAAATGTCGGCCGGTGCCGGTTCTTGCTCCGCCGCGAACGCTTGACGAGCCAGGCGCGCGAAAAGCCGCCGAGCCTGAAAGGTCGAGCCCAGTTCCTTCGTATGAGGAGATGGCGTCGCTCCAGGCCATCGGGCTGGCGGACCATGTCATGCTCCTGGTGGACCCGGCGAGGCCCATCGGTCGGCAGGAGCTGCCGGCGATTCACAAGGCCGCGGCACCCTTGATCCGTTACCTGAGAAAACAGAAGTTGATCCAACCACTCCTGAAGGGAGAAGGCGATGACCAGGCCGCTTCCCCAGTTGACTGACGAGGAAATTCCCCGGGCGGCGAGCGACGACGAACCGGGCTTCGGATCGCTGGCCACCGCGAAGGGGCTTCTCCCCCTGAGAGCGATGGACATCCAGGGCCGGATCGACGGACTGCTGTCCCAGGTGACCGTTCGTCAAACCTTCGTCAACCCGTTCGATGAGCCGCTCGAGGCGACTTACATCTTTCCCCTGCCCGACCGCGCCGCGGTCCGCGGATTCCGCATGGAAGTCGGTGGACGAACCATCAAAGGGACTCTCGAGGAGCGAGCCAAGGCACGCCAGGATTACGATACGGCGATTGCGGCCGGCCGGCGCGCGGCCATCGCCGAGGAGGAACGGCCGGGCGTGTTCACGCTCCGGGTCGGAAACATCATGCCTGGAGAAGAGGCGACGGTCCACCTCGACATGACCGGGGTGCTGCCCTATTCCGGCGGAGAGGTCACGTTCCGTTTCCCGCTGGTCGTCGCACCCCGGTACATTCCGGGAACCCCACTCTCCGGCCGCTCGGTCGGAGACGGCACGGCCGTGGATACCGACGCGGTCCCCGACGCCTCGCGGATCTCGCCCCCGGTTCTCCTGCCGGGGTTTCCCAACCCGGTTCGCCTCTCGTTGACGATCGACCTGTACGATGACAACGGCTGCGTCGCCACCGATGGCGTCCGGTCGAGCTTGCACGCGGTCTTGACCGAACAGAAAGGGGGCTTTCGCCGGATCCGGCTCGACCCGGGCGACCGCCTCGACCGCGATTTCATCCTCCGGTTCCGCCTCGGCAGTCGCGACCCGGCTGCGCCCATCCACTCCACGCTGACCTTCCACCCCGACGGCGAAGGCGACGGCCGCGCGGGGACGTTCGCGTTGACGCTGATCCCCCCGGCAGCGGCCGAATTCGCCAGCCGGCCGCGCGATGTCGTGTTCGTGCTCGACCGCTCCGGCAGCATGGAAGGCTGGAAGATCGTCGCGGCCCGCAGGGCGCTGGCACGGATGGTCGACACGCTCGGCGCTGCGGACCGGTTCGCCGTGCTCGCGTTCGATAACGTCGTGGAGACTCCGCCCGGCCTGCCCTTGGACCTTGCCCCCGCGACCGACCGGAATCGGTTTTCCGCCCTGGAGTACCTCGCCAGGATCAATGCCAGGGGCGGGACCCAGATGGCCGAACCGCTCTTGCGGGCGGCCGATAGGTTGACTGGTAAGAAGGCGGGTCACGAGAAACGGCCGGCTCGGGAAGAGCAAGGGCGCGATGCGATCCTCGTGCTGGTCACCGACGGTCAGGTGGGCAACGAGGACCAGATCCTCCGGACTCTCGCGCCCAAACTGGGCGGCATCCGCGTGTTCACCCTGGGTATCGACCGCGCGGTCAACGAGGCGTTCCTGCGGCGCCTCGCCGAGCTGGGTCATGGCCGGTGCGAGCTGGTCGAATCCGAGGACCGGCTTGACGAGGTCATGGAGGCGATTCACCGCCAGATCGGTACGCCGCTGCTCACTGACCTGGCTCTGGAGCCCGTAGGGTTCACCATCGAGCCCGATTCACTCGTGCCCGAGCGTTTGCCCGACCTCTTCGCCGGCGCACCAGTGCTGGTACTGGGACGGTTCCAGGGTCAGCCCGCAGGACGGCTGGCAGTGCGGGCTCGCGCCGCGTCGGGCCTTGACTGGTGCCAGTCGCTTGAAGGAAACCCACGCGACAACCCGGCCATCGCCTCGGCCTGGGCCAGGGGCCAGGTCCGCAAGCTGGAAGACCGCTACGTCGTCGCGGCGGAAGACCTCGGCGCACTCGAGCGCCGGATCGTTGCGGTCTCGCTCCGCTTTGGCGTGCTCAGCCGGTTCACCGCGTACGTCGCCATCGACCACGCGGAGACGGCCACCAAGGGTGGCAAGCTGCACCGGATTACCCAGCCTGTCGAATTGCCGCAGGGATGGGCATTGCAGGAATGTGGATCGATGTCGCTGGGGGGGAATGTCCGGAGCGTGCCATACATGAGTCCAATGCCCGTTCCGCCGCCCCCACCTTCGAACGCTCCAGGCCCCGACGACACGGCTGAATTTGGATTCTCCGAGAGCCCAACCCTGACGAACCTTCCAAGCCAGTACGAGATCCGTGAGTGGATCGGCAGGGGGGGCATAGGGAGTACCTTCGAGGCCTTTGATCGCAACCGAGGCGAGTCCGTGAGTATCACGTTGCTTCGTGGCTCAGCCGACAATGCCGAGGAACTGCTCGAAAGGACTCCGTCGCTCATGGGCCTGAGCCATCCTTCCCTTGCACTACCTCTCGATGCCGGCCGGTGCGATGAGGGTATTTTCGTGGTGACCCCATCAGCACGTCAGGGCATCCGCCTGAATCAAGTTCTCAAAGACCGACGGCCCGAACCCGCGGAGTCAGCCCGCTGGATCGCCGAGATCGCCGAAGCGATCCAGTACCTGGATGAGCGCGGCGTCCTGTGCTGGGACGTGAAACCGGGGACGATCATTGTCGGTCCTGAAGGACGCGCGGTGCTCACGGACTTGTGGGAGCACACCGTGACCGCGGAGAATGCTCTGTCTGGGGAAGTTTGCGGAACGCTCGCCTACATGCCACCCGAGCGAGTCAGCGCTCTGGGACAACCGCTTGACTGCCGCTGCGCGACCTACTCCCTCGGCATTGTGCTTTACGAGTTGCTGACCGGAATTTGCCCGTTTTCAGGGAGCAGTCCGCAAGAAACCGTGCAGAAGGTACTGACCGCGACGCCCCGCTCACCACGGGCAATTCGCCGTTCCATTCCCAAGGACGTCGAGGCCATCTGCCTCAAGGCCATGGCCAGGAAACCCGAAGACCGATATGCGACGCCCGGCGAGCTGGCACAGGCTCTGCGGCAATTCCTGAGCGGCCAGGCCAATCGCAAGCAGAGCTTCTGGAAGCGCGAGTGAGCAGAGACCCGTCACGCGCCCGGGCGCCGGAACGGCTGGCGTCCCGCCCTGCGGTAGCTTTACCTGAGACGCGCTTCGAGACTTCGGCAGCGGCGTCACTGATCTCTTGACCCCTGGCGGGAGCAAGCCGATTCATGGTCTTCCCAGGTTCCCGGCCGGCCGTCTGGACGATGGCTCTTGCCCTGACCGTCTGCCTGGGCGGTCCGGTAGTGCGAGGGTCTCAGGATAAGCCGGCCCCGGCATCTGCGACCAACTCTTCGGCGGTTCGGACGGGCAAGAACACCGAAGCACCCAAACCGTCTCCGGCTCCAGCTTCGGCTTCGGGGGGTCCTGCCGCCAGGAGCGGCAAGGCGGCCGGAAAGACCGGATCATCTCCGCAATCGGCTGCCACAGCGCCTCCCCAGGTGATGTCGAAAGCCGCGGCCGACGCCAAGCGGCCGCGAAGTCCGTTCCTGATACCGCCCGCCGGCACGAGTGGCGCTGGGCAGGACCGTTACAATCTCGAGGGTACAGAATGGAGCGAGATCCCGACCTGGCGACAGACCTCGTTCTTCGGCCTCCGCGCCCGCGGCCAGTTCTTCGTCTTCGTCGTCGACCAGTCGGGAAGCATGATCGACGACGACCGCCTGACCCGCGCCAAGATCGAGCTCCTGCGGAGCGTCTTCGCCCTTCAGCCTCCGCAACGATTCGAGGTCATCTTCTACAACGAAGAGGCCACGCCGATGCCGGGAGGGCCGCAGCCACGTCCGGCCGACTTGAAGACCAAGAACCAGCTCACGTCCTGGCTGCACCTGATCGGCCCCGACGGCGGCACCGATCCGCGGCCCGCCATGGCCCAGGCACTCGCTCTCCAGCCCGGCGCCGTGTTCCTTCTTTCCGATGGCGAGTTCTCCGAGGGAACCGCCGAGCGCGTCGCCAAGCTGAACCCTCGGAAGGTTCCCATCCACTGCGTGGACATGACCGGCGGCCAGGCCGGCAACCACCTCCTGCGTATCGCCCGCGACAGCGGCGGCCAGTACGCCTCACGCCCGGGCACCCTTCAAGCCGCGCCATGAGAGAACGGCAATAGTGCCGTAGTGCAAAGCCGGAACCGACGGAATCCCCGGCAAAGATCCATCATTCCGCACGTCCGAGCCCCCGGCGATCTCCGTGGTCGATCATCCTTCTGGCCTTTTCACGGGAACTCTCTGGGGCTTCAGGACGCGCTGGCGACGGAAAACTCGTAGACCGGGGCCGAGACCGTACGCACAGGGGGACTCTGTCCCCAGATGATGGCCTGAATTCGTTCGACGGTCTCAGGCGAATAAAGTCTCTCGCCGGTAGTCAGCGATACGCGGGCAGGAACGCGTTCAACGATGATCACGCGCCCGTCGACTTCGGTGATATAAGTCACTTCCTGCTCTGAAAATTCTTCGCGTGGAAAGACGGCTGACATTCAGGGCCTCCTGAGCCGGTTCCCCTGCCACAGGGCTGGGTCAGGCTCGTAGAGCGTGATGATCTTGATCAGAGTCCGGGAGGGATGGCTGCACTGAACATGGAGCGGGCGGCCGGAAGCGGTTACACCCAGCACCAAGCAACTTGGACCGTATTTGTCATCGGGGTAGTCCTCAATGACCTCGCAGCACGCGATTGCCTCCCGCAACTCGGCGACCGAGATTCTCCGCTGAACGCTCTGATCGAGTGCGTGCTACGAAAACTCGAACGCCCCGCCTGCGACCTTCGCTCGAATTCCATCGGCCAGGTTCATGTCATGAATCGTATCAAGACGGAATCGTCCCGGGAACTCACCTTCTGGGTCTGGGTCTGCGGCTTGATGGTCTGGCTTCCGGCCTACGCCTTGCCGAGGCGGGCCGCGGCGCGTCGGCCCAGGGCCCTGGCATTACCTGCTGGCCTTGATCTTGCCGATCGTCTGCGCCATTCCGGTGGCTCTGATCGTGATGCGGCTGCATCCGACGAGCATTCACTTCCCCCCGATCGAGTGAACCGCCCCAGCTCTTCCTGGCTCTTACACGCGACGCGACGGGCCATTCCGATACCGCTTGCCGGGCTCCATCGCATGGCCCCAGCCAAGTGTCTGGGCATCGGGCAGATCGCGCCGGGCTCCCGGGACCCGGCCTGCCTGGATAGTGTGCCGAACTGCAAGTAGACCGCATCCATGTCGGAAGGCCGGCCGGGAAAGTGGCCGAAGCCGCCTCGACGCGGCCCGCAAGCTGCGGTACGTCGGCCGCTTTGACGACGCCGAGGTGAAGGCCGTCAAGTCGCACGACGCCCGCAACGCGATCCTTGCCCTGCTCGCGGGCAAGCCGGTCCCGGTCGAGAAGACCCGCGTCTTCGGCTGCTCCACGCAGTGGGCCGAGAAGCAGGCCGGTGCCCGCAAGTCCCTGGCCCGATGGGACGCCCGAGATAAGTCCTGATTCCCGAATGGTTTCCCGCTCTGGTCGGGACGCAGTCCTGCACCCGTAACAACTGCTGGAATGAACCAGCGGACTGCTCAAACGAGCCTCTAACGCCGGGTGAACGCGACGAGAAATCACATCAGTGTCCGTGAATGTCGGTAGGTTCGGGGTGTGCGCATAGCGCCCCTTCTTGGTTGCGGCTCCGCCGCGTTAGGTAGGGGCCGTGAAAACCGGAGCGAAGTTCTGTAGCAGGGTGAGGAAGGAATCGGTAAGTTCCATGGGTCGGCTTCCTTGCCTTGGCGACTTGTTGGGACCTCAGAAACCAAGACAGGTTGCCAAGAAATCGCGAGGAAGCCGACCTGTTTTTTTGCTCAGTCACCCCTCTTCTAAAAGTGCGAAACAAGAACCAAGTTCCCGGAGGAACCCTTATGATCATTCGCCATACTCCTCCGACCCCGGCGTGTCCAGGCAGGCTCGAGGGGGACCAGGTATGAGCTGCCTGAGGAGGCCCGCGGCTGACCACGACGAGGGCTCACCACGAGGAGATTTCGGGGCTCGATCGCACAGCGTTTGATCGGGCTGGCTACGCTTCGCAGGGGAAGTCGCCCGCCACCACGCAAGACTCGCTTCCGGCGGCTGGCCCGGCTCTACCGGACGGGATTGGTTACCCGCAGGGTTCCTCTGAAAGGTTTCGAGCGTAAGGCTGTTCTCCTTT
The DNA here is from genome assembly GCA_049516015.1 of Isosphaeraceae bacterium. Classification (GTDB taxonomy): domain Bacteria; phylum Planctomycetota; class Planctomycetia; order Isosphaerales; family Isosphaeraceae; genus Aquisphaera. Next base: position 2,173 of record JBEKTN010000136.1, on the reverse strand, counting down.
CCCGAGCTTCTTGGCGCAATGTCAGTTCATTTTTTCAAGGGAAAACGAACTGACACCTATATTTCTTCTTGTGACACCAATACTTCTCCTCGATTGCTCGGTCAGCCCGGACCGCCTTCACAGGTCGTTCGGGCCACCGCTCAAGGGAAAAACAGTCATGCCGCCACTGGAAGGTATCCCCGTTTCGCCCGGCTACGCAGCAGGGACCGCAATCGTTTACGCTTACGAAATCGAACGCAGACTCAAAGTTCCGCATCACAGCGTAACGCGTTCCGAAATCAGAACGGAACATGGACGGCTTAACGACGCGGTGGAGCAATCCAACCGTGAATTGAAAGGAGCCGAACAATCCGCGCGAAGCGAACCGGGCCAAGCCGGCTCAGCGGATCTGCTAGCTGCGCATTCGCTCTTGGTGGACGACCTTGCCGTGAAAGTCAAGCAACGCGTGGACCGGGAGTTGGTGAATGTGGAGAAGGCGCTTGATGATGTAATCACCGAGCTCGTCGAACGCCTGTGCCAACTCGAAAACGCTTATTTTCGCGAACGGCAACAAGATATCCGCGACGCGGGACGCCGGATACTGCGGCATCTGACCGGTGCGCCTCCATGGTCGCACGAGCCCTTGCCGGCTGACTCGGTGATCGTCGCACGCGAGCTGTTGCCTTCGGAGACCATCGAGCTTGCACAGTCTGGATTGGCGGCGATTGTGGCCGAGGAGGGAGGCAAGTACAGCCATACGGCCATTCTCGCGCGATCTCTGGGAATTCCTGCTGTCACCGGGGTCCCCGCCGCCACGTCCCAGATCCAACCTGGGATGCGCTTGCTCGTGGATGGGGAGGCGGGAAGGGTGACAATTGATCCTTCTCCGTCGGAAGAGGAACGCTTCTCGAAACTGAAACGGGACTACGAACGCTCAGCAACTGCCAGTGCGGCGGGCCAGATGCTGCCGTGTATCACTCGGGATGGAATCGAGATCTCACTGCTTGCCAATATTGGCCGTCCGGAGGAAGTCAAACAGGTCGGTGTGCACAATCTCTTGGGTGTCGGACTGTTTCGCACTGAGTTCCTCTTTCTCGAATCCCACGAACGTCCCAGCTTCCAGAGGCAGTTGGAGATCTACGAGCAGGTGGCTGGTGCCCTCGAAGATCGACCTCTGGTGATCCGAACGTTTGACCTTGGCGGCGACAAATGGCCGGCCTTTCTCGCATCCGAACACCCCAGCGGCCACCTCCGGGGCTTGCGATTCTCCCTGACCGAACGGCGTCTCTTCGAGACTCAGCTCCGTGCCATCGTGCAGGTAGCGCAAGGCAAAGATGTGCGGCTCCTGTTCCCGATGGTTGTTGGAAGCCACGACTTTTCCCGAGGCGTCGCGGCCGTCGATAGCGTGGTTAACGAACTCGGCGTGCCACAAAGGCCGCCCATTGGGGCGATGATCGAAACGCCGGCGGCCCTGTTCGCCTTGGAGGAGGTCCTCGAGTTAGCCGATTTCGTGGCGATCGGTACCAATGACCTGACCCAGTACATGCTAGCGGCCGATCGGGATGCGGTCGATCGGACAGATGAGTGCACTGCCATGCACCCTGCGGTGCTGAGGGCGATCAAGCAAGTCATCGAGGCTGCCACAGCCAAACATCGCCCGGTCTGTGTCTGTGGAGAGGAAGCCGGAGACGCAGACTTCGCTTGCTTGCTTGCTGGCCTGGGGATCCGCGAATTGAGTTTGAGTCCCGGTCGAGCTGGCGCGGTGCGCCACGCGCTACGCAACATCAGCTGTCAAAGTGCGCAAGATGTCGCCTGCAAATCTCTTCGCTGCAGGGCCCCTGAAGAGGTGCGACAACTCCTCGCACGATTGCGTCCTCCTGAACTGCGGGGATCAGGCTGTCAGTAACGGTCTCGGAGGGTACCACTTTTTCGGTCAGGAGGGTACCACTCCGAAATCAGTGGGTTTCGGCCAAGGGTCCCATGGGGTCTGACCCCGCGAAGCACGAGCGGGATGGCGATCACCCTCGTTCATGCAGCAAGTGACCAACACGCATGTGAAACGGTGGAAGGAGCATCGTCACGAGATCGGGTACGGCCATCTCTATCAAGGGCGTTACAAGTGTTTCCCGGTGGAAACAGAAGACTACTTCTACCAGGTCGTTCGCTACGTGGAGCGGAACGCCCTGCGTGCAAA
>JBEKTN010000135.1:0-19461 GCA_049516015.1 Isosphaeraceae bacterium | reverse complement strand
CCGTGGTGAATCAGGGCCCTGGAATTGGCTCGAAGGAGCATTTTGCCCAAATCGACTCAACCTGTACAGATTGATCGCTCATGGACGGACCTGGATAGGGATTCCCGGACAGGCTCCTAGCGACTGGGAACAAGAACTGTGAATGGATTTATCGCTTTTGGGCCAATCCCGGTAGGCCGTGGGGCGGCATCGTGCCGCCCTCTCCGGTCTTGGCCCCTGAGTCGGCGCTCGGGTCGCGTCCCCGCGTTGCCCTATCCTCCGCCCAGATCTTCTCAGTGTACCTCGCAGGACCGTGGCTGGACAATTTCGTTCTCCTTGGTCTTGGCTCGCCGCCTGGCGTTGGCCGTCGCCAGCTTCTCTCTCCGCGCGGCCCAGATGGCCTCCGCGCGACCGGCTAGCTTCTCCGCTGGCGTGACGTAGGCGATCGCACTATGCAACCGCACCGTGTTGTAGTAGGTCACGAACTCGGCGACCAGCCGCCGAGCGTCCTCCAAGCTCAAAGGGGTCTTAACTCGTATGCACCCTCCTTTCAGGGTCTTGAACCACCGCTCGATCTTGCCGTTGCTTTGAGGATGGAATGGAGACGTTCTGAGGTGAGTCATTCCATATATGCGGATGAACTCCTTGAAGTCCCGGGCGATGAACTGCGGGTCGTTGCCCGAGATGATCCGGGGCCGCTCGCCGGGATACTGCTCCCGAGCCCGCTGGATGATCGTCTCCACCTCGGCTGCCTTCATGGTCTCGCAGATCTCCCAGTGGATGACGAACCGGCTGTAGCCGTCGAGGATGCTGCACAGGAAGAAGAAGATCCCGCAGACGTTGAGATAGAAGACATCGATGTGCCAGTGCTCATGAGGCCGCAAGGGCTGCTCGAAGCCCTGTCCCTTCTTGGAAGGCTTGCCGCCTCGGGAGCCAGCTTGCCCGCCGCCCTGAGCACGCGGTAGACGCTGGAGGGGCTGACGGCCACGATGTCGGCGTCGAGCATCATGCAGGCCAACCGCCGATATCCTTCCGGGGGCTAGAGGGCATGGAAGGCGATGATCGCGGCCTGCTCCCAATCCTCAAGCCAAAAATCGCGGGGGAGGGAGGCGTTGTACTGGTTGGGTGTTCCCAGCGGCCCGCTCCAGCGGCTGAACTTGCTCATGGCAATCCCCAGTCAGCCGACCAAGAGCAAGATCGGCAGGTTCGTGCGGCCAGCCCAGCGCTGGACGAACTGGACGACCACGTCGCGGATGGACTGGGGAACCCAGGCTCCGTTCAGAGTTCCCCAAGTTCTTTTTTTAGTTTGATATGTTCCTCCATGAGTTCGGAGAGGACTTCGTGCTTGCGTTGCAGCTTTTGTTCCAGCAGGGCGATCCTCCGGTCCTTGTCGTCGCTGGGGCGGCGGGAGCGGTGCTCGAATGCGGCAGCGGCGTTCTCGAAGAACTCCTTCTGCCAACGGTAGAACATCGTGGGGTGAATGCCGTGCTGGTCGCACAGATCCGAAACCGGGGGGTGTTCGAGGAGATGGAGCCGAAGTATGGCGACCTTCTCCGGGACGCTGAAGCGATTCCGAGTTTTCTTGGACATGGGAAAACCTCCGCTCGAGATTGTGGCTTATTCGATCGCCTTGTTCTTCCCATTCCGACTGAAGCAAAACAGATTGATCTCGGCTTTTTTGCGGATCAGTTCGGTGGCCTGAGCCGGTTGCCCGTCTTTCTCCGCTAGTTGGGCAAGCTGGTCAAGGGCCGCAAAATTGGCCGGATCCGCTCCGATCAGGCGTTCCAGCGCCAGGCGTTCCAGCTTGACGTCACCCCGCTGGGAGGCAAGGCAGGCACTCAGCCAATGAAGTTCAGCCAGAGTCGACTCCCCGGCCGGCAGGTGCGGGAGGGACCGTTGCACGACATCAATGCGGTAAGCTCCAGATCGCTGTGATCCCGACTCGCGGAATGGGTATCCTGTCGGTGCTTATGGACGGAAAGCAGGTGCTGGGCTTGGACTCACCGGTCGTGGATATCGTGCATCCGAACTTCATCAATCTGAACAGCCCCGGTGGGCTAGGCTAGCTTCAGGGATTTGACGAGTGGCGCTGCCGCTGCGAGATGGAATGGGCTTCTGGAGCAGGGAGCATGGTTCCTGGCGCCCGTCGAGCTGGTGAGCCCGTTCAATGACCATGCGGCCAGGGAGATCAAGTAGTACGACCTGTACCCAGAGCCCAAGCCTGGATCCGTCGAGCACGTGTACAACATCCAGCCCTTGGCAGGAGGAGCCGCGCCCTCCAACGTTGGAAAAAAGAAACATTCGTTGCTGACTTGGTCGTTTCCTGGTAGAGTTGATCCATCGCCTGAAGGCACTCCCGTAGGGAGCCCTAGTTTAAAACAGGTGTCCGAACACGCCGTGAGGCGCTTCGATGCACGCGGCTCGGAACATCCGGGCCAAGGGATCTGTCAAGGTTCCAATGGTAGGAGTCGTTGAAGCCAAAGCGGGAACCTCCCGAATTGCGGCCGAGACTGCTTACAAGCCCCCAGCTTTAGCTGTGGGGTAACTTGACATCCAGGGCCGTTTCCCACATTGAGCGGTGACCTCGAAGTGATGCAGACCACAGAGTATCTCACCGTCGGATGGGGGAGACAAGCGACGACTGTATGGCCGCGCCGGTCGCAGTCTCTACGCCGGGCTGAACTCTGGCAAGCAGATAGGTCCGATCCCAGCGGACCGCGGAACTTCGGGACAGAACCTCGACTTGGCCAAGCTCCTTGAGTGCCGGCAAGTCGCGATCGCGGCCGATGATCATCATCGATGCCGGAGAGTCATGCAGGTTGCGCAGGGGACACTTCCCTATCCCATGATCGGCCAGCGCCCTCGCATCGTAATGCCAGCAGGCGGGGCGGTTTAGATAGAAGAGGCGGACCGCCAAGTCGTGGGGAATGGGTCCGAAGGGAGTGGGATACGCGTCGCGGTCCCAGTCGTCATAAAGCAAGATGAGCGACGCCGTGGGCGGTAAGGTGCGGCCCGTGGTCTCGTAGAAGGCCCACTCGGTGCCCCGCCGGTCGAACCATGGTCCAGCTAGCCAGAAGCTCAGTCCATAGGCTGCCGCTAGGCCGCCGAATATACCCCAAGTCAGACGCCTTAGCCGGGCTGGTGACCAACCCCGTGCGATTTGCCAGGAGCCCAGCTGCGCTACCCCAAGTGCCGCCCAGATGGACCAAGGCACCAAAGCGTAGATCGCGTAATGCGCATTCCGGGCACTGGCCAGCGAAACCAGGACCAGTGGTGCTATCGCCCAGGAGCAGAGCAGCCGATCGCCGGCAACTTGATTGGTCCCCAGGCCGTTAAATGCCTGGCCATTGTAACTGCGACGGTAACTGCGCAACGCCCGGTCTAACGACCCCCAGGCCCCAACCACAGCCAGAGGCGTCCAAGGGAGAGCTTCAGCCAGGATATTGAGCCCGTACTCGCGCCATGACTCACCGGCGAACGTCCCATGCCCAGTCCGACCGCCGACTCGCTCGGTGATATGCAGCGCCCAGAGTTCCACAACCTTGAAACCGTGCTCGGCGATCATCGCCAGCGGCCAAGCCACTGCTAGCACCGTGACCATGATCCAACCGGCTGGAAATAATAGCCGGCCTCTTGTCGCCCGGTCGCGGTCCCAGAGCAACACCAGCGCGATCACCGACAGACCCAGAGCTCCTCCAAATCCTGTCCCCTTGACCAAGGCGGTTGCACCCAGCAGCCCGAAGAATACCCACCGCCACGTTCGCCAGCGATCCGGCCCAGCACGCGTCTTGTGGTCTTCACCACCAGGAACTCCAGCTACTCTGATCCGATCGAACGCCAGCAGTGTCCAGACAAGCAGGCACGCCAGCAGAATATCGGCTTCCGCGAGTCGCCCGCGGAGCACCGTCCACGCCGTCGTCGTCTGAATGGCCCCAGAAAGCATGCCGACCGCAGATCCATAGTGGCGGGTAGCTAGGAGACCAATGCCCAGGACTAGGACCACCGCCGCCACTGCGGAGGGAAGCCGCGCTACTGATGCGCTAACCTCGCCTGCGCACCACCCCAAGCCCGCTACCAACCAGAACGGCAGCGGCGGTTTTTCCAACCATGGCAAGCCCCCAATTGTCGGGTTCCACCAGTGACCTGAGCTTAGAATCTCCCGTGCCCCTTGGGCCACAAAGGCTTCATGGTAGGTCAACCGCATGGAAGAGCCTAGGCCCAAACCGAAAGCCAGGCCGGACAGCACTCCCAAACATGCCAAATACCGCCAACTTAGTTTGACGTCCAGCATTGGTTTCACAGCGGTTCTCCCAACGCTACTTGGCTATCTCGACCCATGCCATCGCCAGCACGGTGTCGCTTCTCGGTGATTGGTCGAACACCCGGCAGCAGCTAGCCCGATGAGCTGGGGTAATCTTATTGAGGTTGAACATGACCCTGTTCTGGTAGCGAAACGCATGTTCCACGACTGAATTGGATCTGAACGTCCTGACATTGTCAGTACCCACAGCCCGCTCGGTGTTCTTGAGCTCCAACGCACTTTGAGATACCAGCTCCCTGATTCTGTACGTCAGCACCGTGCTAGCACGCTTGGGCAACAAAACCAACCCATTGCCAGGATCAGGGCAGCCCAAAAGGTGGGACAGGAGCATCGTCCAGGTCCTTCCTCCGTGAAGCAACGGCCAAAGGCGCAACCTTATACCGCGCATTGGGAATCATCTGGCAACGCGGGGTAAGCGTCAAGATCAATGCATCGACGACTCGCATCAAGCCCGTGTGTCGTATGGTATTACCACATTGGACCGGCGTATATGCTTGTCCGCAGCGCCGTTCCCGTTAGAAATGGTATAGTCCTGAGGATCTCGCCAAACTTAAAGCGATCATTATTTCATCTCAACTCTGTAGGTTGCGGCAGCCGAATCTTTGACAATGTCTACGTGCAGAGCCGAATTTGCCTCGCCGGGTGAGGTGGTCTCAGTCCTTTTCCGCGTGCCGCTCACCCTTTACTCTCGCCGCATCTCTAGGGACTCTTCAGCCTTCGGACCATCCGCCGCTCAGAGATTTGGCCGGAGAGCATCCGCATGAGACATCCTGTTCGGGCCTCCAGCGTGTCAACGGCTTAGAGGGCAAAACGCGTGGACAACCTGTCAAGCCATGGTGTCTCACAGGGCCGGCGTCCACAGTGGACAGCAACGCCGGTAGGCCAAGTCCCTCAAGCCAACCGACCATGCCGGAGTCATCCACAGAGTTGTCGACAAGTTTTGCCCCGGCTAGCAAGGGTAGTTGTACTTGGTTAAGTTCTTTGGTATCATTAGCTTGTCCTAGCGGCCTTGTGGTTATCCACGGCGGCATTCCCACTCTACGGTTGATGCGGCGGTCAAGTTACTTTATCGTGAATTAAGAGATCCGGGATCGTCCCAGGCAGAAGACATCTCGGTACCCGGTTCACCCCGCCGCCTTGAAGGAAAACAACCAAGCCGATAAACTCTTCCCGCACCGTACCCCGACATCCCCTGCGAGCAAACGGGGGCTTTTCGGGTTGGCTGGTGCTCCACGGGGATCGGCACAGGCGGAGAAAACGCAAGCCTTCCAGGCTTAGGGTGATCCATACAGCACAAGACCACAGCCAGCCGAGTTGTGAGTTGCCCCGCTCGGGGCCTCAGCGCTTGACCAGAGCAAGACCAAGGGCTCGACGTGGTTCCAGGCGCGAGGGTTGGGAAGAGGGTCGACTTTCAAGGCCCTTGATCGTGTGCACGGCCAAGGTTCTGACGATCAGAGCAAGGCCGGACAAGGTGAGCACAGAGGGTTAAGACGTTCCGTCCATTCGAGGAAAGCGCATGAGGGCTTTTTGCAACCGCGATGGATTGCTAAGCGCATTTGCGATGGTCAGCGGTGTCGTTCCGGCACGGAGTCCCAAGCCGATCCTCCAGAACGTCAAACTGATCGCCGATGAAGAAGACGGTTCGGTGTTGATGGGGACTGATCTTGAGGTGGGAATTCGCCACCGGGTTTTAGGCGTCCGCGTGGAGCAGCCTGGTGCCGTGATCCTACCGACTGTGCACATTGGGTCGATCCTGCGGACCAGCGGCGACGAAGAGCTGGAAATCGTTACCGATGACGATCACCTGATCGTGCGGGGCCAGCATGCCGAGTTTACGCTCCCGATCGAGGATGCCAGCCTGTTTCCCGAGGTTCCCGATTTCGCCGCAACCAGCTATCATGTCATACGCGCGGGCAACCTGAAGAAGCTGATCCGGCGGACCATCTTCGCCACAGACTTGGAGAGTGCCCGCTACGCGCTGGGAGGGGTGCTCGTCGAACTAACGGCCGAGTCGATCGCCATGGTGGGCACCGATGGACGCCGGCTTGCCCGAATGGTAGCGCTGGCCGAGGTAGAGAACGATCCCCCAGTTCCCGCTGGCACGCCGGTCATCCCGGTCAAGGCACTCAAGCTGATCGAACGTAACTTGGTTGACGACGAAGTCCTTGTTCACCTGGCCATCCAGTCGGGAACCGCCGTTTTGGTCCGGACCGAAAGCGCCGTGATTTATAGCCGATTAGTTGAGGGTCGCTTCCCACGGTATCAAGATGTGTTTCCCGCCAATATCGAGGTCAAGATCCCACTCGAAGCCGGCCGGTTGCGGCTGGCCGTCGAGCAAGCTTCAATCGTCACCAGTGACGAAAGCCGCGGCGTTGATTTCCAGTTCAGCTCAGGGGTGCTCAAGCTCTCCAGCCGGGCGGCCGACGTTGGAAGCTCGCATGTTGATCTGCCGATCGCCTACGAGGGAAAGCCGGTCGAGATCACATTCGATCCACGTTATTTGGTCGATGCTCTCAAGACCCTGGATGACGCAACCCCCGTCACCGCCGAGTTGATCGATTCCAAGAACGCTGCCGTTTTCAAGACCACCGATCACTACACGTATGTGGTCATGCCGCTAACCCGCGAACGTTGACCCCTCGGAAAGGACTTGAGAGCCAAAGCAAACCATGGTGAGGCCAAGAGGACGTGGGGCCGGTTTTGCTCTGGGGTGGCCTTGAATCCCAGGAACCACCCCATGGCGGCGGTTGCCACCAACTCGAATCTGGATGAGGAGAAAGGCACGCGGATTGCTTTTATTAATGGAATCCAAACGTGGCCGTCTGGGTACCTCGTTGTGAGGTAGGTATCCCTTCGGCCCTTGCCACGCAGTCGGCGATGCGATGCGGGTGAGCAAGACGCTTCGAGAGAAGTTGAAGCGGAGAACGCACACCTGACCGCTTCTAGAAGTCATGTTCGCCCCTTTTTTTGGGTGGGAACGGAATGAACCAGCATGGCAAACCCTAACCGTCGGGGCCCGCGACCACTGTCCGAGATTCTGGGTGAGCTTTTTACTGTACGAGGGTATGGACGACTACGGGCTTTGAGCGAGCTGGAGGAAGTTTGGAACACCGCGGTGGGAGAGCCGCATTGTCATCAGACCCGGGTAGGCGAAGTGCGGCGTGGGGTTTTGAACGTCACGGTGGCACATCCCACGCTCCTGGAAGAGCTAGCCGCGTTTCGCAAGCCGGAGCTGTTGCAGGCTTTGCGTACAGGCGCTCCTGGGACGACAATCCACGATATTCGGTTTCGGGTTGGGCCGATCGAGGAGCCGGAACCTACGAAGGTCGAGTCCTTACCTCCACCGAGTTCGACGATTTTACCGCCTAGGCGATCCAAGGCGAATCCTGGAGCGGCCGGCAAAAGGCGACGCTCGCGTAGCCGAAGCGATGATCGCGACCGGACCGTGGGAGAAGACTAAATCTCCAGGGCGGCAGTGAAAGACAACGCGCGCCCGAACACGATTCAATATGGCATGACATAACAGAGCACGCTCCGGCAATCCCCAAGGGGAGCTGTGCTGGTAGTAACCGGCTCTGCCCCCTTGGCATTCGTCGGATCCTGGATCCGGTCCCTGGTGAGCGGGCCGGGAGCGAACGCCGCGCCCCATCTCGTCGGATCGCAACCAGGGCCGGCGAAAAGGGAAAAGGTGAGGCGGTGAAAGTGAAATGAGCGAACAGGATGGAGGTGAATGCGCAATGGATCTGAGCAAGAGCGACGGCGCAGTGATCGAGACTCCCGAGGCCCAAGCGATGGAAACTCCCATTTCCCCGGAAAACGGTCATGCTGATGAGGTTGGAGAGGGGACTGTTCCCTCTCATCCCTATGGAATGAGTTGCAATACGGGCGATTATACCTATACCGGGGCGAATATCCGGGTTCTTGAAGGCATCGAGGCAATTCGGAAGCGCCCGGGCATGTATATTGGCGATACGACGGCGCGGGGCCTGCACCATCTGGTCTACGAGGTCGTCGACAACTCGATCGACGAGGCGATGGCCGGCTTCTGCCGGAATATTCACGTCACGCTCCATACCGACGGATCAGTGTCCGTCGTCGATGACGGTCGCGGCATCCCGGTGGACAAGCACGCCGACAGCGGCAAGAGTGCGCTGGAAGTGGTACTGACCAAGGTCCACGCGGGTGGCAAGTTCGATCATGATACCTACAAGGTCTCTGGCGGCTTGCACGGCGTTGGTGTAACGGTTGTCAACGCGCTGTCGGAGTGGCTGGAGGCCGAGGTCCGCCGCGACGGCCAGGTCTGGCAGCAGGATTACGAGCAAGGCATTGCCAAGGGGGACCCCCACACCCTGGGGCCGGCCAAGTCCACGGGCACGACCATCCGGTTCCTGCCCGACGCGACGATTTTTCCCAGGATCGTGTTCGATTATGACACGCTGGAAAAGCGGCTTCGCGAGCTGGCCTTCTTGAATAAAAGGGTGCGGATTCGCCTGAGCGACGAGCGGGGCGACGAGCGGAAGGACGCCGAGTTCTTCTCAACGGAGGGCCTCGGTGAGTTCGTCGCTTACCTCAATCGCGCCCAGACACCGCTGCACCCGCCGGTCGTTTTCCTGGGCCGCGATGACGAACGTGCCGTTGAAGTCGAGGTCGCCTTGCAGTACAACGATTCGATCAGTGAGATGGTCGTCTCCTACTGTAACAACATCCACACGGTCGAGGGAGGCACCCATCTGACCGGTTTCCGGGCGGCGTTAACACGGACCCTGAACCAGTACGCCAAGAGTGCGGCTCCCGCCAAGAACAAGGATCTGACGATCACCGGCGAAGACTTCAAGGAAGGCTTGACGGCGATCATCAGCGCCCATGTTCCCGATCCCCAGTTTGAGGGACAGACCAAGACCAAGCTGGGCAACAGCGAGGTCGAGGGGATCGTGGCGCGGATCGTCAATGAGAAGCTGGGCGAGTACCTGGAAACCACGCCGGCCGCTGCCAGGAAAATCATTGCCAAGGCCCAGCTTGCTGCCGAGGCGCGCGAGGCAGCCCGTAAGGCGCGGGAACTTGTGCGTAATCGCAAGGGAATCCTCTCGGGAGGAGGGTTACCGGGCAAGTTGATGGACTGCACGACCCACGACCAAGATTCCAGCGAGCTCTTCCTGGTTGAGGGTGACTCAGCAGGCGGCACGGCTGAGGGCGGCCGCGACCGGCTTTACCAGGCCATCCTTCCCTTGCGCGGCAAAATCCTCAACGTCGAGCGGGCCCGGCTCGATCGTGTGCTCAGCAACGAGGAGATTCGCAACATCATCACGGCCGTGGGCAACGGGATCGGTGAGGAAGAAGACCCGGCCAAGCGGCGGTACGGGAAGGTCGTCATGATGAGCGACGCCGATGTCGATGGTTCCCATATCCGGACCCTGCTTATGACCTTCTTCTACCGCCAGATGCCCCGCCTTGTGGCCGAAGGGCATCTGTATGTGGCGCAGCCTCCACTCTACATGATCGTCAACAACAAGAAAGACCGGCGGTACCTCCACACGGAAGACCAGATGCAAACGATCCTGATGGATACTGGCTTGGCCGGTTCAGAGCTTTCCTCCCCATCTCCGCCCGATTTTGCGATTCGCAGAGGCGGCTCGGAGGCTGACGGAGCAGACCAACAAGCCAGCGGGATCCGTGGAGACCGGCTCAGGAACCTACTGGACCTCGTAGGGGCTATCGAACAAGGACTTAGGGCATTCGGCCGGCGAAACCGCTCAGTTCGGGACTTCTTACACCTAGCTCATCCCGCGACCGACCCGAAGGCCGACCCCCGTGCCGGTCTGCTACCCCAGTTCTTGATCGAGGACCACGGCAAGGAAATCCCTTGCTGGACTGAGCAGGAGTGCGACGACTATCGGCAGATTCATGACGTGGCATTCCTTTCCCAGTCCGAATTCGAGAAGGGAGACAAGGAGTCTACGGACACAGTGCCCGACCCAGGGAAGGCCGTTCATGACGCGGTTTTGGCGTCTCCCCACACGGGGCCCCGGAAAGTCCGCCGTATCGAGTTGCATGAGGTCAAGACACTTAACAAGCATCTGACCCGACTGCGCGACGAGTTCGGCTTGCGAGCTGACGTACTGGTACCCCGTGAGGTAACCGGCGACGAGCCACCGCCCCGGTTTGCTCTTCACCGGGACGGCGAGGTCCACTCCTTGCTCGACCTTCGCGCCCTAGTAATGACCATCCGCAAGATCGGCGAGAAGGGAATGAAGATCACGCGGTTCAAAGGGTTGGGTGAGATGGATGCCGAACAGCTCTGGGAAACCACGATGGACCCCACGCGCCGCACGCTCATGCAAGTACGGCTCGATGATGCGGCTGCCGCCAATGACCTGTTCACTACCCTGATGGGCGACGATGTTGAACCGCGCAGGGAGTTCATCGAAAAGCATGCTCTCGAGGTCAAGAATCTCGACGTTTGAGAACAGTGGGCACGGCTTGATTATACCGGACGAGAACGAGCGAAAGAGGACTCGAGTCGAGAGGAGTGACCCTTCAAGGTCGGATTGAAAGGTCCGTCCGAGGGGAACAGAAATATGGGGATAGCCCAGAAAGTCGCACGAACCTTCAGCGATGCGGTCCGCTCGCGGGGCCAGTCGTATTTCTCCAAGGGCCGTGTCAGCTTGATGTCGGCCAAGCCCAATGAGGTCGTGGCCAAGGTGCGCGGTACAACCAAGTATCGCGTCCGGGTGCGGCTCCGGGGTGCGAAACTTCTGGCCTCGTGCACCTGCCCATACTTCAGTCCGCAAGGTGAGCCGTGCAAGCACCTCTGGGCGACCCTGCTGCTGGCAGATTCGCGAGGCTTCTTGCAGACAGCGCCCAGCTTTGCGGTCCGCTTCATTCCTGAGCTGCCGCGAAGGAGTACTGCATCAGGCAGCCTACCAGGCGCGGGCGCAGAGCTAGGTCTCCAGCATGAACCGCTCTCGAGCATGGATCTGGATCTGGGAATGAACATGGGCGGTGAGCGCCTGCCTCGCGTTAGTACCCGTCCATCCCGGTCGCGAAATCCCAAGGATCGCCCCCCTCGTAGTCGAGGCATTGTCGGTACCCCAGACGGCTCAGAAGGGACCTGGGTTGCTCCAGGCTCGGTCCCAGGATCAACTCCTCGGGATCGGCGGGTCGTCGGCCGGGCTAGGGCCCGGCTGATTCCAGGGCAGGCCGCTGCGCGGGCCAAGCCGATCAACCGCAATGCCAAGCGGCTCTTGGTCTACGTTTTGGACGTTGCGGCCACCCAGAACCACAACCAAGTGGTCATTGACCTGGCGCGGCGTCAGCGTAAGCCAACCGGTGAGTGGGGCCCTCTGCGTCCCTGGTGGTATGCTCCCCGTGCGGCGCACGTCAAGTACGACCCCGAGGACCGCCTATTACTAGCCCTGCTTGACGAGGCTCACCATGGCACATCGTCGCACGTCGCCTATGCCGGCGGATCGGCGGACAATGGCACAGCTCCATCCACGAGCGCAACTGCAAGCCCGGGGCGAGGGGCCAGTGATCTGCGTGGAATTCGCCGGTTCGTCCTCCGTAAGGACCATGCGGGCCTGGTCGAGCGTCTTGCCAAGAGCGGCCGCCTTCGCCTCCGCCGGACCGAGGGCGAAGATGAGCCGCCAACGATGCGGTGGGATGACGGTCAGCCCTGGCGATTCTGTCTGGAGATCCGGACCGAGGCTGGCGGGAAGCGCTGGGCCTGGCGCGGTGGCCTGCGCCGGGGCGAGAATCGGATGGACTTGGCCGAGCCCCTGGTACTCTTGCCTGGGCTTCTTGTCCTTGGTGTTGGCCGCGCCGCGCGGTTCGACGACTTGGGTGTCATGCCGTGGATCCTTCGGCTTCGCTACGAGAAGGAGATCACCTTCGTCGAGCCCCAGCAGGACTTGATGCTGGGCCGGATCCTGGCTGAGACGCGCGTTCCTCCCCTGGAACTTATCGAGTCGATCCGCCTCGATGAGATTGTTGCCAAACCCCGGCCCTGTCTGACTTTGCGCTCACCGCGCCAGAACTGGGGTATGGCAGCCGACAAACTCCTAGGGGAGCTTGAGTTTGACTATGATGGCGCCATTATCCCAGCCGGGCGGACGACGCCGTTGGCGGTCTCGACAGAGTTAGGACTTGTCATCCGTCGCGATCCCCGCACGGAGTCATCGGCTGATATCAAGCTCTTCGAGTTGGGCTTCCGCGAGGCCAAGGACCCACGGCTTGACCCGGGAACGCTCGAACTGCCAGCCAAGCGGATGGGACCGGTCACGAAGGACTTGGTGCTAGCTGGCTGGCGGGTCGAGGCCGAGGGTAAACTCATCCGCCCAGCTGGTGAATTCAAGCTCGTGCTATCTACCGGCATCGACTGGTTCGACTTGGACGGCGGCATTGACTACGGGGGTCAGAGCGTCAAGCTTCCCGACCTTCTCTCTGCCGCCCGCCAGGGTGAGACCATGATCGAGCTGGGCGATGGTTCAATGGGCATACTGCCGGAGGAGTGGCTCAAGAAGTACGGCATGCTCGCCGATCTGGGAACCGCCGAGAACGGTGCTTTGCGATTTAACGCCTCTCAAGCCGGTGTGCTTGATGCCCTTTTGGCCAACCAACCTGAGATCCAGGTTGACGCGGCCTTCGAGAAGGTCCGTGAGCACCTCCGCCAGTTCGAGGGGGTCATTGCGCTTGACTCACCCCCCGGCTTCCATGGTGAGCTACGGCCCTACCAGCGCGAGGGGCTGGGCTGGCTTGATTACCTCCAGCGGTTCGGCTTCGGTGGAATTCTCGCCGACGATATGGGTCTGGGCAAGACGATTCAGGTCCTGGCCCTGCTCCAGCGCCGGCGATACCGTCGTCAGGCCAAGGGACCGACCCTGGCGGTTGTGCCGCGCTCGCTGGTCTTCAACTGGATCCAGGAGGCTGCCAAGTTCACGCCCCGGCTTAAAGTGCTTGACTACACCGGCCCGGGCCGCCACTCACTTCGCGAGAAGTTCGCCGAATATGACCTGATCATTAGTACTTACGGCACGCTCCGCACAGATATCACCGAGCTGACCAACTTTGAGTTTGACTACGTGATGTTGGACGAGTCTCAGGCGATCAAGAACGCCGACAGCCAATCCGCGAAGGCCGCCCGCTTGCTCCGAGCACGGCATCGCCTGGCAATCAGCGGCACACCGATCGAAAACCACCTTGGTGAGCTTTGGTCGATCATTGAGTTCCTCAACCCCGGCATGCTCGGCAGCGATACCGTCTTCAAGAAGTACGCCAGCACCGGTACCGGTGCTGGGCTCGACGTGGCCGACCGGATCCTCCTTGCAAAAGCCCTAAGGCCGTTCATCCTCCGCCGCACCAAGTCCCAGGTCGTCCAAGACCTGCCCGAGAAAACCGAGCAGACCCTCTACTGCGACATGGAAACCGAACAGCGTCGCTGCTACGACGAACTGCGGATCCATTACCGCGATGCTCTCTTGCGCAAAGATGCCGTCGAGCTTAATCGGTCCAAGATCGAGGTCCTTGAAGCTCTCTTGCGGCTCCGTCAGGCCGCCTGCCACCCAGGGCTGATCAACCCTGACGTGAGTTCTGAGCCCAGCGCCAAGCTTGAGATGCTCCTGCCCTCAATTGCCGAGGTCGTTGAGGAGGGGCATAAGGTGCTGGTCTTCTCCCAGTTCACTAGCTTCCTGGCCATCGTCCGGGAGCGGCTCGACCAGGAACAGCTCGTTTACGAATACCTCGACGGCCGCACCCGTAACCGGGCCGCTAGGGTCGAGCGATTCCAGAACGACCCGGACTGCCCTATCTTCCTAATCAGCCTCAAAGCCGGCGGTCTGGGGCTCAACTTAACCGCTGCTGAATACGTTTACCTGCTCGACCCTTGGTGGAACCCGGCCGTTGAGGCCCAGGCCATCGACCGCTCACACCGTATCGGTCAGACGCAGCACGTCTTTGCCTACCGCCTGATCTGCCGCGGCACCGTCGAGGAGAAGATCCTCGAACTCCAGCAGAAGAAGCGCGATCTGGCTGACGCCATCCTCAACGCCGACAACCGCGTTATTTCTACCCTCACTCGCGAAGATCTCGAGTTCCTGCTGTCATGACGATGGGCGGCCCTGCCAGACCATTGCCGCGAACAGCCAGGCGGGTCAGTGCAGGAGGGTTGTCCGTTTGAGAAGGGTTTGAGAACGCGCCCCAGCCTTTGGCGTCAGGCGCCTGCGTTTCGCCAATGCCGAACCAGAAGTCTACCTGCCATGATAGGGATCAAATCTCAAGATGTTTTCTCCCGGACGGTGCGTGGCCTGTTGATGATCGGAGCCATTTTGACCTTCGCCGCCTTGCCTAGATCCACAAGCGTCCAGCAAAAGGCAGGCGCCAAGCCTCAGGAGAAGAAAGTGGAGGCCAAGCCCCAGCCTGCACAAACTCCCGCCGCCGATCCGGCTAAGCTCAAGGCTCAGCTAACGGCACTTCAGCAGGAAAGGAAATCGCGACCGTCAACATTCTCAAGAAATGGGCTGGCGACAAGGACGCGATGCAACTGCTCAAGAATGTGCCTAACCTCCATGTTGTCTACATTGACAGCAATCAGGTTAACGATGCTGTGCTTGGCCTGCTCAAGGACCGCGCCGGCTTGAGCGCGCTGACGATCATGAGCCCACAGGTCACCGACGCGGCGCTCGAGAACCTGAAGAGCCTGAGCGGACTCACCATGTTGTTCCTGACCAGCTCGAAGGTCAGCGACAAGGGCTTGGTTCAGCTCAAGGGCCTCAAGAACCTCTAGGTCCTGGCACTTAGCCGCACCGAAGTCACCGACGCAGGACTCGATGCCCTCAAGGACATCAAGAGCCTTAAGTCGATCTACCTTATCGGCCATTCACGCGTGCGGAGGAGCCACGGGCTTCTGTGTCGTTGTTCCGAACAGCCCCCAAAGACAGATTAGCACTCCAGCCAAGCCGATCGGGATGCCCAGGGGAAGGCCGACCATCGGCACGCTCAGTAAAAGCCCGATTATTACCAAAATCAGGCCCGCGATCACGGCCAACAGGTGGCTCGCGATCTTGCTTCCAGTTTCCGTCAGTTGATGATTGTTCATTGAAGCGTCCTTCCAAAGCTGACTATTTTGAGAACGCCTGATGGCCTCGCCTCACCGCGGCCCGTGGTATCTTGTCTTGCGGGCATACCTACGGCGCATGAATAAAGCCCCGCGCATGCCGGCCGCCCATCGATCCGAGCCGCTCTCGATGCTGGCTCGTGATCATAGAGGATTGTACGGGGAGCCACCCTGACCTTCGTCGTTCCGCCGACCTTAAGCGGATTGACGTCCTTGAGCATGGAGCGCGCGGGAGCGCAAGTCAAGTTTAAATTTCAAAGTTTATCGAGGCAAGAAAGACTACTCAGGACTGGTGCTGGGGCAAGGTGACTCTCCTGGCGATCCACCTTTCCACGGCGGTTTATCAGGCCATGGTGGCCGTGCGGGCCCCGGGCAGGTTCTTGAGTCGTAAGGCCAGCATAATCCATGTCCAGCCACTGAAAAGCATGTCGATTCCCACAAACAAGCCAATGACCCAGAAGCCGGAGAATGGCCACTGCAGCCAAATCATAACGCCCAGAGCGAGGTTGAGGATGCCGCCGAAGAAGATCCAGCCCCATTGCGGAAACCGGTGCATCAGCGATCCGGCGATCCGGAACACGCCGCTGACCATGAGAGTGCAGGCTAAGAGTAGGGTCAGGGCCTCGGCAGCCTGAATGGGTTGCCTGACGAACAAGAGCCCTAGCACAATGTAGAGCACGCCCATCAGAAGCATCAGGAAAAAGCCGCTCCAGTCGCGCGTCCAGAAAGCACCCACGAGCTGGGCAACACCCCCCAATAGCAGTAAAACACCGATGGTGAGCGCTGTGGCCAGCGTGGTCAAAAGGGGCATTCCAATGGCGATGGTTCCCACCACGACCAAGACGATGCCCAGCGCCAGAAGCCAGGCCCATTGGCCTCGAATGGCCACGAGTTCATGACGTAGCACACGTCGAATCTCACCCAAATCGATATCTGAACTCATCGTTGTTGTCCCTCTGTTGTGTGACTGAGGAAGCCCGCAAGCCCAGGCATGCAAGACCGTGATGAGCACATCCTATCAAGGATCTCGACGGGTTGACACATCGTGGCCTTCCGTGTCCGAGGATAGCATGAGGACACCCTTCGAAAGCTTCTGGGAGCTTGCCGAGGCTGGCCCTCTCGGGATAGAGTCCAGATAAGGTGCGCACATGCTGCGGACCGCCCCGAACCGGACGTGGAGGAATCAAGGCGGTGAGGCGCGCCTGAACTCGATCAGGAAACATCAGCCGTTGGACGCTGAACAAGCAGGCGATACCACCACCCAAGCAGATCAAACCCACGAGTCAGTGGTTGTCATGCAAAGCGAGCCTCGACCCGAGGACGCTACCGTGGAGCAAAAGTCGACGGTAAGTAAGGGTCAGGCTAATACCAGAACCACCTCCCAAGGAAACCGCCGGTTCCGCCGGCTTGGGCTTATAGCTCTACTGGCAGCCGGCGTCGTTGGCGGGGGCCTCTGGCTCTGGCCACGGATTCTTCTGGCCTTGCACACGGTCAGCACTGACGATGCCTATGTGGCCGGGTATGTAACCTACATCGCGCCGCGGATCCCTGGCACGATCCTCAAGGTCCATGTCGACGACAACCAATTTGTGAACAAGGACCAGCTCATCGTTGAGCTTGATTCTGAGCCGTACCAGATTAGCGTGGACCGCGCGGCGGCGGTTACCGTTGCCAAGGCACAAGTTCAAGAGGCTGAAACCCAGAGCCGCGCGATCGTGGCTGGCATTCGTGCGGCCTACAACAACCTCAAGCTGACCATGGATCACGTGACCGAGGGGATTGCCAAGCTGAAAGCCAGCCTGGCGACGCGAGAGAAGACCAGAGCCCAGCGAGCGCTCGCTGAGGTCGAGCTACGCCGGGCGAAAAACCTGTTGCAATCCAACAGTGGAACCCAGCAGGTCGTTGATCAACGCGAGGCCGCGTATCAAGTGGCTGTTGCCACCGAAATCGAGGCGCACGAGCAAGTCCACCTGGCGCGCGCGGCTCTGGGTCTTTCCGCCGTGCCACCTCCGGGTGAGCAGTTGGCTGATGTTCCCTAAGACTGGCCCAAAAAAGCACCCGCAGTCCGTGCCGCGCTCGCTGAGCTGATCAATGTTGGCGTGAAGCTCGGGCTGCAGGTCCCGCCGATCGAGCAAGACCCCAACACGGTCTACAACAATTTCGTGAAGAGCGCTCCTGGCGGTAATCTCGACAGCTATCTAAACCAACTCGTGGAGAAATCTCCGGCCGTGCAACTAGCACGCGCTGGTTGGGAACAAGCTCACCACGTGCTCGATCAGGCGAAGCTCGACCTCCGCGATACCAAGATTCACGCTGAGATCCCAGGGTTTATCGGCCACCGGATCGCGAACCCTGGCAATCGTGTAAGCGCAGGACAGGGACTCATGGCACTGCGGCCGCTCGATGACGTCTGGATCGATGCCAACTTCAAGGAAACGCAGATCGGTGCCTTGAAGATCGGCCAGGCGGTCGACATCCGCGCTGATGCCTATCCTAATAGAGTATACCGCGGTCGGATCTCCGGGTTCAGCTCAGGCACAGGGGCATCCACAGCAGTCTTGCCTCCAGAGAACGCCACGGGCAATTTCGTCAAGGTGGTCCAGCGGCTTCCAGTGCGCATCGACTTGGTAGACGGCAATCCGACCGATGCCCCTTTGTTTGTCGGCCTGTCAGTCGAGCCGTTCGTGAAGGTCACCGAACCCCCGACGGGACCATTCGCGGGTCAGAAGCTCCAACATTCCGTGCAACCAATGCCGGACCGTCGCGGATCGGCATTATCGGTTCTACCTAGTGTTGGCCCGACGGATACCATGGCTGCTCCACCAGGAGGGGGCGAGACGACTCCGATAGCTAGAGGACCGTCGCCATGAGCGCCGCTACGGCACCTGCCCGCGTGGTCAATCCCTGGTTGATCGCGTTGACGGTGACGATCGCCACGTTTATGGAGGTGCTCGACACCAGCATCGCCAACGTCGCGCTACCGCACATCGCAGGGAACCTGGGGGCCAGCATCGACGACGCCAACTGGGTGCTTACCAGCTACCTGGTTGCCAATGCGATGGTCATTCCGCTTTCGAGCTGGCTCTCAACAGCCTTGGGCCGGAAGCACTATTACATGGGATGTGTGGCTCTCTTCACCCTGACCTCAGCCCTTTGCGGCCTGGCCACGAGCCTTCCCATGCTGATCCTCTGGCGGGTCGTCCAGGGAATTGCTGGCGGCGGCCTCCAGCCCGTCTCGCAAGCAATCCTACTTGACACCTTCCCCGCTGAACGCCGTGCGGCGGGCATGGCCGTCTACGGCGTAGCCGCGCTGACGGCTCCCGTGCTCGGTCCAACTCTGGGCGGCTGGATCACCGACAACTACTCCTGGCGTTGGATCTTCTATATCAACATCCCCGCTGGTTTGCTGTCGCTGTTTCTCAACGGGCTATTCGTCGAAGACCCCGGCTACCTCAAGCGTAAGCGGGCCCTGCTGCTCCTCCGGGGCCTGCGTATTGACTACATGGGCACCGGCCTGATCGCACTGGGACTGGGATGCCTCGAGGTGGTCCTTGACAAGGGACAGGAATGGGACTGGTTCGGCTCGCAGGCTATCGTGGTACTAACAGTACTAACGACAGTTGGCCTGGCAGGGGGCCTGGTGTGGGAGTTACACCATGCCCAGCCATTTATCAACTCGCGGCTGTTGCGCGACCGTAGTTTCCTGGTCGGCTGCATCATTGTCTCCTCCACGTATGCCATCCTTTACGGAAGTACGCTGCTTCTGCCTCAAATGATGCAAGGGCTAATGCATTACGACGCGACCAATGCGGGTCTGGTACTTTCACCAGCCGGGTTCGCCTCAATGATCACGATGATCTTGAGTGCCGCAATCCTCCGGTTACGACTCGATGCGCGGTGGCTGATCGGCCTCGGTGGCGCAATCATGGCCTTAACTTGTTTTTGACAGTATACAGTGGCATCTTCTTACAGAACCGTGAGTTGCGCGATCACACAGGCGGCGTGGCACCAGGCGCAGTATCCCCGCAGGGAGCCGACGGTTCGACTTGTTGAA
>JBEKTN010000134.1:0-19534 GCA_049516015.1 Isosphaeraceae bacterium | reverse complement strand
CACGAGCTAAAGTACGCTTTGGTAGGATGAGCGCACCAGAAACCATCGGACACCCGAGTCATGCCTCAGAAAATCCTCGACGTAGCCGACTGTTGTGGAGTCACTTGGGAAAAGTACGCTCTTTCCGGATGAACCCCATTCAGGCCCAGAAGTCCGGACGCGAGGACAAGCGGGTTGCCGCCGCCGATTACTTGAACCTGCTCAAGCACGCAGCGCGCAACGGGCTGGCCCTCGGCGTTTTCGGCAAGGGGCCGGACAACACCCATGTGGTGGTCGCGGTCCGCAAAGGCAACCAGCCCGAGATCGCCCGGCTCCTGGAAACCCTGGCAGCCGCCGGCCCCGGTCAACCTGAGCAGAAGCCGGAACCGGCCCAGAAAAACGGGCGGGCCGTTCACGCTCTGGGCACAGACATGGTCTGGTGGGTCGAGCAGGACGACCTGATCCTGATCGACAATGACTCGTTAGATACGATCGTGGGCGTCATCGATGGCAAGCAGCCCAGCGCGGCGAGCCATCCCTTGCGCGCGGCCTTGACCCAGGCGAAAGACGGCTTTGAGCCGGCGGCCTACGGATTCGTCGACCTTGCGGCCCTGCCTCCAGTACCCGAAAAAGCGGCGAAGGCGGGTTTCGACGGGGTCAAGCGGATCAAGCTCCAGTGGGGTTTCCAGGACGAAGCGCTGATGACCCTGGTCCGGGTTGTCGCCCCGTCCCCCCGGCGGGGAGTTCTCGCTTTCTTCGATCAGCCGACGTTTGATCTTCGATCGCTTCCACCGCTCCCCGCGGGCCATCCTGCGTTCGCCGTCTTCTCGGTCGATCTGGCCAGGACCTACGATCAGTTCGTCGCACTCGTCAAGGCCACGGACCCCGGGGGGTGAACAGGGTGTTGAGGCATTCGAGAACGCAATTCGCGGCCAGTTCGGATTGGATCTGCGCAACGATCTGCTGAAGCACTTGGGGCCGAAGCTGGCGCTCTATTCCCAGGCCACGGCCCCTCCGCCGGGGGGAAACCCGATGGCCGCGATCATGGCGGCCTACACGGGCGTGACGCTGACGTTCCAGGTGCGGGATGAGGGGGCGGTCAGGAGGCAGCTCGAGGTCCTGATCAAGGGGATCAACCAGGTTCTTGTTCAGCGGCCGGCGGCCGCCGGGGGCGATCCTCCCCAGTTTCGCAAGAAGGACGGGCCGCGCACCGAATACGTGCTGGAGTTCCCTCCGGGTTCGATTCCCGACGGTCCCCTCGGCATGTTGTCGCCGACGATCGCGCTGGACAAGGAGCAACTGAGCATCAGCGCCACGTCGGCCGCCGCCGAGAAGGCGCTGGCTCTCGTCGCCAGCCCGGCCGACAAGCGCTGGTCCGCCACCGACGCGTACGTTCGCGTGGCCGAACGGATTCCGCGCAACTTGATGATGCTGGTCATCACCGATCCCCGCGAGACGATGCCCGCTGTGATCGAAAGTCTGCCTGCCATCGTCCAGGCGCTCAATACCCAGATGGCGCAGGCCCGCGGAAGCAGGGACGGTCCGGAATTCAACCTTCGAGTCGATCCGCAGAAACTTCCCAGGGCCGATCAATTGCGGCCCCTGCTCTTCCCCGCCTCGACGTCCTTGACCGTCGATGCCCAGGGAATCCAGATCCTCCATCGCGAGGCGGTACCCAGCCTGACCTCGCCGACGACCAGCGGGTTCCTGGTCGGGCTCTTGCTGCCTGCCACCCAGAGTGCCCGTGAGGCGGCCCGCCGGGCTCAATGCACCAACAACATCAAGCAGATCATGCTGGCGATGCACAACTATCATTCTGCGAACAATTCCTTTCCCAGTGACATCACCGACAAGGATGGGAAGCCGCTTCTCAGCTGGCGGGTGGCGATCTTGCCGTATATCGAGCAGGCGGAGCTTTACGACAAGTTCAAGCTCGACGAGCCATGGGACAGTCCCCACAACAAGGAACTGCTCAAGGAGATGCCCACGAGCTTCAATTGTCCCACCCGGGCGAAGCCGGAGCCCTTCACGACGACTTATCGCGGCTTCGTGGGCGCGGGGGCGATGTTCGAGACCGGCCGGGACATCGGCATCGCGAGCGTCACCGATGGCACATCGAACACGATCGCGGTCACCGAGGCCAGCGAGGCCGTTCCCTGGACCAAGCCCGCCGACCTGCCCTTCGATCCGCAGGCACAGCCCTCGCTCTACGGTGCGGGCTCGTCTCACCCCGGTGGTTTCAACTGCGGGTTTGCTGATGGATCGGTCCGGTTCATCAAGAATTCGATCAGTGCGGTCGTGTTCAAGGCTTTGGTCACCCGTAATGGCCGCGAGGTCATCAACGCCGATGCATTTTAGAACCGCAATGGAATGAGTCCTCGGGAGGGCGAAGCTCCCGCCGAGCCTGGCCGGAATGCGGCTCGGCGGAAGGATTGCTGGGGTTGACGCCGCCAGGCTATGAACTGGCGCCCTTCACTGGGCTGGGGAGGCCCGGCAACGAAAGCGGGATGAACAACAATCATCCGCCGGCAGCCTTCACCTCACTTCGCCTCGAGCACCACGTACAGGGCATCCTTGGGCAACTGCAGCCAAACCGTCTGGTTCTGGGCGGTCGTCTTGAGTTTCGTCCGCGGGTTGCCATTGATGTCAAGTTGCGTCGCCGCCGTGAGGCCTGGGTTAGCCACCGTCGGCGTGATCTGTGCATCGGCTATGGCCCAGGGCATCTTACCCGTATCGACGACCTGCTTGCCATGGTAGGTCTGCTTCCCGTCGTCTCCCTGAAACGTGGTCTCGCGCTCGATCCAGCCGGTGGGCCTCGCGGTCGTGCCGATCTGGACCAGCACCCGCTTGCTCTCTTTCAGCGGCTCGTTATCGAGCGCGACAACCAGCACCGTGGCGTAATCGTTCGATGCCTGGATCGTCACGTCCTTGAGCTTGATCGGCGAGGTCTTCTTGAGGAAACCGGAGGCGCCTTGGACCCGGGGAGCGTCGACCGTGCAGATGCCTTCGCGATGGTTCCAGGTGATCTGGCCGGTCACGCTGCGGACCACGTTCTGCTTGTGGTCGATGAAACGCTTCAGGTCAACGACCCTGGTCTTGCTCGGGTCGGAGCCATAGACGACCTTGACGGGCCCGGCCAGGAACGCGAGCGGGTCAACGCTGTTCCGGAGGGTCGACCGCCTGGCCGAGTCTCCCCGGTCGCGGTTGGAGTCGTAGCTGGGGTCCTCGGAAATCAAAGGGAGCACGCGCCCCCAGAGTTGCTGCAAGGAACGGTGCTCCACGACGACCGGCTCGCCCTGCTTGATGTATCCCTTGCGGAAAGCGAGCGCGGCGGCCGGGAACTGGCCCAGGACCATGGGGGTGGCGATCGACCACTTCTGTCGAGACGCCGCGTCCCAGTCAGAGCGGTCGGTGCTCGACCATTCGGGCTCGCCGGTGCAGAACCAGTAAAAGACATCCACGCCGGTCAGCGACTGATACGCGGAGACAAGGAACGGTCCTTCCGATTGATATCCCAGCGGGGGCCCCCAGTGGCTCTCGGTCACCATCATGGGATGCCCGCCCACCTGCTTGAGATTCAGCGGCAAGGCTCGTGGGTTGACCAGGGCCGAGATGTCCTCGAAGTGGTCTCCCCTGTCGATCCGCCAGCCCCGATCGGGTCCGATGTGCACGGGGCTGTAGTAGTTGTTGACCGCAAGCACTTCATTGGCGGTGTAGCTCCAGCGCTCGACGTCGTTGAGCCGGGTCGTGTCGGCGGTCTTCCAGTTGCCGGCGTTGATAAGCTGCTTGCAGCCCACCTCCTCGCGGAGCTAGCGGGCAATCTCCTGGTTGAATCGGTACATCGTCGCCGCGAAGAACTGGAGCTGGTCGTCGAGCCGTCGTAAGCCAGCCGAGTCCCAACCGGGTTGGCCCTGACCCAGAGCGTGTAGTGACCTGTGACCGGAACCTCGATGACATACTCCGCCACGCCGTCTTTGTCATCCGACCAGTTCGAGATCCAATCGGTTCCGGAAAGCAAGTTCTTCTTGACCTTGTCGTACTACCAGGGATGCCGGCCCATGGTCGCCCGAGCAGGCTTTTCCCCTTCAACCCAGATGGTCTGGGCCTGCAACAGGGCCGGGGTAGTCGCATGGCCCACCCTGAGAATCAGCAAGAGCGCGAGAAGACGGATGGTTGGTCGTTTCACGAAAGTTGACTTCCTCGTCGTTCCTTATCAGGTTGACGGAAGAACATACCCGAGTTTTCGCAATTGGGTCCTGACCTGCGATTCCACATTCGCGCGGAAGACGATTCCGCGTTTTCCCGCTGGCTCGCATAGAGTCTTTAGCTTGGGGTCGAGCAAGAGCATTCGGGCCGTTTCCGGGTCGGTGCATTCGATCATTCGAACCGTCCCCAGGTCGCGAAGCCGTCCCGATCGCTGTTCCAGGTCGTCAAGCAATGCCCTGACCGTGCCGGGCAACGACCCTTGCGCATGCCTTTCCAGGAAGGCGGCGATCTCGTCAAGCTTCAGCCCTTCCTCGACGCGTGCAAGAATCTTGTCGCGATCCAGCCGCCAGACCGCCTCGGAGGTGCGCTCTGCGACGCGGTCAAGGAAGAGCGCATCGCCGGGGTCGGGCCGGGCATCGCCCGAGACGATCTCGAGGTTCGGCAAGACACGCCAGGAGGCCCCGGCAGCCGAGGACTCCGGCTGATAGTCGGCGGCGACGCTCAGGCACCAGGCGCCGAGGGGGTTGAGCCGAATGTACTTCAAACCGTCATATCGGCTGAAGCTCGAGAGGTCGTCCGCGCCCCAGCGATCGCAAAAATCGTCCCGACCGCCTTCGGGCGACACATAGGCCACGTCGACCAGGCCCAGGGTTGCCGCGTACTCAAACAGCATCGCCATGATGAAGCGTCCCTGGAGTAATTCCCAGTCATGGCGACCGTCGTATCCGAAACTCCCGTAATTCGCGTCGGAGACATAGAGCTTCCACTCGTTGCGAGCCAGCGTGAAATCCAGGTCCAGGGCCTTCAGGAACCGGAAGAATTCGTCGATCTCGATCCAGCCACCGGGCGGGCACTTGGCGAGCGCGCAAGCCACCGAGCGGCGGCGATCGGCCACCGCGCTGAGCCGGGCGCTCGACTTGCCCTTGACCTGCTCGACGCGATCGAACTCGTCGAACAGCTTGGTGGCGTCCCACTTCTTCCAGGCGTCGCGGATCGTGACCTCGGGTTGCCGTGTGAGCGCCTTGCGGCCTTCCCGCGCGAGTTCGAGCCGCCCTCCTACCAGCGAGACGAGCCCAGCCGCCTGGAGGATGCAAGGCCACGCGTACGCCCGGATCGTCAGGTCCTGGCCAGTTTCCTTGGCGTATTCGATCCGCTCCTCGGTCTGATAGAAGTCACCGTCGATCAGGAGCGGCACGATCGTCTCGACCGTGGCCTGGGAGGGCTTGCGGGTCTTCTCGCTCACGCGGACCTTGCCGGCCTCCACCAGCCGGAGCATGGTGGCGAACTCCCTCGGCACGGCCGGTGACGTCAACCTCTGACGGAGCGGGGCCTGCTCTCGTTCCCGCTTGCCGTCAGGAAAGCGCCAGCTCGGACCTGCCTCGGCAACGGGTTCCGGGAGCTCACCGACCGTCTTCACCGAAGCGACCTCGGGTCCCGGCACGAACCCCCGGAGCATCGACCGGAGGTCGCTGGGTAGCCACCAGCCGACAGGAAAGAACGCCCTGAGTTTGCCCGGCTCATCTCTCATCCCGCGACTCGGTAGCTGGCCGTACTTGGCCGCGAAACGCGAGGGGTCGAGCTGTCCCATGGGACTGTGGACGGCCTCACGGACCGTTGACTTCCCCAGGTCACCGAGGGACTCGTAGAGCTCTTGGACCTGCTCCTTGCTGCCCATTTTCCGGGTCAAGAACGGGACGATGTCCGATTTCTTGCTTGGCGCATTCGGATCGAGGAGCTTGGCAAGCGGGCGGAGCGTATCCAGCGTGCTCTTGTTGTAAGCCTCTTGAATTGTCAGGATCTCTGGTGTGTCTCGCCTCGCCATCGTCGGTGACCTCGTTTCCCAGGACTATAAACGATCACTCTTCATCGAGTTTAAGAGAGACGCCGGACCAGTTGAAGGACCGAGCCGACTTCCGGGGTGGGATCTTCGGCCTGCCGCGATCCTCTGCCTACATCCAGGACTTGCAAGCCTGGACGAGCGGACTGTAAGGTTGACCTCGTCGTGAATTCGAATCGCCCCGGATTGAGAGGAATCCTCAGTCCTTGGCCCCCAACGATCCGCTCTCGGTTGACGACGGGGCCGGCGCGGTTGATGCCGCGGCGGCGCGTTGGGTTTTTCTGGGAATGCTGGGCCTGATGATCGCGGGGGTTCTGGCTTACTTCATGCTCAGCACTCCGCCCCCGCCTCCGGAAGTCGCGGGCGATCCGCTACTGCTCGAAGACAGGTCGATCTACCTGGGCCGCTGCGCGACCTGCCACGGCCTGGAAGGTCGCGGCGATGGCCCAATTGCCGGTAGCCTGCTGGGTCCACCCGTCGGCAACATCAGCGACGGCAAGTGGAAGCACGGCGGCAAGCCCGAGGAGGTGCTTGGTGTCATCTCCAAGGGCGTCGAGGGTACACGCATGGCCGGCTGGGGCCTGGTGCTCGAACCCTCCCAGCTCCGCGCCGTCACGGCCTATGTCTTCTTCTTGGCCCGGCAGCCCGTGCCGGAGGTCCTGCGTCAATCCGCGCCCTGACCAGGCGGATCGAGTTTTCTCCCACAAGCAGATTCGAGGCATTCAGTCGAAGACGACCCGGTCCACCCGCGCAGCAGCGTGGAGATCCGCGCGCTAGATGTGCTCTTTAGGCTCCGAGTGGACAATCGCGTCGGCCTCGATCTCGATCATGGCGGCGTCAACGATCAGCCGCGCGATCTGGACCATGGTCAGCGCGGGCCTGATCTGGTCGAAGAACTCACCGTGAACTTCGCCCACTTCCTTCCACTTCTGAATATCGGTCACGAAGATCCGGGTGCGGACCACGTCGGACGTCTTGCCGCCCAGGGCCTCGATCGCGGCGACGATGATCTCCAGGGCACGACGGGTCTGCCCTCTCATGGTCGGCGCGTATCGGCCGTCGGCCTCGATGCCCACCGTCCCCGTGACCGAGATGAAGTCTCCCGCGCGGATCGCCCGGGAATAGCCGATGGCCGTTTCCCAGGCCGAGCCCGTTGACGCACAATCCCGGCCGTTCCGCTCGCTCACCGTGATTTTGACGCTCGGTGTCATGGCTCGGTTTCCCCCCTGGCTGTCTGAAATGTTCGAAAACAGCGATCGGCAGAGAACTGGCTCCCGCGCTGAATCGTTCGGGTTCGCACGACCCGAATTAGGTTAGCCCGATCGTGGTGACGCGGCAATGGCCGGGTTCCTCAAAGCAGTCGATCAGCCAGAGGCGCCCATCGCTCCAGATCAAGTTGGCCGGCAGCAGGTCGTTGTGGCAGAGCGCCGGCAGGAATGGCCCGATCCGCCGCGGCAGACTGCGAGCGTCCTCGAGCAGCTCGTCGATCCCCTCGGGCAGCCGTGCCCCCAGCTCGGCGGCCGACCGCGCGTAGGTTCGAATCGTCTGGAAGGGGCAGAAGTAAACCAGGTGTCCGGTGACCGCATCCCGGGCGTCGTGCAGCCGGCGAAGAGCCGCGCCGACATGCGCGATCAGACCGAGATCTTGCAGATCGGCCGCCGCGAGCGTCCGACCCGCCAGGTGGCGAGAGACCAGCAAGCCCTCCTCGTGGTGAATCAGCTCCGGAGCCAGGCCCAACCGCGCGGCCACGCTCTGGGCAGCCGCCTCGCTGCGGCGGTCGATCCCCAGGAGCGGCAGCTCCCGGCAAACCCGCGCCACCAGGATACCTCCCTCGCTTTCGACCCGGAAATTCTGATTGGTAATCCCTCCCGGCAGGGGCTCAATAGACGCCGAGGCGCGGCAGAGACCGAGCTCCGCCAGCTTGCTCAGCAATTGATGATCATATCGCATGTTTTCATTGTAAGCCACAGGCCCCGCCTCGCGTTGGTTCGCCGCCGGGGTCGGATCGGGCCTGGGCGGACTGGCTCGCGTGGGCGGCTCATGCCCAGGGCGCCCGCCTGAAGCGGCGCAAGCCCCATGGTAGCCGAGCGCGTGCTGCAAAGGCGATGGCCATCGCGCGGTGTGGACCACGCCGGCATTGATCGCCCCGCAACGGGACATTTCGCCTCGCCGGACTGTCCGGCGTCACTTCCGTCGCTTGACGGCGGCGGGTTTGACGCGTGGAGTTCTTGCGATGGCGGCCGGTTTGACGCTTGGAGTTCTTGCGATGAAGGTGGCAATGAACGGCGAACCCGGAACGCCGTTGCTCAAGCCTGACAGCAAGACGCCCGACGTGTTGATCAGCCCCCGGCCCAGGAGCGGATTGGCCAGTCCATTGATCGTGATTCGCTCGAAGCGATTCAGGGGCAGGGGGGTCGAGGGAATCACGGTCACGGTTGATGTGGCGGGATTGTACTGCGCCGCAGACAGCGGGATGAAGGTGTTGGCCGACGTTCCGAACACCCCGTTAGCCCCGGCGACATCGACGTAGTATCCGTAATTTCCCAGATCCGGGACACGGCTGGGATTGAGCGGCTGGCTGAACGAGAACAGGACGGCCGTGATCCCGGTCGGGCCGAGCACGAGTTGCTCGCCCGTGACCTGGGGCGGGACCGTATTCGTGCGTCCGCCCGGGTTGTAAGGTGACGACCCGGCCATGATGGTCAGCGTGGCCTTGTTTATGGGTCCAAGCTTCGCGCCTCCGGCGGGCCCGGATAGCACCAGGCCAACGGTCTTGGTGACTGTCGCGACGCCTCCGTGAAGAATCGGCACGGTGAACGTCGCCATGGTCTGGTTGGCCAGGAACGTGAGCGTCCCCGACACCGGGGTGTAATCGACACCTGCAACGGCCGAGCCTCCCGCCGTGGCGTAGTGGACCTGCACCGTCGTGCCGCGGCTTCCACCCCCGCGCGTGACAGTGACTATCGACGAGTTGGAACCCGTATAGGTGGTGTACGCGCTCGATGAGAACTGGAGAATCGGTGGCAGGTTGTTGTTGATGGTCAATACCGCGGTGCTTGGCGAGCCCAGCGTCGAGCCCCCCGTCGGCTGGCTCAGGGCAAGGTTTACAGTCACCGAGGTGGCTGCCTGGGACGGGTTGGGCAGAATCGTGATGCTGAAGGTCTTGTCGGTCTCTCCCGCCTGGAAGGTCAGGGTGCCGGAGGTTGCGGAGTAGTCCTGGCCCGCGACGGCCGTGCCGTTGCTGGTGGCATAGCTCACGGCGACGACGGCGTTGGGATTGCCGGTCCGCTCCACGTGCACATGGGCCGATCCGGCCGACACATCGACGGACATGGATGCCGTCAGGAACTGCTCGGTGACCGGCACCGCCGAGACGGCATTGGAGAATTCCGAGGTGTCCCCCGTCGCCGTGTTCGTGGCCGTGGCGGTGACCCAGATGTTTGCCGGCAGGCTGCTCGATGGCGTGAATGAAATGGCGGCATTTCCCTTGCCATCGGTCGTGACGGTCGTGGAACCGATCGGAGTCTGACCCTGGCCAAAGCCCGAGGGGTCGCGAATCAGGCTGGTGAAGAACTGGATCAGAAACAGTGTGCCTTGAATGCTGGCCAGCGTTCCTTGAATCGCACTGCTTGGTCCGCCACCGATGGCGGTGGTCAGGACCGGCGCGGCCTGAAGGTTGTTGGGGCCCGGCGGGACGCTCGGCGTCACCAGAATGATACCGAGCTGTCCGTTGGAGTAGATGCTGTTGGACAGGATCGAATCGCCCGTGCCCGACTCGACCCTGACGCCCGTGAGGACATTGAAGGCGATCGTGTTGCCAGCGCCTGACACGGTCCCGCCGATCGTGTTGGCGGACGCGTTGTTGCTGACGATCACGCCGTTCACTTCGTTGGCCAGCGGTGCCTTGCCGGTGATGTCGGTGCCGATGTAGTTGCCCTCGACCAGGTTGGCCGTAGCCGAGGAACCGTCGAGCCGCACACCCCAGTTGTTGCCCGAGATCAGGTTCAAGGCCGCCGCCGTCGTGCCGCCGATGGTGTTGCCGGCCGCCCCGAGAATCGCCACGCCCTCCTGGGCATTGGGAATCGCGTACAGCCCGGTCTTGTCGGTGCCGATCAGGTTGCCTTCGACCAGGTTCCGGGTTGATGTCGCTCCTGAGATGACAATACCTTGCAGGTTGCCCGAAATGACCTGCGAGCCCACGGCGTCGCCCTCGATGAGGGCATCGGTGGCGTTCTGAATGAGGATTCCCTCGGTGGCGTTGCCCAGATCGATCGCCCCGGTGCTGTCGGTGCCGATCAGGTTGCCTTGAACCACGACCTCGCTGGCCAGGGACCCGGAGATATTGACACCCCGGAGGTTGCCCGAGATCACGTTGCCTGGACCGATCGTGTTTTGCGGGGAGTCGACCTCAACGCCGTCGTCCAGGTTTCCCTTCACGCCCTTGCCGTCGGCGGTCAGTCCGATCATGTTGTTGAGCACAGCGTTTCCGGTCGAGGCCGCACCCGTGATCAGAACCCCGTCGCCGGAGTTCGAGGAAATGGCATTTCCCCAGGTCGAGTCGGGTCCGCCGATCACATTGCTGGCGGAGTTCTCGATCAGGACGCCGTCACCGCCGTTGCCGGGATTGCCCGTTCCGAAGAGATATCCGCCACCGGGCGCCAGGCCGATCAGGTTGGCCCCGATGATGGTCCGTGACGCGACCGGTCCGACGACACGAATGCCATCGCTACCATTGCCGGAGATCACGTTGGCCGCCGCGGCACCGGACCCGCCGATCGCGTTGCTTGACCCGAAGACCAGAATCCCCTCGGTGCCGTTTCCGACCTGGAAATAGAGACCATTGTCCGACGGTCCGATCATGCCGATCTGATTTCCTTCGATCACGTTTCCAGTCGCCGCCGCGTCGATGAAAATCCCTTGAAGCCCGTTTCCCGAGATGACGTTGTTTTCTTGCGGGTTGGTCCCGCCCACGGTGGTGTTTTGGGCATTGAGGTACACGCCCTGAAGCAGGTTGCCCTGCCCCGCCAGGATGACGTTGTTGGGGGAAGGCAACGGCGAGCCACTGACTGCGTCCACGGGATAAACGTCGTACTGACCGATGAAGTCGCCCTGGATCGAGTTGCCGATGTTGCCAGGATTGGGGACCGAGACACCGACATCAAAGCCGTCGATAATGAGGCCTCTCAGGACAGAATCCGAGGTGTCGATCTCGAACCCGGTCCCTCCTCCGGTTTGGCTGCCGTCGACGATCACCCTCACTCGCGCGTTGTTGCCATCCCGCGCTTGCAGGGTGTTCGGAATTGACTTGATCAAGAGCGGATCGCTGATCGGCATGCCGCCGACAATCACCGTCTGGACCTGCACGGTGGGATTGCTCCCTAGTAATCCCGCCGCGTCTCCGATCAGGTCGGGAAGGTCTTCTCCGGCGAAGGCCCCTCGGAACGACACGGTGTAAGCCGAAGGACTACCGGAGACGACGATGTTTCCTGCCATCCCGGGGATTGCGGATAGGGCTGCCTGGACCTGATCCGGAGTGGCGTTGTAAACGATGGGGTCAGTCCTTCCTGGCGGCAAGGGCACCTGGGTCTCCAGCGTGAAGTACCCCCCCGTGGGGTTCCCAAGAACGGCGACCTGCTGCTGGGCCGAGCTGACCTGTGAGGGATAACGGAATGGAACTCCTACATTTCCCTGTGTAAACCCATCAATGGATACGGTGTCGGTGAGGGCGGGCAGGGGAGTGCTGAGCGTGATGGTCCAATCTTGTGTAGTGGGATCAAATCCGGACACAGGGACGTCGAGAAGGGGGTCGGTTGCGGCCGGGATGTTGAAGGTAATGTCATTGGGCCCAGGAGTGGAGTTGGCATACAGGATTGCTTGCCGCAACGACCCGGGGCCTGAATCCAGAGTGTTGGTGACGGTCAAAAGCCCCGCCGTCCCCGATCCATTGTGGAAAATTCGGAGCACGGCGGTGGGCTGGAAGTCGATGACGCCCCCGGTTGGATTCGAGAGCGCGAGGTTGACGGTCTTGAAGCCTCCGGCCTGGTGCGTGTCAATGACCGTGATCGGGAACGTTTGGGTCGCCACTCCGGGGTTGAACGACAGCGAGCCAGAGGTGGCAGAGTAATCCTGCCCCGCATGGGCAGTGCCGTCGGCGGTGGCGAATTGAACCGTCGACGTGCCAGTGGTCAGGGTTCGAGAGACGGTGATCAGGGCCGTTCCACTGCTCTGATCGACCACGTAGGTTGCCGTCATGAATTGTAGAGCAACGGTTTGGGCGACGTTTTTCGCAAATTCCGACGTGTCTCCAGTGGCCAGGTTGGTCGCCGTTGCGCTGATCACCACCCCGGGGGGAAGAACCGAGGCAAACTGCAGGTCGAATGGGGTGTCTACATTGCCGCCAACGGTGGTCACCTGGAGCGATCCGAAGCCAGTCTCACCTTGACCAAAGCCGGAGGGATCGGGCGTGACATTGCTGAAGAACTGGATGAGGAACGTGGTGGGGGAAGCACTCTGGATCGTCCCGTGGACGTGAGTGATTGAGCCGTTGGAAGTGGCGTATTCGAGGACTGGGTATCTCTGGAGATTGTTCGGGCCCGGCGCAACGCTCGGCGTCACCAGGTCGATACCGAGCTGTCCGTTGGAGTAGATGCTGTTGGACAGGATCGAATCGCCCGTCCCCGACTCGACCCTGACTCCCGTAAGGACATTGAACGCGATCGTGTTGCCAGCAGATGCACTGGTGCCGCCGATCATATTGTTTGAGGCCCCGCTGCTCACGATCACGCCGTTGACCTCGTCGCCGAGTGCTTCCTTACCAGTGATATCAGGCCCAATCAGGTTGCCCTCCACCACGTTGTCAACCGCACCCGAGCCGTCTAGCCGCACGCCCCAGTGGTTCGCCGAGATCAGGTTCTGAGCCCCCGCCGTGGTCCCGCCAATGGTATTCCCGGGAGCACCGAGGATGGCCACGCCCTCGTAAGCATTCGGGATGGCATGCAGTCCAGTCTCGTCCGATCCAATCAGGTTTCCTGCTACCAGGTTGCCAGTAGCCGTCGATCCGGTGATGACGACGCCCTGGTAGTTTCCGGAGATGACCTGGGGTCCCGAAGCATCGCCCAGGACTTGCGCGTCGGTTGCATCCTCGATTCGAATCCCCTCGAGGGCATTGCCCAGGTCGAGCGTTCCGGTGATATCGGTGCCGATGAGGTTGTCTCGGACCACGACATCGGTGGCGTCTGGTCCGGAGATGCGGACTCCGCGCAGGTTTCCCGAGATTACGTTGCCCGGACCGATCGTGTTCTGGGGGGAGAACACGACCACGCCGTCCGCGTAGTTTCCCTTGACGGCCTTGCCATCGGCGGTCAAGCCGATGAGGTTGTTCTCCACCGTGTTCCCGGTCGAGGTGATGCCGTCGATCTCGACTCCGGCGCCGCTGTTGGACGAGATGACGTTGGCCCACGTCGAGTCCGGCCCGCCGACCTGGTTCTGGGTTGAGTTCTCGATCTGGACGCCGTCTCCGTTGTTGCCGGGGTTCCCAGTGCCGAACAGATAACCTCCACCCGGGCCAATGCCGATGTAGTTTGCCGCAACGATGTTGCGGGTCGCAGCCGGGCCGACGATCTGGACGCCGCCTTGTTGATTGGCGGAGATCAGGTTGCCCGAGCCGCCACCGGGACCGCCAATCGCGTTGCTCGAGCCGTAGACCAGCACCCCCACGCCCTGGTTGCCGACCTGGTTGTAATAGCCGTTCTCGGACGGCCCGATGATACCGATCTCGTTGCCCTCGACGACATTGCCTTGGGCATCGACGTCGATCAGGATGCCCTGCAGACCACTGCCGACAATGACGTTGTTTTCCTGGGGATTGGTCCCGCCGACCGTCGTGTTCTCGCCGTCGATGTAAATGCCCTGCTGGGAGTTGCCCAGCCCGGCGAGGACGTTGTTTCCGGGCGCCGGAACCGGGGTTCCTGTAGTGGGATCGACTGGGTAGAGGTAGTAACCACCAATGCAGTTTCCCTGGATCAGGTTGCCCATATCCACCGGCCGCGGTACCGAGACGCCGATGGTGAAACCGTCGATGATCAGCCCGCGCAAGATACTATCGGTCGTATTGATCACGAAGCCGGGCGCGCCGCCGGGAATCTCGCTGCCGTCCACGATCACCGGGATGTGCGCATTGTTGCCGTTCGTGGCGGCAATCGTATTGGTAATCGATGAAATCTGAGTCACAGCCCCAAGCTGGGATGAGGTGGTCACCACGACCGTGGGATCGACCCCACCGGTAAGCTCACTGGTCGGAACCAGGGCCGGAACGGTCTGGCCTTGATAATCTCCCGCGAAGGTGATCGTGAGCGGGGCCACATTGGCGGGTCCGCCGCTGACCGTCACGTTGTTCATGCCCAGCATCTGCACAAGCTGGAGCTGAACCTCCGATGCCGTGGCGTTGTAGGGCAGGTCACCGGTCGTCAGGAGGGGTAGGGGACTTTGTGCGCTGAGGGTAAAGCTACCCCCCGTCGGCGTGCCCGTCACGGTGAGGATCTGGATCTCCGTGAAGGCACTGGGGTAGCGATAGGGTATGGGGAATTCCCCCTGGGTATAGCCATCGATAATCACCTGGTCGGTGATCGTCGGCAGCGCGCTCTGGAGGTTGATCGTCCAGGTTTGCGTCGCGGGATCGAAACCTGGAACAGGCACGTTGAGGTTCGGATCAAGAGATGCCGGGATGGCGAATGCGATGTCGTCGGGCCCGGGGCGGGCGTTGGCGTTGAGGATCGCCTGGCGCAGCGATCCGAGACCGGAATCCTGCGTATTGGTAACCCAGAAGACGCGTGATGAACCCTGGGCGTGGTCGATGATACTGAGCACGGCCGTGGTCTGGAAGTCGGCGTAACCGCCGGTTTCCGTCGTCAAGGCCAGGTTCACCGTCTTGGTTATGTTCACGGACTGAGGGCTGTCGTTGATCGGAACGACGAAAGTCTGGGTGGTGACACCGGGATTGAACGTGAGCGTGTCGGAGACCGGGGTGTAGTCGATGATGGGAACGGCCGTGCCGCCGGAGACGGTGGCGTAGTTGACCGTGGATGTTCCCTGGCTCGTCGTCCGAACTACCGTGATGACCGCCGAGCCATCGGTCTCGTTAACCGTGTAGGTGGCGGCGGAGAACTCCATGGCCGGTGACTGGGATATATCCTTCGCGAACTCCGAGGTGTCGCCAGTGGTCAGGTTAGTTGCCGTGGCGCTCAGCCACATTCCGGCGGTGAACGGCGTCGTGAGGGTGGCGTCGAATACGACGTTGCCGGTCGCGTCAGTCATGACCGTGGCGGACCCGAACCGGTACTGCCCCTGTCCATAACCTGAGGGGTCGGCCGTCGGGTTGGTGAAGAACTGAATCAGGAATTCTGTGTTCGTCTGGCTGTAGAGCGTTCCGTGGATATGGGTCAGCGTTCCGTTGGAGGTGACGTAAGAGAGGACCGGGTACGCCTGGAGGTTGTTGGGGCCAGTGCGAACAGGAGGATTGGGTGGAACGGGATTGGGCGTGACGCCGCTGGGAGGATCTCCCGGCGCGACGAGGTCAATGCCAAGATGGCCGTTGGCCCAGATGCTGTTGGAGAGGATGCTATTGCCAGTGCCCGAGTCCACCTCGACGCCGGCCAGTGTGTGGAAGGCGATCTTGTTGCCCACGTCGGCGGTCATGCCACCGATGGTGTTCTTGCTGGCCATGGTGCTGATGACGATCCCAACGGTCTCGTTTCCCAATCGAGCGAGACCGGTGATGTCGGTTCCGATGTAGTTACCCTGGACCAGGTTTCCCGTTGCCCCGGCGCCGTCGATCGTGATCGCGATATGGTTGGCCGAAATCAGGTTCAACGAGGCAGCCGTATTCCCACCGACGGTATTCCCCGGGGCGTTGCTGATCAGGACGCCCTGGTTCTTGTTGCCAAGGTCGACCATGCCTGTCTTGTCCGAACCAATGAGATTGCCCAGCAGCAGGTTTCCAGTGGCCAACCCGCCGAGGATCTCGACCCCGACATCGTTTCCGGAGATCACCTGGGAGCCGGAGGGATTTCCCTGGATCGTGTTGTTTGACGAGTTGTCAATCAGCACGCCCTCGGTCGCGTTGCCGAAGCCGAACTCTGTACCGCTGACATCGGTGCCGATGAGATTATCGTCAACCAAGATCTGGCTTGCGCCTGGTCCGTAGATCCCGATGCCAAGCAGGTTCTGGGAGATCACGTTGCCGGGACCGATCGTGTTGTTCGGTGAGTAGAGTGCCACACCCTCCTGCCAGTTGCCGAGAACTTGCGACCCCGCTGCGGTCACGCCGATCATGTTGTTCGCGGCGACGTTGCCGGTGGCCAGGCCCGTAAGATAGATGCCGGCTCCATGATTCGAGTCAATCGTGTTGCCAAGTGCAGAACTGCTGCCGCCGATCTGATTCAGAGAGCCATCCTCGATCCGGACGCCGTCGCCGCGATTGCCGGGATCTCCGGTTCCGAACTTGTAGCCGCCCCCAGGCGCGACGCCAATGTAATTGCCCTGGATGAGGTTACGGATGGCCCCGACACCCACGAGCCGGACACCTGCGCCGGCGTTGGCCGAGATCAAGTTGCCGACCGAGGCCGATCCCACGATATTGCTCGACGAGAAGACGATGCTCAGCGGATCCGTAAGGTTCCCCAAAGACTCGATCAGAACTCCCTCGGCTCGATTGCCGTCCTGTGAATAGAGGCCGTTGATGGAGGGCCCGGCCATGCCGATCTGGTTGCCCAGAATCTGGTTGCCCGAGGCACCAGGCTCGACCAGGATGCCTTGCGCGCCGTTGCCGCAGATGATGTTGTCTTCCTGAGGGTTGTTGCCGCCGACGGTGGTGTTGGACGAGTTCAGGACCACGCCCTGCTGGGCATTGCCGTCGCCCTCCGTGAAGCCGACGTTATCCGGGGAGGGCAGGGCAGCTCCCGTCTCGGGGTCCACGGGGTAAAGGAAGTAATCGCCGATGGAGTTGCCCTGAATGAGGTCGCCGACCACGGGGTTTTTTGAGGTGTCCAGCGCGGAAACCGAAACGCCGACGTTGAAGCCGGTGATGATCAGCCCGCGCAGCAGGGAGTCGGAGGCGTCGAGCACAAAACCAGTCGCGGCTGACGCAGCCGGGATGTGGCTGCCATCGATGATCACGCGTTGCTCGGCGTCATTGCCCTGCGTGGCACCGGTTGAGTTGGGGACCGCCACGATGTACGTGAGATCGCCAATCGCGGCTCCTCCCGCCACCGTCGTCTGCACCAAGACGCCAGGGGTTGTCCCCCCCGTCAGGCCAGTACCGTCCGCGCCCAGATTTGGGATGGATTGCAGTCCCTCAGCG
This sequence comes from Isosphaeraceae bacterium, assembly GCA_049516015.1. Classification (GTDB taxonomy): domain Bacteria; phylum Planctomycetota; class Planctomycetia; order Isosphaerales; family Isosphaeraceae; genus Aquisphaera. The sequence goes on along the minus strand of JBEKTN010000134.1, from coordinate 2,156 downwards.
TTCTGAAAGGTGATCGCGAACGGCGAACCCGGCGAGGGGCCACCCGTGACGGCGATATTATTGATCCCGACGATTGCCCCCAAGGCCGCCTGGACCGTCGCGGCCGTGGCGTCGTAGGGAATCGGGCCAGTCTTCCCGACAGGCAAGGGCGCGGCGGTCGTCAGGGTGAAGGTGCCGCCCGTCGGGCTGCCGGTGAGCGCCAGGCTTTGCACGGCCGATGAGACGGCGTTCGGATAGCGATACGGCACGCCGACAGGCGCCTCGTTGTAGCCGTCAATCGAGACGGTGTTGGTGATCGGCGGTAGTGGTGTGGCAAGCTGGATCCGCCAGGTCTGTGTGCCCGGATCAAAGCCGGGAACCGGAACATCCAGCAGGGGGGCCGTCGAGGCCGGGATGTTGAAGACGATATCGACCGGCGACATGACGCCGCCGACCACGAGATTGTCCGCAGCCTGGATGGCCTGCCGCAGGCTGCCCGGGCCGGAATCGCTGCAAGTGGTCACCGGGATGGGCAAATTCGACAGCAACTGCCTTGTTTCAAGAGCCTCCAGGGTGGGCCGCCTTCTTCTGCCGACCACTGGTGACGTCGATGGCCGACGGCGTCGGTTGCGATTGAGATTCGTCGTGTTGCCAAAACCCGGGACGCGCGTGAGAAACATGGTGCCAGCCGCCTTCTCGAGGAGCCGGCTGGAGCTTCCCGCGGGAACTCCCTGGTTCCTCGAACTGTTGCATGCAATTACTTTGGTTTCGTCGAGTCCTTTCACATCGTTCCTCGCCTATGAGCACCATAGAACAGGGAGAGTGAGACGGGGGAAATTCGGTCGGAATGGTGGCCTGGGGTCAACACTCCGCCCACCTGGCAACATCATGACGATCGTCAAGGTCGCGCGGCGCTCCCAGGTTGACTCCCGGGGCGAGAGGCGCAAACTTAGGAATAGCGGCTGGTTAGGCCGGTTTGCGCGCAATCTCACTTGAGGAACATCCATGAGCTGGCGACCGAGATCACGCCGCTTGGCGATCCTGGGCTTATTTGCCCTCCTTGTCCTGATCTCGATCGAGGGAGCGGCGCAGGTCCGGAAGCGTCTGGACCCCGAGAAGCCCCGGCCCGACGTCGCCGACCTGCGTTACGGTCCGTTCGCGCGGAACGCTCTGGATCTTTGGAAGGCTCCGCACCGGCCCGGTCATTCCGGTCCGGCGCCCGTTGTGGTCTTCTTCCACGGCGGAGGGTTTGTCGGCGGCGACAAGAAGAGTGTGCCGGCGTGGCTGGTGGACCGCTGCCTGGCGGAGGGGATCTCGGTGGCCTCGGCCAGTTACCGGCTCTCAACCGAGGCGCCCTTTCCGGCCCCGATGCTCGACGGTGCCCGCGCTATCCAGTTCCTCAGGCTCAAGGCGGTGGATCTGGGGATCGACCCCGGCCGGATCGCGGCTTGCGGCAACTCGGCCGGCGCGGGGATCGCGCTCTGGGTCGGGTTCCACGACGACCTGGCCGATCCCAGGAATGACGACCCGGTTCTGCGTCAGTCGTCGCGGCTGGCCTGCATGGGAGTGGTCGGCGCGCAGACGTCGTACGACCCCCGGTTCATCAAGCAACTCATCGGCGGCCGGGCCCACGAGCATGTCGCCCTCAAGCCGCTCTTTGGCGTGACCTCGCCCGCCGCGTCCGACACCCCGCGCATCCACCGGCTCTACGAGGAAGCCTCACCGCTGAACCACGTCTCCTCCGACGATCCGCCGGTGCTTCTTTTTTACTCCGAGCCCAACGCACCGCTCTCCCCAACCGCCCGTCCCGGCGAGGGCATCCACCACCCCCGCTTCGGCGCCGCACTCAAGGCCATGCTCGATCCACTCGGCGTCGAGTGCATCCTCCGCCACAACGACGACTATCGCGGCCAGGAACACCCCGAGCAGGCTATGTACCACGACCTCGTCGGCTTCTTCGCCAAGCACCTTCAGTAAGTCAAGCGGTGCGTCGTCGAAGACTCGAAGCACCTGCCTGATGAGTCTTTACCACCGCGTGGTCTTGGCCCGCAGTCGCCAGGCGATGGCCATCGGGGCTGAACGCCACGGCATGAATCTCGCCGCCGTGACTGACCGCTCCATCAGCCTCGACCGAAGGCCTGGTGGGGTCAGACCGAGTTATTAGTTAACTAATAACT
>JBEKTN010000133.1:0-19736 GCA_049516015.1 Isosphaeraceae bacterium | reverse complement strand
CGGAACTGAAGCCCCAGCACGGCAGCCAGGGACTCGCGTAAACCCGCTCCAACGCGGGACCGATCAGGGTCCGCGCTGAGATCCCGTGTGTTACCCGAAAACGGGTGTTTTTGAACCATGCCCCAGATTTGGTGGCTGTCACCTTCACCTTTCGGGCTATCTGAACGGACGTTCAAATTTGTCGGAAACGTCAAGAGACGGATTCCAAGAAGTGAACCTGGCAAAGTAAAATAGTAGGGGATCATTGGAGTATCTGGAGGAGACGGCAATGAATGACCTGACCTTGGAATCGCTTGCCAGACGAGTCGAGGCCCTGGAGAAGGTCATTGCGACGAAGGGGCCCGACCTCTCTCGCAAGGATTGGCGCAAAGTCGTCGGCATGTTCCGCGACAGCGAATTCATGCGCAAAGTCGACGAGGAATGCCTGCGGATGCGTGAGGCCGAACGGGAGGCGGCGCGGCGTGGAGAGCTGGCCGAATGATCCTCCTTGACACGGATCATACGACGTTCCTGAAATACCCCGACAGTGAACGTGGCCGTCGCATGATTGATCGACTCAATGCGGTGCCGGCATCCGAAGTCATAGGGGTGGCCATTGTCACGGTCGAGGAACGGATGCGCGGCTGGCTGGCCGCGATCGCCAAGGAAAAGTCGGCGCTGCGGCAAGTTGTCGGTTATCGCGAGCTGGCCTTGCTGTTCGAGTTCTACGAGGCGTTCGAAATCGTGCCGTTCGATGAGGCTGCGGCCCGGCAATTTGACGATCTCCGCCGGCAGAAGCTTCGCATCGGCTCAAGGGATCTGAAAATCGCGGCGACGGCGCTGGTCAACCACGCAATTCTCTTGTCCGCCAACCTAACCGATTTCGAACGAGTGCCAGGCTTGCGAGTCGAGAATTGGCTGGACTGATTGTCGCTGCTCGGCGGGGCGCTGCTGGGCCAGAAGAAATACGCCGGGCCGCAGATAGGGTGTCAGGAACTGATTTCGGGTACATTGATGTAAGAAAGTCGTTTTTCGGTTCCTGACACCTTTTTCTCTTTGATTCCGTCCAGACTTCGAAAGCATTCCAGATTCCAGGAGCGCCAGCTTTTCTTGACGCTTCTGGAATCTGGAACCGAGGATCGGCATTCAGCCTGATGGGAACCGTATCGGCCAAGAGAGACTGCCCGGCTCAGCCCACCTTGGCCAGCGCCGGGGCGTTCTTGCCGGAGGAGGCGGCCTGGACGAAGGACTCGATGAGCTGCATGTCCAGCGAGATGTGTCCTTCGTTCTCCGGGTGCCATTGCACGCCTACGACCCACCAGCCCGGGTCCTTGCCCTCGAAGGCCTCGATGAGGCCGTCGGGTGCCAGCGCGGCGACCCGGAAGTTCGGGGCCAGTTTGCGGACGCCCTGGTGGTGGTAGCTGTTCACCCGGATTTCGCCCGGTCCGTAGATCTCATCGAGCCGGGTCTTGGGCTGCATGACCACGGTGTGGCGATGGGCACCGCCGTGGGGGTCGTAATGAGGAATGCTCTTGGGCATGTCCTCGGGCAGGTGGACGAACAGGCCGCCACCGGAGACGACGTTCAACTCTTGCATTCCCAGGCCGATGCCGAGCGTCGGGATCCGGGCCTGCTGGACGAGTTTGCAGAGCAGGCGGTCGGCGATCTCCCTGCGCTCGGGGATCAACGTCACCGACGGGTGATGTGACATCCCCAGCTTGCGCGGGTCGAGATCGTCGCCTCCGGTCAACACCACGCCGTCCAGTCGCTCGAGGATCGGCAAGAGCTCGCTCTCCCTGATGAGGGGAGGAATCATGACCGGCAGGGCATTGGCCGTCAGTAGGCAATCGTAATAGCCGCTGGGAGTGAGGCTGCAAGAAACCTTGGTCTTGGGAGAGACGCGGAAGTCGGTGTTGATACCGATGAGCGGACGGTGATTCATGGTCGGCGTCCTTTCCGTGAATAGGGCTCAGCGAAATCCATTCGTTGACCGTCTCGGAACCGTACCGCAATGGCCATCGCGGTCAGTTACTCAAGGCGGCGCGAGTCTAACCACGGCCGATCGCCAAGTTCAAGAAAAATCCCCAAGAAACTGGCGGGTTTTTCGAGTTTTTTCGAAGCGACTCCCGCTTGGGAAGCCGAGTTTTCGGAACCGAACCGAACTCCGGGCCGGTCATGATGGTCACATGAGCAGCGATGGAGTGAACCGGCCCTCGCGAGCTCGATTTGGGAAGCGCGGTGAGCACCCATTTTGGCACTCCTATAGCAAACGAACAAGAAACAACGCTAACCGAATGCTCGAAATCCTGGATCGGTCTGATGTAAAGTAACCCCCGGTCAGTACCCCTCGTCGTCGTCATCCGCGATGATTTCTTGGGCGGCGAGCTCTCGCCAGGCCTCGAGAGTCGTGCTCGGAGCGCCGGCGGCCCGAAGACAATCGGCGACGGGGCCTTCGAAAACCTTCAGGTCGGGGAAGGTCAAAAGGAGGCGTCGGATATCGGTCAGGTCCGAGGGCCCCTTCGCCGACTTGGATCGATGGACCATGCTTTGCACCTTCTGACTGATCAATTCCACTGGAGGAACTACCAGAACCTCCTCGACGACCTGGTGAGCGGGGAGGCCTTCGACTCGCCGAATATCCACGAGGTGACGATTCTGAGGCTTGCGAACCTGATACAAGCGGTGGCCGAGACCATTCGCCACGGTCCGAATCCGGACAGCGATCTGAAAGCGTTGCGAAAGGTACGCTCGCAACTCGTCGGCCAGCTCCGCCGCCCTGGGCGAGAGGATGTCGACATCCTGGGTCATCCGCGGTTCATCAACGTACGCGTTCACCGCGTGTGCGCCAAAGAGCACGGCGTCGGTCCGCCCGCGCAGGAACTCCAGCACGGCGTCGTGGATCGTCGCCAGCGGCAAGGGTTCACGCATGATGAACTCTCGAAATGTCAACGAGCCATCCCCGAACATGGATCACCTCCCCAGGTGCCAGACTACCCGTGCCGATCGCTTGCGACAATCCGAGGCGATGATGCCGTCCGTCCTCGGCGCCGACCGCCGTGTCATGCTCGACCATCTGGGCAGCCGCTTCGGCCAGTGGTTCGTCAGCCACTGGGCGTTCGTGCGGTTTGCCCGGGAGCAGGGATTGGATCTGGAAAGCACTCGGCGTCAATTTACTTTTGACGAGAATTGATCTGACAGCAGAAGGAGGCCCTTGGCCTACAGAATGATTACACAATGCCCCACCGGCTTTAAGGCTTTTCGACCTGACCATTGGTCTTGGCCGCTGCCCCCGCCAGGCTGTCTTTTGCTTCGGTGCCGGGCATGGGGTAATCGTTGTGGAGGAAGCGGATAATCATCTCGAGGTCGTTGCCGCGCAACTGGTCGGGGCCGAATGGGGGCATTTGCGCCTTATCCTCGAAGAAGCCGTAGAGGTCGGGGGCGCCGGGCTTGCGAATCATCCGGGTGAGCCACTGGGTCGAGCCCCAGGCGAAAAGCCCTGGCGCGTCGCGCGTGCCTCCCTCGGTGAAGCCCTCGATCTGGTGGCACCGGCCGCATTCTTTCTGGAACGGCTGGTTGCCGGGGTGTTCGGCCACGCCGGGGCTGTGCAGCCACTCGTCGGCGGTCAAGTCGTCGGGGATCCGGGCGAACGACGCGACGAAATCGGCCACGTCGTCGAGCTGCTTGCCCTTGAGCTTCGAGCTCTTCTTCCACTCCATCATCCCACTCAGGCTGGGGACCTTGCCGAAATAGGTGGTCGCCGCGGGGTTCTCGAGCAGCCCGCGAACCCAGGCTCGGGAGCCGAAGCTCTTGAGGTCGGACGCGGTTTGCTCGCCGGTGCCTTGTCCGCCCAAGAAATGGCAGCCCAGGCACTGCTTCTCCAGAGCGGCATGCCCGTGGGTTAGCGGGTCGTGCCGCAGCAGGAAGCCGGCTCCTGCCGGCGGGATGCCGGCCGCGGGGCTGGCCGCGAGGAAAAGTGCCCGCTCTTGGGCCGCGTCGGCCTTCTTCCTGGCTTCCTGAAACTGGGTGTCGGCCGCGTCGGACTGGAGGGCCTCGACGGTCAAGTAGCCGGCGCCTCCCAGCAGCCCGAACACCCCTGCACACGCGAGAAAATGGAGGAACCTTGAGGGCAAGATCCGGTCCAGGAGCGGCAGCAGGAACAGGACCAGGAGAATGGTCGAGGGTATGACGATCGAGCCGACCCACTCGAGGCGGCCCGGGAAGTGCTTGAGCATCTGGAAGAGGCAGAGGAAGAACCACTCGGGCCGGGCCGGGTAGTCGGAGCTCGAGGGATCGGCCGGCGCGTCGAGCGGAGCCCCTCCCTTGATCAGATCCAGAGCGACCATGATTCCCACAACGATGCTCAGGAAGGCAACGTTTCTGAAGGTCTGCGCCGGCCAGTAGGTCTCGGCGGTCCACCGCTCCGGTCGCGCGGGAGGCGTCAGCCCGTGCCGCCGAGCAAGCATCACGTGGGCCCAGAGGCAGAGGATCATCAAGATCGGCAGGATGGCCACGTGCAGGCCGAAAAGGCGGGTGATCGTCTGGTTGCCGTACTCTGTGCCCCCGACCACGATCGTCTTGAGATACGGACCGATGAGCGGGGCCCCGCCCATGATGTTGGTCACGACCTTGGTGGCCCAGTAGCCCTTCTGGTCCCAGGGAAGCTGATAGCCGGTGTGGCCGAAGCCCACCGTCAGCACCAGGAGGGCCAGGCCGAACCACCAGTTGACCTCGCGAGGCTTGCGGTAGGCGCCGGTGAGTAACACCTGAAGCAGGTGGAAGACCAAGAGCACCATCACCGTCGACGCCCCGAAATGGTGCAGACCGCGGATGAACCAGCCCATCCACATGATGTTATTGATGTAGTACACGCTGCCCCAGGCGCTCGCGGACGACGGGCTGTATGCTGTCATCATCAGCACGCCGGTCACGGCCTGGATCAAGACGACCGAGGCGAGCGTGGAGCCGAAGACATAGCGCCAGCGGGCGCCGCCCGGAATCTGCTCTGCGCTGAACGTGCGGACCAAGGTCCGGTAACCGGTCCGGTCATCCAGCCAGTCGGCAAGTTGGTTAAGCAAGGGGAATCCTCTCTGCGGCGAGGGTCCGGAACCGTTGGAACTTGACGCGAACCTTGGGGTCGGGCTCGGCCGTCAGCTCGACGTCAAGCCGGTCCATCGGTCGCGGCGGCACCTGGTTTTGCGGCTTGCCGTCGAAGTCGAACGCGCTGGTGTGGCAGGGACAAAGAAAGCTCTTGCCGTCGGCCGACAAGTTGATGGCGCAGCCCAGATGCGGGCACTCGGCCGTGAAGGCAATCACCTCGGGCTTCGCGCCGGCCGGCTGGCGGATCAACCAGACCGAACCGACCGGCTCGCTGGGATACTTGATCCAGGCGTCGGTTTGATCCTGGATGATCGCGAACGATCGCGGGACCCCCACCTTGAGTTGATTCAGGCTGGTCAGGGCCGCGAAAGCGTTTTCCCCGGCGTCCTGACCCTTCTTGCGCAGGGGCGAGACCAGAAAGGCGACCGCCGGCACGGCGATCACCAGCTTGATCAGGCCACCCAGAACGATGCTGCCATAACGGTAGAAGTCGCGGCGGGTCATTCCGTGAACTCCCCTGGTAGGGACCAACTGGAACGCAAAGAGGCGCCGGACAGACGAAGAGTAGTGAGTGGTCAGTAGTCAGTAGTCAGTAAAGACCAAAGACCGCGAACCACTGGCTGTTCTGTCCTCCGTATTCACTGACTACGGACTACGGACTACGGACTACGCAAACCGTGGCGGGATCAAGAGCCTGGCGTACCGCGCGGAGCACGCGGTCCACGTTCTCGGCCATTGCCCCGGCAAGGGTGGCCCCGGCCGCGGCTCGGTGCCCGCCGCCTCCCAGCGTTGCGGCCAGCCGCGCGCAATCGAGCCCGTTACGCGAACGCAGCGACACCTTGACTCCGCCGCGGGCCTGCTCGATGAAGAGCATGCCCACCTCGACTCCGCGCAGGCTGACCGTGAAATCGACCATGTCCTCCGAATCCTGGGGAATTGCGCCCGTCCGCTCCAGGTCGGCGAGTGAGATGGTGGCGTAGGCAACCCTGCCGCCCATGTCGGTTCGCAATGACGAGAGCGTCTCGCCCATCAGCCGCAGCCGTCCCAGGGTATTGCGCTCGAAAAGGTCGCGGTAGATCGCGGCGATATCGGCGCCCGCCTCGATCAGTTCAGCCGCGGCGCGGAGCGTCCCGGGCCGCGTATTGGTGTGCCGAAACCAGCCGGTATCCATGGCGATCGCCGTGAGCAACCCCGTGGCCACCTCGCGGGTCAGCGCTGCTCCCAGCGCGGCGACCGCCGACATCACGAGAATTCCCGTCGCCTCGGCCGCCGTGTCCTTGATGAAGAGCGCCCCCAGGTCGTCCTGACTGACGTGGTGATCGATCACCACGCGAGGCCCCGGGAAAGATCGGACATACTCGGCCATGTCGCCAAGCTGGCTCCACGCCGAAAGGTCGAGGATCAGTGCAACCTCGCGATCCCCCAGATCGGCGGGGTGGACCGCGGACCTGAAATGCTCGAACAACGATCCGTCGGGATCGAGAAAGTCATACCGGGGCGGCGTGGGGCTGACGTTGACCACCCGGACATCCTTCCCCTTCTGCCTGAGCAGCCCCACCATTCCGACCTCGGATCCGAGCGCATCCCCATCGGGCCGGACGTGCGTCGTCACCAGGAAGCGGTCATGGGTTGCGATCAGGTTAGCCAGCGGGGTCCAGTCGATGATCATGCGGATTCCAGGTCGAGAAGCAGGAGGGTCCAGGAAAATGCTATTCCAGGTTACCCCGCCTCGATTCGGTGTCGCAATCCCGGCGGCTCTCCGGCCCTGTTCGCCACTCCCCACAACAATTGAACCGCCCTGACGCTTTCAGGTGGTGTAACTCTCGGTCCGGAACCGCCCGATGTGCTCGCGGATCCAGGCAATGGTTTCTTCCAGACCCTGGTCGAGGCTGTACCGAGGTTTCCAGTTCCAGAGTGACTGGGCCAGGGCAGTGCCGGCGAGCAGGCGCTCGACCTCGCTGGCCGCGGGACGGAGGCGGTCGGTCTCGGATTCGACGGTGATCGCTCGGCCCAGCAGCCGGCCAATCCGCTCGACCAGCTCGCCGATCGAGATATCCTCGCCCCGGCCAATGTTCACGGCCCGCCCCATGGCCCCGTCGCAGGCGGCGATCGCGACGAATCCTTGGGCCGTGTCCTTGACATAGGTCAGGTCGCGGCGGGGGTCGATCCGACCCAGCTTCACCACGGGCCGAACCAAAGCCTGGCTGATGATCGTCGGAATGATGGCACGTGCCGATTGCCGGGGACCAAAGGTGTTGAATGGCCGGAGAATCGTTACTGGCAGGCCGAATGAGCGGTGATAACTCTCCCCCAACGCATCGGCGGCGATCTTGGTCGCGGCGTAGGGAGATTGCCCGCACAGCGGATGCTGCTCATCGATCGGCACATACCGCGCTGTGCCGTAGACTTCCGAGGTCGAGGTCAAAACCAGCCGCTCGAGTGCCGAAGAGCCCCGGCAGGCGTCCAGGACGTGGGCCGTGCCCAGAACATTGGTCTGCACCACGTCGTGCGGGTTCTGATACGAGTAAGGGATCGCGATCAAAGCCCCCAGGTGGAACACCCAGGCCCGGTCCGCCACGGCCGCGCGGACGGCCTCGGGATCCTTGAGGTCGCCCCGGTGCACCTCGAGCTCGGCCTGGATGTCCGCCGGCAAGTCGTCGAGATGACCCCGGTCGTCGCGACCATTGTACCGCACGAGCACGCGCACCCGGTGTCCGTCACGTACCAGTCGTTCGGTCAGGTGGCTGCCGATGAAACCCGCTGCGCCGGTCACCAGAACCGCATTCGGCATGTTCTCGCCACTCCCTGCGGCCACGCCTCGGAATGAGGCAACGTCCCCCCGTGCGTTCAGCGGTGCCAATCCTAAGGGTTTTGCCGGGACTTGACCACGCGAAACCCGCCTTGGATGTCCCCCCAATCTAACCCAGGCCGAAAAGAGACCGCGACAAGGCATCCTTTCTTGAACGCGCAAACTTCGAAAATACCTCATCTTTCCTTAGATACCAGTAAGTTTCTAAAGCCCCTGTTTTGCCTAGTCGATACTTCTAAACAAGGACAACGGAGGTCTGTACGAGAACAGCTTGAATCGAAGATGGATGGCTTCTCTACGAGCGATGAAGACAACACGACCCGGAGAACGACCGATGACATTACGACTGGTCTTGGTCAGTCTGGTGGCAGCGATGGGGTTAACCATTCCCAGCGCGCCTGTGATCGAGAGCTGGGTCGCCTCCACTCAGAACTGGATGAATGCCAGATTCGCCGATTGGGACACCCGGAACCCGCAAACCGCGGATTACGTGATCGTCAGCGATTATTACGACGTGGAGCGTCTCGCTCCTCGTCCTGCGCTATCTTCCCTCCCCGCCACAGCCCCGGAGCCGTCGGACCGGCCCGGCCTGCCGAAGGCATCGTCCGCGACTTTTTCCAGCAAGCCGGCATTGCTTGAAGACACCCGGACCGCCGCAGTGCGGCCGGTGTCTTTCGTACGGCAGAGGAGATCGTTCGAGCCGATCTGGGTTGGCGAGCAGCTCAGCCTGGGCATCGCCTACGAGCTCAATCTCAAGAACGAGGGGACCGGTGTGGTGCCGCCCAAGGTGGTCCGGAAACCGGCCGCGGCCGTTCGGTTCGACCCCAAGCCTGTGGTCAAGAAGGTCTATCGAGAGGTCCAGCTCGAGCTGGCTCAGTGGAGCAGGACGTTGGGCTCGGTGCTCCCCCGGGTGGTCTTCCCGGCCGCATCACCCCGGCGAATCGAGCCGGTTGTCGTGGCCAAGAATCCCGGTGGCGGCGCTGACAAGTTGATTCAGCAAAGCCGAGGGATCGGGATCAATCCTCCCGTGGCCAGCGCACCGCGGCCTGTCGTCACCAGTCCGGCCCGGCCTGCCCTGGCCTCACAAACGAGCTTCGGGCCGATGGAAACCAGCGCGAGCCTTTACTTTGCCGGTGACCTGACGCCCCCGGCGAAGAGTGTGCTGCCCACACCACGGAGGGAGCCAACGAAGCCGTCGGCGACGCCAGTTGCCGTACGCCCGCCGCTGTCCCTTCCGGCGACCGAGACTCGCGAATTGCCGGACGATCTGGACATCGAGGTGGCCGGTGAGCTGGTTCGGGAAGATGACGGGTTTGGAGCACCCGCAAGGGCAGCGAAGGCTCCCGTCACCGCGGCAACGCCACGGTTCGAGCCCCTGGAAGTCAGTTGCGATTACTATATGGGAACCGCCTTTGAGCTGAATTTCCGCAATGACGGGTTGAGCATCCCGGCCGAATCTGCCGTAGAGACGGCGAAGACCGATGTGCCAGCGCCGCATTCCGGTCGCGATCTCAGCCGGGCCGTGAAGCTGACCAGGGATGCCGTCTATGCCTGGGTGAACGTCTTCACCGGGCCGGCCCTGGTGACCGTCTCACAATCGAACTGAACGAGCAACAGGTCGATGATCGACCCTGGCACGGCGACGTTCCGGTCGAGCCTGATCTGACCCTGGCTCGGCAGGGGGGTCGCCGCGCCAGCCTTATGCGGGCGGCCGGCGTGGTTGACTCTGAGCGTCTTGACGGAATGCAGGTGGGCCGCAAGCTCGCCTGTGTCCGCTTTGGCCATGTGCCTCAAGAATGGACCGTTGGATGTGGGGTCAACTCAGCGGATCGGGAACTCGACCTGGCGGTCGTTCTGGTGCCGTCCCGGGTTCAGGATGGCTTCTCCGCGATTGGCATGCGATACCCCAGCGAGATGGCGACCCTGATGACCTCGCCATGGGTCGGGAACGCTCTGCCGGTTCGTTCCTTGAAGCGCTGCATGGCGTTCATGAACTCGAGCTCGTCTTTGGTGTACTGCTTCTCGAACGTGGTGGGATCGATCCTCCTCCGCCGTTCCTTGCGGGCTCGCCGTTCAGGTGGAACCTGCTGGGGGTTTGGAGGATATCCGTCGGTTGTCCCAGGCCGGGCCGGGGGCGTCCTGCGATCGCGGCCGAAGCGGCGCTCATGGAAGAGAGTGTTCGAGGGAAACGCGGAAATATCGAATTCGGGCGGCTTCGATTTCGTCTGATCATCATCCTCGCTCATGGCCTTCGATCTCGCAATAAACGGAGAGCGGTCGCCGCGCCAACCGCCTGAGCGATTCAATTCCGGTTCTCTAACCGGTTGTGGCTGCCGGCTTTTGCCGGTTCGGGCTCGAGCGGTCCCGTAATCCGAGCAATGATTCGTAAGTAGCCAACTCTTTTGTACTTGAAGAACTTCTAGAACACACGAGGGGACGTGTCAAAGAACGGGGACGGAAGGCGATTGACACGGGTCGGGCGAGCCTGGCAGGGTGCCGTCGGGCTGGACCGAAACCCGGCGGGGCAGGTGGCGATCCTGACCGTGGAGAGGATCGACTTTGGCCGAACCGCGAACCGTGTGGCATAATGGATGTCGAGCGAGAGCCAGTCGCCCGCGGCCGCGTGGTTTGACCAGACGACATGATTTGCAGCCTTGTGGGTGCAGCCCGGCCGAACCGGTCCGCGACGAGATCCGCGAGCTGAGGTTGGCTCCGGCTTGCTGTTCTCCCCCCGCTCGTGACCCGGATTGAACCCCGGGGCACCACCTGTTCCGCGAATTCCGGTCTGCAACCGACCAATTCCGAGCAGGTTAGGGCAAGGGTGTTTCCCCCGGCCTCACCGCCGGGGGCGGATTGAAACGGAGAGCATGGAACATGTCTCGAACCGCGCGACTGTGGAAAGGTGCTGGGCTATTGACGCTGGGTGGCGTGTTGCTGTCCGGGGTTGTGGCACTTGGCGACGACGGCCCACCACTGGCCTCTCAACTGAACGACCTGGGGCGTCAGGCGCTTGCCCAGGGGGCCACGGCGATGGCCCAAACCTTCTTTCAAAAGGCGCTCACGCTTGATCCCGGCAACGCCGACGCCACCCGGGGATTGAAGGACACCAAGGCGGCGCAGGACAGCATGGTCCGCGTTGCCTTCCAGGATCCTGCCCCGGCTCAGCCGCCGGCAGCGACGACAACTCCTCCGCCGGCTCCCGCCGTCACCGCGCCTGCCGCCGGCGTCCCCGCACCCGCCGGCAACGGTCAGCCCACCCCCGGCATTCCGGTCGTCCCCGCACCCGCGGCAGCGACTGCCGATCAGCCGGCGACCGGTGCATGGGCCCATGCCACGCTGGAGGAAAGTGATCGGGAAGACAACATCGCTCGCCAGCAGCTCACCAGCGACGTCGAGCAGCGGCTCCAGGCGGCACGCAGCCTGGTCGGTTCCGGGCAGCCCGAGGCCGCTCTGACCAATCTGCGGCTGGCGCAGAATTACGTTCGCTCCGCAACCAACGTTCCCGAGAGCGTCCGCTCGGCCCTGGACAAGCGAATTCAGGCCCAGTTGCTCACCACGGTTCGTGACGAAGAGCGAATCGTCGCCGAGCGTGCCGAGCAGCAGCGACTGCTGGCGGCTTCCGAGCAACGGTCCCGCGCCGTCTCCGAGTTCATGACCAACCAGGAAACCATCAAGGGGATGATGACTCAGTTCGCCCTGCTCATGGACGAGGGCATTTACAACGTCCTCTACGGTGGCGGCTACGGCAACATCACCGCGACAGCCGCCCCGTTCTACTCGGCCCGCGTCCTCGCTCAGCATGCCCGGGCGCTCATGCGGCGGGGAACCATGCCCTACAGCGACTGGGATCCCGCTCCGTACGCCGGCATGTTCACCTCGATGACCATGGGCTTTCTTGCCCAGGAGCTGCAATTCCGGCAACTTCAGTCGTTCCGCTACATGCTGACCATGCAAGACGTCACCCGGGCGGGCGTGCCATTCCCGGACAATCAGTACATCGAATATCCCGATGCCGAGGTCTGGCGAAGCCTGTCCGAGCGGCGCATCGCCAGGTACGGCAAGGCCGTCGATGTCTTCGAGCGCGACGCCAAGACCAAGTCGATCCAGGCCAAGCTCGAACAGCCGATCGCGATGCCCTTCGCCAACGAGACTCCCCTGGAAGACGTCCTCAAGTACATCAAGCAGTCAACCCAGGACCCCAACGACTCGGGCATACCGATTTACGTCGATCCCCTGGGTTTGCAAGAGGCCGACAAGACCCTGACCTCGCCGGTCCAGCTCGAGCTGGATGGCGTTCCTCTCAAGACCACCCTGCGGCTGCTGCTCAAGCAGCTCGGCCTGACCTACACGGTCAAGGACGGCTTCCTGATGATCACCTCCCAGGAATCCGAAGACCAGCAGACCGAGATTCGCGTCTACCCCGTGGCTGACCTCGCCATCATCCCGCTCTCGCTCATGGGTGGCGGCGGCATGGGCGGCATGGGCGGCATGGGCGGCATGGGCATGGGCGGCATGGGCGGCATGGGCGGCGGCATGGGCGGCATGGGCGGCATGGGCGGCGGCATGGGCATGATGTCGGTCCCGGTCGAGCCTCAGTCCCAGGACCCCGCCAGCGCCTCTATGGAAAAAAAAAGCAACTAGACCAGCTTGATCCTGGTTCATCCTCTTCCAAACTGCGTTCCACCTCGCGGGACCAGGCTGGTCAAGCACCGGCCGGTCCCGCGTCTCGTTCGCCGGCTGCCGATGGGCCGGTCGTGAAATCGAAGCAGCCGCGGGATGACACCGCCGCTGGCCCCATGATCCGCCCGGCTGCTCCGGGAGCCGGCGTTCGCCCCGCCCTGATTCCCATCGGTCCCGGCTCGGTGGCCGCGGGCAGGGGCCGGCCAGCCGGGCCTTCGGACCCCTACAAGTTCTGGTCCGAGTATTACCGCAAGCACGACGAATCGTCGGACCAGCTTCGCGAGACGCTCCGGCTGCTCAACCTGAGTCAGAAGTTCACCGAGGTTCATGCCGCGCTGCTCGGCTACCTGAACCATCGGGGGTCGAAGGATCGCGAGCCCTGGATGTACATCGCGCTGGCGATCGCCGTCGAGGAGCTCAAGGGCAAGCCGGAGGATATCAAGCTTGCGCTCAACTACGCGGCCGATGCGGCCCAGCGAACTCACAACCCGAACGACCTGGTCAAGGCCGCGGACGCCTTGTTCCTCAAGGGATATTACGAACGGATTGGACCCCTGCTGGACGAGGCCGCCACCAAGGTTCCCCATCGCTTCGAGCCGCTTGTCATGTCGATCAACCTGGCGCGGAAGACCAAGGATCCGAAGCGGATGGGAGACTCCATCGACCGCTTGCTGTCGCTGGGCTGGCCGGGCAGCGACGACTATTTCCGCCGCGAGGCGCGCAAGCAGGCCGATGAGCTGGCTGCCAGGCTCCGCGAGGAAGCACGCGGCAAGGAGGCCGATGAGCTGCTGGCCCGGCTGCCGGCCGCCGAGGCCCGCGACCTCTATATTCGCCTGACCTGGGACGGCGAAGCCGATTATGACCTGGCCATCCAGGAACCGCTCGGCGCCGTGGCCCAGTTTTCGATGCCCCGAACGGTCTTCGGCGGATCGATCATCAAGAATGGTTACGGCAATCACCCGGAGGAGATCTACGTCTGCCCCCGCGGCTTCGATGGCGACTACACGGTCCGCATCACGACGGTCTACACCAATCCCGACAAACCACCAACCCGGCTCACCCTCGAGACGATCACCCACGAGGGGACGTCCGAGGAGAAAAAGCAAACGCACACGCTCGTCCCCGATGATCCGCGGGACAAACCCGTGGTCGTCCATCTCACGGGGGGACGGCGGAAGACAGTACTGCCGTTTTTGAGCCCCGAGGCGATCCTGGAATCGTGGTTCGTGACCTCCTCCGGCTCCCAGGGCACCAAGGCTCGTAAGGATCGGCGGCAACCCGCGGCGGCCGATGCGCCCAAGGCGACGCGCGGCGATGCCAGGCCGGACGCCCCCAAACGGTAAGGCCACACGTGCCTGGCAGGATTGCGAGCGGGGCGGTGTTCACGGTATATTGATGCCCATGCCGTGGTCCGATGGAACCGGATCACCGATCCGGTTCCGGTCACGGAAGTGCCATCCGTGAGTGCACGATGGAAGGCGATCGAACACGCCGATGGAGCGACTCCCATGTCTTGCCGTTCTCGACGTACCCGGGCGTTTGGCATAAGGCTGCTCATCCTGGCTGTCAGCCTCGCAGGTGCCAGCCCGGCGCTTGCCCAGCGTGAGGCCGAGACCCTCTCCGCCAGTTTCCGCAAGGCTGCCGAGAAGATGCTTCCCTCGGTCGTCGCCGTCCGCCCCATGGGTCTGCTGGGGCGAGGGGTTCCCGGCGGCATTCTCGGCAGACCGGTGTTTCCGGGCGGGCCGGGCGGAATGCCGGGCGATCCTGGCGAGTCGGATCGATTGCCAGGCGGTTCTGGCGTCGTTGTGGATGCCGCTCGAGGCCTGATCTTGACATCGGATCAGGCGATCGCTGGTGCGTCGCGGGTCGTCGTGGTTTATGAGGACGGACGGGAAGTGGAAACCGATCGCGTGGTTCGCGACCCGCAAACCGGGCTGGCCGTGCTTGCCGTCGACCCCCGCGGCGTGCGTGCGAAAGAGGCCGAGTGGGGCAGCTCCGAGGCCTTGCGGCTTGGCGACTGGGTCCTGTCGATCGGTCGGTCCTCTGGCCGTGCGGGGACCGTCTCGGCCGGGATCGTGAGCGGTCGCGCCGCGGATGCCCAGGACGAACTGCTGCGAACTGACGCGGTCGTCGGCAGCGCCGGCTCGGGAGGTCCACTGATCAACCTTGAGGGCAAGATCGTGGGAATCAACCGGGCCCGGCTCGACCCTCGGGGATGGCCCGACGGGTTCGGCTCGGCCATCCCCGCCGAGCGCGCCCGCCGCTGCGTCAGCGACCTGGCCGAATTCGGCCAGGTGAGGCGTGGTTATCTCGGCGTGATGATCGCCCCGGGAGGCGGCCCGGGGCTGGGCCCGACGGGCCAGGCAGCGGGCCTGGTGGTCACGGGTTTGAGCGCGGGGAGCCCGGCTGCCGAGGCCGGTCTGCGGGTGGGCGACCGGATCGTGTCCCTTGATGGCCATCCGATCACGAATCGGGAGGAATTCTCGAGGGCCGTCGACGAGGCGCCGATCGGCCAGGAGCTTCGGCTCACGATCGAGCGGGCAGGCAAGCGGCAAGATGTTGTGGTTGCAACCCGGCAAAGGCCCCAGGCACCGCTGTTCCCGGCGGGCCCGCGTGATCGCTCGGGCGCCCGGTCGCTGCGACCTGTTCCACCCCGCCAGGGCGCTCCGGTTCTGCGCTCCGAAGGCCCCGACGATCGGGCTCCCCGCCAGCCGGCACCGGCCCCCGCTTCGCCCCCGCAAGGAGCCGGACCAGAGCAGGCACCCCGGGCAGATCCCAGGCCGCCGGAACCGGGCCCCGCGCTGCCGCCTACGCTCGATCGCGAACCCGACAGCCCGGCCTTGCCCGACGCCCAGCCGGTTCTGCCGCGGGCCTGAAATCACCATGGGTCCCGGTTTCGCGGTCCAAGCTGACCCGCGGATTGTCAAGCACCCTTCAGCACGGAAAAGCGATGAGTTTCGGGAGTGATTCTTCAAAGGATGGAAGCGCCCGATGAGCAGACGCATTCTGGCGGTCGATGATATGGAGTTCAACTGCGACCACCTCCGGAAGGTTCTGGAGGTTGATGGCTACGAGGTCGAGACGGCGGCGGATGGCCACTCGGCGCTGGAGCGGCTGCGCGGCAAGACGTTTCATCTGGTGATCACCGACCTGCGCATGCCCGACCTGAGCGGACTCGACATTCTTTCCAGCCTCCGCGCCGAGCGAATCCCGGTGGGAGTCATCGTGCTCACCGCCTACGGCGACACCGCCGATGCCCTGCGCACCATGAAAGCCGGCGCGGACGATTTTCTGACCAAGCCCTATGATCCGGATCATCTCCGCTTCCTCGTCAAGCGGACCCTGGAGCGACGGCGGCTGATCGACGAGCTCGAGGAGCTGCGGACCCAGTTGCGCGAGGACTACAGCTTCCATACGATGGTTTCCAAGAGCTCGAAGATGCGGCGGATCTTCGACCTCATCGAGCAGGTCGGCCCGCTGGGCTCGACGGTTCTGCTGCTGGGCGAGACCGGAACAGGCAAGGAGCTGGTCGCCCAGGCACTCCATGCCGCAAGCAGCCGCCGAGAGGGGCCGTTCGTCGCGCTCAACTGCGCGGTGCTCAACGACTCGCTGCTGGAAAGCGAGCTCTTCGGCCACGAAAAGGGCTCATTCACCGGTGCCGAGCGGCGCAAGATCGGCCGCTTTGAACAGGCCGACGGGGGAACCTTGCTGCTCGACGAGGTGGGCGACGTGGCCCCCGCCATGCAGGCAAAGCTGCTGCGCGTCTTGCAGACGGGCGTCTTCGAGCGCGTGGGGGGGACCGAGTCGGTCAAGGTCGATGTGCGAATCATCGCCGCAACCCACAAGCGACTCGAGGACGAAGTCGCGGCCGGCCGGTTCCGCAAGGACCTCTTTTACCGGCTGAACGTGATCCGCCTTGAGCTCCCTCCGCTGCGCGACCGCAAGGAGGACATCCCGCTCCTGGCAACCCACTTCCTGGAGCGGTATCGGTCAATCTCGGCGACACCCGTCACCGAGATCGACGCCGACGCGATGCAGGTCTTGCTTCAGCATGCGTGGCCCGGCAACGTCCGCGAGCTGGAGAACGCGATCAAGTCGGCGATCGCCTTCGCCAAAGGTTCGTTCATCCGCCGCGAGAACCTTCCCGAGACGCTGTCGCCCCGGCTGCCACGGAAGCTCGCGGGCTGTGCGCTCATCGACATCGACCGGCGGCTTCCTGACCTTACCGACGACCTGGTGGGCCAGGTCGAGCGCGAGTACTTTCTGCGGGTCCTCTCCGAGTACCACGGCAACGTGGCGCGGTGCGCCCGTCACAGCGGCCTGTCGCGGCGCAGCGTCACCCAGAAGCTTCAGAAATACGGTCTCGAGCGCATCCAGTTCAAGCGGCGGCCCGGTAGCCTGGGCCGGGCGCTGCGCGACAGTGGAGAATGAAGCTCGACAACTGCGCAGCGCTCTCGCAATCGCCTGCTCCGGGGCTCGGCTGGGGTCGGGACACCGGGATCAGGTATTGACCAGCCGCGATTCACCCCGGACCATCTGCCGGGTCATGATCGCGAAGTGGGTATGAGTGATACACTTCCATGCGAACTGGAAGAGGTAGCGAGGAGGGCGGCCAGCGAGGACGAGCTTTCGAAGGTGACGGGCGTACGTCGCACGGTAAGTGCGTGTCCTGGGGTCGAGCCAGATGCGCGACAGCAGCACGAGTGCGCCCAGAATGGTCAGAAACTGGATCTTGAGGTAGCTCAGGGGCCGGTGCCGGCGCAGCCAGGTCATCCGGTACGTGGCCAGCGGGATGCGACCCTCGATGAAGAGGTCATCGAACCGATCGAGGAAGCTGTCCACCTGGTACAGGCGATCCATCAAGTTGAGCCAGCCGTCCCGGAGCGTCTCGCGGGTCATCAAGAGCGGAATGATGTTGGTGGCGATTTCCGGATCGTCGATTGCCGCGTTGTCGAGCCTGCCGTCGGCCTCGAGCCGCTCATAGAGCGGGGTCTTGGGAATGGCGGACAGCATGCCGGTCATCGCCGCCACGATCCGTGCCTGCTTCAGGAATTCGAATTGCCGCTCGAACACGGCCTCGTCGTCGCTGTCGAAGCCCACGATCATGCCGGCATAGACTTCCAAGCCGTGTGCCTGGACGCGGTGAACACGCTCGATCAGGCTGCCGCGGACGTTCTGGAACTTCTTGGTCTCGCGCAGGGCCTCCTCGTCGGGGCTCTCGATGCCGATGAATACGGCGACGAGTCCGGCCTCGGTCATCAGACGCATCAATTCCTCGTCCTCGGCCAGGTCCAGCGAGGCCTCGGTGAAGAAGGTGAGCGGATAGCCGTTCCGCTGCTGCCAGGTGATGATGGCGCGAAGGATCTCCTTGGCGGCCTTCTTGTTGCCGATGAAATTGTCGTCGACCAGGAAGATGACCCGAGTTCCCAGGCGATACTGCGCGTCAATCTCCACGATCACCTGGGCGGGCTTCTTGATCCGCGGCCGCCGGCCGAAGATGACGATGATGTCGCAGAATTCACACTGGTACGGGCAGCCGCGCGACGTCTGGATACAGCCCATGGCGTATTCGCGAAACCGGATCAGATCGTAACGAGGCAGCGGGACCTTCGTCATGTCGGTCTTCTCCGCCTGCTCGTAACGAGCCGCATGCTCCCCGCGCGCCCATTCCTCGAGAAAGCGGGGCCAGGTCTCCTCGGCCTCTCCCACGAAGATCACGTCAACAAGGCCGTCAAACCAGTTCTCCGCCACGCTGATCCAGGGCCCTCCCACGACCGTGAAGACGCCCCGGTCTGCAAGCTCGACCAGGATCTCGCGCATCCGGTCGCGCTGGACCGTCATGCCGGTGATTCCAACGATGTCGAACGACTCGAGCGCGTCGAAGTCGATCTCTTCGATGTTCTCGTCAATGACCACAACCTCATGCTCGGGCGGCGTCAGCCCGGCCAGCACGGGCAGCGCCAGCACGGGCATGTTGGCCCGTTTGCCGAGCAGGGGAAGACCATGATTCAGACCCCAGAACGAGACCGGGAAGCGTGGATTAATAAGGCATATGCGTGCCATGTTTGGGTCTTGTTTGTCAGGGGAAGATTACCAAGACCCAGGCCATCCGGGCCTTTGAGAAGAGACTCATAGCAGGAGTATCGTGAAGATTCGATTGGTTGGAAGAGCAAAAAGGCTTAGAATCGCAAAAAGATCGGAATTCCTGTCACGATTGTATGAATGCCTCGCCGGTCAGGCCGGCGGTCAAGGTCTCGGAATCGGGATTGATCTGGCCTGTTGCTGGGTCTTGCGAATCGGTGATCGCGCCCTGGCTGTCTTGCCTCGGTTCCGTGGATCCACCGACGGCGCCGGTGAGTGTCCTCAGAGCAACCGATGGCGGAGGGCTACCGCCGCGATCATAGGATCGGCGAGTCCAATAGTCTGACCTGTGCGCTCTAGGTCCCCCAGATGCGGCCCGCAAGCTCGGCCGCCGCCTGATCGAATTCGAGGACTTCCTCGGAGTTGACATGGGTAAGCAGAGAGAGAATCTTTTGCGGCCGCTGGATTTTCTGGAATCCCTTGACCATCTCCATGACAGAGTGATGACGGAGAGGGTGAGTCGTCCATGCGCCTGGCGGTACGTTTGGGCATGGCCGATCACTGTGACATTCACCGCGCGAAGGACTTCGGAGAAAATGTCGGTGTCGAGGACGGCCTTACTCATCCGGTGAAAGCCTTAGCGTGCGTGTCCGGCGGCCTTCCATGATGTCCTGGGTGATCTGGTCGAGCAACTCGGCGTCGTCACGCATGGCGCCGATCGATCCCAATCCCGGCGTGGGAGTCGGAGTACGAGTGCGGAGTTGTTCGAGGGCGTCGCGGATCACGTCGTCCTCGTGCGCGTAACGGCCAGCACGCACCGCCTCATGAACAAACCGCTCCAAGTCTTCAGGCAAATGGATGGTCATAATACATCTTCTCCTTGATTTTGCAGCATATCACACACGCCTCGTCTTGCCAAGCGCGCGAAGGCTGTACTGTCGTACGACAATAGAAATGTCCGGTCTTAACGCGTTTTACCGTTGAGTTGCAGACGCGGCGGGACGTCCTCTCCTTCTCCCGCGGGGAGCGGGGGGAACCCCGCTTGCGGGGTCGGGCCGGAACGGCCGGATGAGGGGAATTTGCGGGCCAA
>JBEKTN010000132.1:0-21287 GCA_049516015.1 Isosphaeraceae bacterium | reverse complement strand
TGAGCAAGACTCGCCGCCTGTTGCATGAATCCATGCCCGCCCCAGCCGAGCCCGCCCCCCCCGAACCTGACCGCAACTAGCCCCCGCTTTCCGCCGACCGCCGGCTTACGTCTGAACTGCAGACACGTCCAGGCCGGACTGGTCGGGCAGGCGCAGGTCGAGGAGAATGACGTCCGGCGGCACGGCACTGACCCGCTCGAGGCCCTCGGCGCCCGTGCAGGCCACCACGACGGTGTGCGCAGGGGAGGGGAAGGCCACGCGCACCTGCTCGAGGATCAGGACCGGGTCATCATCGATGAGCAACAGGTAGGCCACAGTCGGCTCGCTCCCGGTACGTCAGGTGAAGCAACACATGACGCTCATTTTCGGGCCGGGGGCTCGGCCTGTCTAGCGACAGGGCATTGGCATGGGACGACAACCTGACGATCCGCCTCCCCGTTTGGCACTCGAATCGCATTCGTGGTGGACGAAGCGCGGTCGATTCGCATTCGGTCAATTCCCCGAATGCCGGGGCGTAACCGGGGGGGCCTCGCCATGACAGAGCCGTCAGGATACGACCTCGAGACGCTGTGGGAGGACGTGGAGTTCGTCCTGTCCCGGGGCGTGCGGGACGCCGAACCGTCCCCGCTCCTGGTGGTGGCCCCCGCGTCGGCACAGCCCTCGCCGGGGAGCCTTACGCGGCTGGAGCACGCCTATGCGCTCCGGGACGAGCTGGACCCCGCCTGGGCGGCTCGGCCCTTGAGGCTGGTGCGTCACCGTGGGCGGCCGATGCCTTTTGCTCGAGGACCCCGGCGGCGAGCCGCTGGCGCGGCTCATGGGGCAGCCCTGGGAGATCACGTCGTTGCTGCGCGTAGCCATCGGCCTGGCAACCGCGCTGGGCCGGCTCCACGAGCACGGTCTCATCCACAAAGATGTCAAGCCGGCCCACATCCTCGTCAACGTCGCGACCGGCGCGGTCTGGCTGACCGGCTTCGGCATCGCCTCGCGTCTGCCACGCGAGCACCAGGCCCCTGCGCCGCCGGAGGTGATCGCCGGGACGCTCGCATACATGGTGCCGGAACAGACCGGCCGCATGAACCGCTCGGTCGATTCCCGTAGTGATCTCTATGCGCTGGGCGTCACCTTCTATGAGATGCTGACGGGGACGCTGCCCTTCACCGCCGCCGATCCCATCGAGTGGGTCCATTGCCACATCGCCCGGCAGCCGACGCCGCCCAGCGAACGGGCGAAGGGAATCCCCGGGCCGCTCTCGGCTATCGTGATGAAGCTGCTGGCCAAGACCGCCGAGGAGCGCTACCAGACCGCCGCGGGCGTCGCGGCCGACCTCCGGCGCTGCCAGGCGGAATGGGAGGCGCACGGCCGCATCGCGCCGTTCCCGCTCGGCACGCAGGACGTGCCGGACCGGCTCCTGATCCCGGAGAAGCTTTACGGCCGGGAGCGCGAGATCGACGCGCTACTCGCTTCCTTCGACCGAGTCGTGGCCAACGGTACGCCGGAGCTCGTGCTCGTGTCCGGCTATTCCGGGATCGGCAAGTCCTCCGTGGTGCACGAGCTGCACAAGGCACTCGTCCCACCGCGCGGCCTCTTCGCGTCCGGCAAGTTCGACCAGTACAAACGCGACATCCCGTACGCCACCCTTGCCCAGGCTTTCCAGAGCCTTGTCCGCTCGCTTCTGGGCCAGAGCGAGGCGGAGCTTGGCCGGTGGCGGGATGCCCTGCACGAGGCGCTGGGCCGGAACGGTCAGCTCATCGTGAACCTTGTTCCCGAGCTGGAGCTCGTGATCGGAGCACAACCGCCGGTCCCGGACTTGCCGCCGCGGGACGCGCAGAACCGCTTCCAGATGGTTTTCCGGCGCTTCCTCGGCGTGTTCGCGCGGCAGGAGCACCCGCTCGCGCTGTTTCTTGACGATTTGCAATGGTTGGATACAGCAACGCTCGACCTCCTCGAGCACCTAATCACGCACTCTGAGGTACGGCACCTGCTGCTGGTCGGGGCCTACCGGGACAACGAGGTCGGCCCCGCGCACCCGCTGATGCGGACTCTGGAGGCGATCCGCAAGGCCGATGCGAGGGTGCATGAGATCGTGCTGGCGCCGCTCAGGCTCGACGATGTCGGCTGGCTCGTCGCCGATGCCCTGCATTGCGAGCCGGAGCGCGCGCGGCCCGTGGCGCAACTGGTGCACGAGAAGACCGGCGGCAATCCGTTCTTCGCGATCCAGTTCTTCACCGCGCTGGCCGACGAGGGGCTGCTCGTGTTCGAGCCGGGCGCGGGGGGTTGGGCCTGGGACCTGGCCCGCATACACGCCAAGGGCTTAACCGACAACGTGGTCGATCTCATGGTTGGGAAGCTCGGCCGCCTGCCCGACACGACGCGGGAAGCGCTAAAACAGTTCGCCTGTCTGGGGAACGTCGCAGAGATCGCCACTCTGAACATGGTTCACGGGCAATCCGAGGAGGCGCTCCATGCGGCGCTCTGGGAGGCCGTGCACGCGGGGCTGGTCTACCGCCTGGAGGATGCCTACACCTTCCTCCACGACCGCGTGCAGGAAGCCGCTTATGCGCTCGTTCCCGAAGCTCGCCGCAAAGAACTTCATCTTAAGATCGGCCGATTGCTCCTCGCGCGATATCCTCAAGAGGTGCTGGCGGAACGGGTGTTCGACGTCGTCAATCAATTCAACCATAGCATCGAAATCATCACTGATACCGAACAAAGGGAGACGCTCCTCCGACTCAACGCTGAGGCGGGAAGAAAGGCGCGAGCCGCTGTTGCCTTATGCTTCGGCGCGGCGCTATCTGGCGCAGGCGGTGGCGCTCCTGCCGGCAGACCCTTGGAACGAACTGTACGCCGAGAGCATGGCCCTGTTCCTGGAGTTGGCCGAATGCGAATACCTCGTCGGGAACTTCCAGCGCTCCGACGAGTTGTTGACCGTGGTCCTTGAGAAGGCCCGCTCCACGCTCGACCGCGCCAGGGTTTACCGCTTGCGCCAACGGTTCTACCAGCTCTCCGGGCGCTACCGCGAGGCCATGGCGGTCGCGCTCGTGGCCCTGCGGCTCTTCGGGGTGACGCTCCCGGAGTCCGACGAGGATATCAGGGTGGCCACGGAGGCCGAGATCCGGCAGGTCCCAAGCAACCTGCGCGAACGGCGCATCGCCGACCTGGCCGACGCGCCCATGGCCGCCGACGCAGACGTGCGGGCCACGATCGGCCTGCTCGCCGAAGCGATGCCCCTGGTTTACACCGCGCGCCCGGCGCTCTGGCCCCTCATCACCGTCAAGGGGGTGAACCTATGCCTGGGGCACGGGCACGCCGAGGAGTCCCCATTCGTCTATAGCTGTTACACCATGGTGCTGGTATCGATCTGCGGCGACATCCCCTCCGCGCTCCAGTTCTCCGACATGACGCTCAGGCTGAACGAACGCTTCCAAGGGGCAGCCGCGCTGAGGGGGAAGCTGCTGTTCCACCACGCGGCCGTTGTCAACATCTGGTGCCGGCACTTCGCGACGAATCTGCCGCTGCTGGAGCAGGCTTTCCTGGCGTGCCTCGACGCCGGCGACCTCGTTTGTGCCGGGTTCCTGACCTACAACGCGGTTTGGCTGCGCCTGGAGAACGGCGACCCGCTGGACTGCATCATCCAAGTCGCGCGGCGGTACGCCGCCTTCGCCCGGCAGAGCCACAACGACATAGTGTACAACGTGGTCCGGGTCGAAGAGCAGTTTGCGGCGAGCCTGAAGGGCGCGACGCGCGCGTCCACGGATTTCAGCGACGGCGCCTTCGACGAGGCGGACTGTGTCGCTGCGATCGAGCAGGCGGGCTTCGGCCTCGGAACCGCCTACTACTCACATCATAAAGCAGATCGCGGCCTTCATCGATGAGCGGTACGACGAGGCGCTGGAATGCGCCGCCCGCGCGGCGCCGATGCTGCTCCAAGTGGCGTCCATGGCGAACGAGGCAACGCACTACTTCTACCACGCGCTTACGCTGGCGGCGCTCCACGCGCAGGCTCCTGCCGAGAGACAGCGGCAGTTCACGCAGATGATCGGGGAGATACTGCAAAAGCTGAAGCTCTGGGCGGACAACTGCCCGGAGAATTTCCTCAACCGCTATGCCCTCGTGTCGGCCGAACTCGCACGTATTGAGGGGCGGGATATGGAGGCCATGCACCTCTACGAACAGGCCATCCAATCGGCTCGTGAAAACGGCTTCGTCCAGAACGAGGGCCTGGCCCATGAGGTGGCCGCGCGATTCTACGCGGCGCGCGGCTTCGAGACCATCGCGCACGCCTATCTGCGGAACGCAAGGTACTGTTATCTCCGCTGGGGAGCCGAGGGCAAGGTCCGGCAGCTCGAGCAGTCTCACCCGCAGCTCCGCGAGGACCCCACCACGCCGCCTGCCACCGCCATGTTCGGCGCCCCCGTCGAGCAACTGGACCTAGGCGCGGTGGTCAAGGCCTCGCAAGCCCTTTCCGGTGAGATCGTTCTCGACCGGCTCATCGAAGCTTTGATGACGATCGCGCTCGAACATGCCGGCGCCGAGCGCGGCCTGCTCATTCTCCTCCGGGGCGACACGCCGCAGATCGAAGCGGAGGCCAGAACCGACCGGAAGACGGTCGAGGTCACGCTACGACAGGAAACGGTGACACCGGCCGAGCTGCCCGAATCCCTTCTCCACACCGTGATCCGGACGCAAGAAAGCGTGATCCTGAATGACGCCTCGGCCCGGAACCCGTTCTCGGCGGATGAGTACATCCGGCAGAAGCATGCCCGGTCCGTCCTCTGCCTGCCCCTGGTGAAGCAGACCAAGCTGATAGGCGTGCTGTATCTCGAGAACAACCTGACGCCCCACGTGTTCACACCGGCCCGGCTCGCGGTGCTGAAACTGCTGGCCTCGCAGGCAGCGATCTCGCTGGAAAATGCCCGCCTCTATGCCGACGTGCGGCAAGAAAACAGCGAACGGAAGCGGGCGGAAGAGCAGTCGCAGGCCTCGCTCGAGGAGAAGGAGGCCTTGCTCAAGGAGGTGCACCACCGGGTTAAAAACAACCTGCAACTGATCAGCAGCTTGCTCAGCCTCCAGGCTGCCCGCATCGACGAGCCGGCCGTCGCGGAGCTGTTCGCGGAAAGCCGGAATCGGGTCCGTTCGATGGCCCTGGTGCATGAGAACCTTTACCGGGCGGGCAACTTCGCCAGGATCTCGATGGCGACCCACATCCAGAACCTGTGCGCCCATTTAACTCGCGCTTACGGCATGAACAGCCGGCGTGTTGAACTGGCAATCCGGATCGGCAATGTGCAGTTGGACCTGGACCGGGCCGTCTCTTGCGGCCTGATCGTCAATGAGCTGGTCTCGAACGCCTTGAAACACGCCTTTCCAGACGGCCGGCCAGGACGGGTGTGCGTTGAACTCCATCCCTTTGGGGACAAGCAACAGGTCCTGGTGGTGGGAGATAACGGCATCGGGCTGCGGCCCGATCTCGATCCTCGTCGCAGCGACTCGCTGGGCCTGCAGCTCGTGGACGACCTGACGCAGCAGCTCCACGGCACCATCGTGGTGAACCGCGATGGCGGCACGACTTTCACGATTACCTTTGAAGCGGACCGCCGCGGGGAGCGGGAGCGATGACACCTGCCAGGATCGTCGTTGTCGAGGACGATCGCGTGGTCGCCCGAGACATCCAGCACCAGTTGACCCGGATCGGGCACACCGTTGTCGGTGTCACGCCGTTGGGCGAAGACGCCGTGCGGCTGGCGCTGGAGTCGCACCCGGACCTGGTGCTGATCGACATCCGGCTGGAAGGCGCTCTCGACGGGATCGATGCGGCCCAGCAGATCCGCGACCGTTGTCAGGTCCCCGTGGTCTATCTGACGGCCTATGCGGACGACGAGACCTTGCAGCGGGCACGCGTCACGGAGCCGTTCGGCTACCTGCTCAAGCCGTTCGAGGATTCCCAACTGCGCACCGTCATCGAGATGGCCCTCTACAAGCACACGGCGGAGCGCAAGCTCCACGAGAGCGAGCGCCGCTACGCGGTCACGCTGGCGAGCATCGGCGACGCCGTCATCGCGACCGACGACCAGGCCCGGGTGACTTTCCTGAACCCGGTGGCCGAAGCGCTAACGGGATGGCCGCGGGCGGAAGCCACCGGACGACCGCTGGGGGAGGTGTTCCACATCATCAACGAGGAGACCCGCCAACCGGTCGAGGACCCCGCGGCCAAGGTGCTCCGCCTGGGCAAAGTGGTCGGACTGGCCAATCACACGGTGCTGCTGGCCCGAGACGGCCGCGCGGTGCCCATCGACGACTGCGGCGCGCCCATCATCGACGACCAGGGGAGCATCACCGGAGTGGTCCTGGTCTTCCGCGACACGACCCTCAGGCGTCAGGCGGAGGAGGCGGCGGCACTGCGCCTGGCCAACGCCCGTGTCGATCTGGCAGTGCGCGGCTCGAACATCGGCATCTGGGAAATTGACATGCCCGATGGAGACTACCGGCACGGCCATCGTTATCACGTGAACATCTGGGAGCAACTCGGCTACAAACGCCCCGATTCCCCGACTGACCATGAGACCGGCATGGTCCTGGTACACCCGGACGATCGCGCCCCTCTCGAAGCAGCCATGCGCCGATACCTGGCCGGGGAGACCGGCGAATTTGAAGTCGAAAACCGGGTCCGCCACAAAGACGGTTCCTGCCGCTGGATGCTCACACGGGGCGTGGCCGTGCGCGACGCCGAGGGCAAGCCGATTCGCTTCGTGGGGAGTAGTGTCGATATCACCGACCGCAAGTGGGCCGAGGAGGCGCTTCAGCAAGCCAAGGCGGCGGCGGAGGCGGCGAACCGTGCCAAGGACGAGTTCCTGGCCAACGTGAGCCACGAGATCCGCATCCCCATGCACGCCATCCTCGGCATGACCGAGCTGGTCCTGGACACGCCGCTGACCGAGGACCAGCGGCAATCCCTGAAAACCGTCAAGGGGGCGGCTGATAACCTGCTGGGCATCATCAACGCCCTGCTCGACTTCTCCAAGATCGAGGCCGGCAAACTGGAACTGGAACCGGCCGACTTCTCCTTGCGGGCAGCTCTGGGTGGCACTCTGCGGACCCTGGCGATGCGGGCCCACAAGAAGGGGCTGGAGCTGGTCAGCCACGTGCAGCCCGACGTGCCTGATGCCCTGGTGGGCGACGCCGGCCGGCTGGGTCAGGTGTTGCTCAACCTGGTCGGCAACGCCGTCAAGTTCACCGAAGAGGGCGAGGTGGTCGTGCGCGTCGAAGTCCTCAGCGACCCTGCGCCGGCGGGAGAGGTCGGCCTGCGCTTCGCGGTGAGCGACACAGGCATCGGCATCCCGCCCGACAAACAGGCGAAAGTCTTCCGTGCCTTCGAGCAGGAGGGTCGTCCAGGCGATTCGGGAGCGGGAGCGGACCGTGGGGGGACATCTGCCCGTCATAGCCCTGACCGCGCGTTCCAGGAAAGAGGACCGCGAGCGCTGCCTGGCGGCCGGCATGGACGATTTCCTGACCAAGCCAATTCGGCCCGCGGAACTGCTCGCGGCCATTGACCGCCTGGCGCCCGCTCCCGGAGTTTCCCGGCCGGTCCAGCCACCTGCCGGGGAGCATGTCAGTCTGCTAGACCCCGTCGCCGTGCTGAGAGGCTGCGGGGACGACGAGGAGGCGCTCCGGGGGATGTGCCGGGCCTTCCAGACCTATCTGCCGGACCGGCTGGCCGAAGTGGGCAACGCCCTGCGGGGCAGGGACTCTCCGCGGTTGCGTGAGGCCGCTCACAAACTTTGTGCGCTGCTGTTCGCGTTCTCCACGGCGGCGGGCGACGTGGCATCGGACCTCGAAGACCACGCGGCTCAAGGCCGGCTCGAAGAGACCCGGCCCCTGGTGGAACAACTCGAAGTGATGGCCCGGGAACTCCTGGGGCTGGTGGGCGGCCTGTCCCTCGAAACCCTACGACACCAGGCGGCGACTGCCAGCGACCCCGGCCAGACAGTCGGGCCCTGACACAAGAGGCCGAGAACACGAGACGGTTCGGAAGAGCCAGGGAAAGCTTGAAGTTTCGCAGCCTGGAGCGGCTGACCTACCCTTTCTTCATCCTCGTCAATTGGCTGTAATTCGGTAGCAGCACTTGCCGCACAATCGCCCGTTGAACCAAGTACGACCGGCGGGCCTCTGGTTTGTCGTCATGGCGACGGCCGTGACGGCCATCGGCGGCTTCCTCTTCGGCTACGACACGGCCGTGATCAACGGGGCCATCTCGTATCTCAAGGCCGACATGGGGCTGGACGCGGCCCAGGAGGGGATGGCCGGGGCCAGCGCGATCCTGGGCTGCATCCCCGGGGCGATGTGCGCGGGGTTCCTCTCCGATCGGTTCGGCCGCAAGAAGATGCTCTTCCTCTGCGCCGCGCTCTTCGCGGTCTCCGGCATTTTCTCCGCTCTATACCCAGGGTCTTCGAGCAATTCCTCGCCGCGCGGTTTCTGAGCGGGTTGGGGATCGGAGCGTCGTCGATCATCTGCCCTGTTTACATCGCCGAGATCGCACCAGAGAAATCGCGCGGACGGCTGGGCACGCTCTTTCAGCTCGGGATCGTCACCGGCATCTTCCTCACGCTGTTCATCAACAAGGTCGTCCAGGGCCTGGGTGACGAAGCCTGGAACACCAGCATGGGCTGGCGCTGGATGCTCGGGCTGGAGGCCCTCCCCGCGATCGCTTTTCTCGGACTGCTGTTCACCGTGCCCGAGAGCCCGCGCTGGCTGGCCCAGCGCGGTCGGTTGGTGGACAAGGCCGGCCGCAGGCCCCTCCTGCTTGTCGGCACGGCGGTGCAGGCGATCTCCCTGGGCATGGTGGGCTGGCTCTTCCACAATCACCTGGGAGGCACCCCCCTGCCCATCGCCATCATGGCCTTCATCGCGGCTTTCGCGATGGCCTTGGGGCCCATCGGCTGGCTCTTCTGCGCCGAGATCTTCCCCAACAAGGTCCGCGGCCGGGCCATGTCGGTCGCCTCGTTCACTGTCTGGGCCTCGTGTTACATCGTCGCTCAGACATTTCCCATCCTCAACGACAGCCCCCACGTCGGCCCGGCCCTCACCTTCTGGATCTACAGCGGCATCAGCCTGCTCGCGTTCCTCATGGTCCTGGCCCTGGTTCCCGAGACGAAGGGGCGGTCGCTCGAGGAGATCGAAGAGTACTGGAGGCGGCCACCGCGCGAACTGGACCCACCGACCGCTCAGTGAGCCGATGGTTCCATGAACTCTTGGCTTTCAGTTGCCTTGGCCAGGTTTCGCACTCACCTTGATCAGCACCACGCCATGCCGCGGCACGCTGGCTGTGAAGCCATCGGACTGAGCCTCCAGATCCTTCTGCCTCCAGAGGTCCCGAACGCGCAACGGCCCGGTCATCTCGAGCTCGCGCCAGCAGATCGAGACGGGTTGCTCGTCTTCGCCGACGTTGAACAGGCCGACGGCCTTGGAGCCGTCTTCGAGGGGCTTGGCCCAGACCTCGACGTCGTCGCGCTTGGTGATGCGACGCGCCTGGTGGCCGAGGGGGTCCTGGTTCACTTCGAGGACCTCATCGTTGGTCAGAAGGTTGAGCGTGAACTCGTCGAGCTTGGTCAGGTCGCAGCCGATCAAGAGCGGTGAGGAGAGGAGCGACCAGAGGCTGATATGCGTGTATTGTTCGTTGGTAGTCAGGTGAGTGGGATGGAGCGCAGGACCCCAGCCGACCCAGCCGACGACGAGCATGTCGGGATCGTTCCAGCGGCCCGGCTTGGCGTACAGCTCGTGCCCGGCCTGGGCGAAGCCGATGCCCGCAATGCTGCCCCATGAGTCGGTGATGTCGCCGGTGGTTCGCCAGCAGTTGCCGTCGACCTCGTTACCCCATTCCCAGACGTTATCCATGCCGTACTGGCAGAGGCTGAAGAGGATATCGCGGTTCTGAGCCCGGAGCATCCGGCCCATCAGGTCGTAGGGTTTCTTGTAGTAGGCGCGGCCGGTTCCTTTTTCGACATCACCGTAGCTGCACCAGTCGTACTTGAGGTAATCAAAGCCCCACTCGGCGAACCGCTCGGCGTCTTCCCTTTCATGCTTGTAGCTGGCCACGCAGCCACCGCAGGTCTTCGGGCCGGGTGAGGAATAGAGACCTGCCTTCAGGCCCAGGCTGTGGATGTGATCGGTGAGCGCCTTCATGTCCGGGAACCGGGGGTTGGGATTGATCTTGCCGCTGGGGTCGCGGTCGGGACCATGAAGAGTTGGGTCCCCGTCCTCGTTCTTGGGCATCCAGAAGTCATCGATATTGATATAAGTCCAGCCGTGGTCGCGGAGGCCGGCCTTGACGAAGGCGTCGGCTGCGTCGCGGACGTTCTTCTCGGTCACGGCACTTGCGAAGCAGTTCCACGAGTTCCAGCCCATCGGAGGAGTGAGCGCCAGGCGGTCGCCGACGACGATGCGCAGGTCGCGGCTCGCTGTACCAAGGCTGTTGGTCACGGTGACTTTCAAGCGGTACTCGCCCCGGGTGTCGAGGCTGCCAGTGATGATGCCCGTGGCCGAATCGAGCCGCAGTCCTGCGGGCAGGCCCTCCGCCTGGTAGGCAATCGGCCGCTCACCGGTGGCGGCAATGGTGAACAAGAAGGGGCTGCCCGGCCGCACGCCCACGACTTTTGCTCCGTTGATCCGCGGCTTCGGAGAGGGTTTGGGCGTGAGCACGACGACGGGCTCGTGGTATTGCTGGACCTCCGGTTTCGCACCCTGGTAGGTGAATGCAATGTATTGCGAAGAGGTTGCGTGTGATTCATGGTCGTTACCCAGGGGACTGGCTCCGTCATGGCAGATGGCAGATGGCAGATGGCAGATGGCAGATGGCAAATGACAACGGACAACGGACAACGGACAAATGGCGAGTTTCAGTCAGGCGTTCTCTTGAATTCCATCATCTCAACGTAGCCTGAAGAATGACCCTGAGCAAGAAGCGTGTGGAAGGGTGTTCAAGGCTGGAAGTGGAGGCGTGATTGGCGAAGCAGCATCTTGTGATGCGTCGGTGCCTCATGAGGAGCTCGAAAGATTCGACCGAATCCGTCAGCTCACGGCGGATCGTAGCCTCCCGGGTTCCAGGGATGACAGCGGGAGAGCCGGCGCAGGCCTCGGGCAAGGCCGCGAACGAGTCCATACTTCTTGAGGGACTCGACCATGTAGCGGCTGCAACTGGGTTCGAACCGGCAGACGTTGCCCAGGAGCGGGCTGAGTGCGGCCTGGTAGACGCGGATCAGGCCGATCAGAAGAGCGATGAGGATCTGGCCCGGCAACGAGAGCCAGGTTCTTGGTACGTCGGTGGTCATGGCTTCGCGTCGGCCTGAGGATTGGATCGCGGAGGTTGCACCTTCAGGCGGCGTGTCAGGTCGCGTCCGAGTGCCATCAGCGATCGCCGGGCCGCGGCGAATGTCAGGTCGCCGCCGCGCGGCAGGACGACCAGGTCGACGCCCGGCGGCAGCTCGGCTTTGCCCAGGCGGAAGGCCTCGCGGATCAGCCGCTTGATCCGGTTGCGGGCCGTGGCCCGGCGCACCTTCTTCCGCGACACGGAGATGCCCAGCCGGGGATGATCCAGCCCGTTCTCCACACCGTAGACAATGAGCACGTCATCCGAGACCGACCGTTTTCGATCGAAGGCGCGGCGGAAATCGGCCGGATCCTTGATGCGCTCGTGCGGCCGGAACGTCTCGTTCGGTGCCATCGTGGCCATGCTCCAACGGGCAGAGTCGAGGTGGGGCGTCACCGTGGCGCCGAGTCGCGCACGCCTGCGGGGGGCCGTGGTTCATCGTCGCCGGCTCTGGAAAGGTCGGGAAGCGAGACAGCACGCGGGGGGCCGAGCCGGTCGCGAATGAGCTGGGCCCTCCGCCTGAGATGCCAGATGAGCAAGAGGCCCAGAACCGCGATGGCAACCAGGGCGGTCGCAAGCAAGCTGCCCACCGCACGGCTGAGTCGGGGGCGTGCCTCGGGCCGCTCGGCCAGGATCTGACCCAGCCGGCTTCGTCTCGGTTGGCCTCCGTTCCCAACCGCGCCAGAGGATTCTTGGAGATCGCGGTCAGTCATGAGTCTGGGACCGCGAATGGGGGAAATGCGTCGAGTCCTCGGCCTCGGATCTGGCCTCGAGAATCTCGCGGATCTCGCTCGCCAGGTCGCCCAGGTGATGATGCAGCTCGGTCATCCGGTCGCAGAGGCTGAGGATCACTTCCACACCGGCCAGGTTGATGCCCAGGTCGCGTTGAAAACTCATGATGGTCCAGAGCCGGCGCACCTGGGAGGGTTCATAGCCTTCCACGTTGCCGTCATGAACGACCCGGACCAGCCCTAGCTTCTCGTAACGAACGAGCGCCTTCGGCGTGACGGCCAGTTGTCGAGCGGCGAGTTCGCGGGGAATGATGGGTCGAGTCATGGCCGATCTGGCCCGGTTGGGCGCTCCGATTCTTGGACCCAGCATGGCAAGCGTCACAGGACGAATGCCAGATGACAAAGGACAGATGACAGATGACAAAGGACAGATGACAGATGACGAATGGCAGATGACGGATGACGAATGGCAGATGGCAGATGATCTATTGCCGAAGTCAAAGATATTTTTGCCATCCGTTATGTTTCATTTGTCATGCTTCTTTCCGTTCGGTTGTCTGTTCCGGTGCAATGAGCTCTCACCAGAGGCCGGCCCGGGGGTTTTGTTTATTGTGGTCGGCGAACTCCTGGATCAATCGCCGGCTGGTGTCGTCGATGGCCCTGGGCACGACGATTCTGAGCTGGACGAAAAGGTCGCCATCCGGCTTGCCGCCCGAGGCGGGAACACCCTGTCCCTTGAGTCGCAACTTCAGTCCTGACGAGCTTCCAGGAGGGATGGTCAGCGACTTCATGCCGTCGAGCGACGGGACGTCGACCCTGGCGCCGAGGACCGCCTCGGGAACGGTGATTGGCACCTCGACCACGAGATTTCGCTCTTCCCGCTTGAAGTAGGGATGGGGCTCGACGGTGATGACTATCGTCATATCGCCCCGCTGTCCTCCCTTCGGGCCCGGTTCCCCCTGCCCTTTGAGCCGGAGCTTTGCCCCGGTATCCACGCCGGGCGGGATCTTGACGACCAGGTTCTCCGTCTTGCCATCCCCGCGCTGGACGTTGATCGTGGTCTCGCCGCCGCGGACGGCGGTCAGGAACGGGATGGTCAGGTGAGCCTGGACCGAGCGCCCGCCTCGCGGTCTGGCCCCACGGGAAGTCCGCATCCGACCGAGCAGGTCCTCGAAGATCCCCGCGCCTCCCTCTCCCCCCGGGGTTCCGGCTCCGCCTGCCGGGCCGTGCGGGCCGAAGAACTCGGAGAAATCGATGGTCTCGTAACCGGGTTCTCCAAACCGTGCCGTCCACTCCGACGCGCTGGTCCGCGGCCCGGCCGCGGCCATGCCCTCGAACGCGGCGTTGCCGTAACGATCGTAGAGCGACCGCTTCTCGGGCTCCGAAAGGATATCGTAGGCCTGCTGAACTTCCTTGAACCTCTTCTCCGCGGTCTTGTCGCCCGGGTTGACGTCGGGGTGGTGCTTCCGCGCCAGCGCGCGATAGGCCTTCTTGATGGCCTCTGGCGTGGCGTCGCGAGCGACCCCCAGAGTTTCGTAATAGTCGTTATCAGGCATGTCGATGAGGGACCTTGTGAACGCGCAGACCGCAACATCTTGCTGGGACAGCTATCATAATTCATTGTATCTTGGAGTTGGCGCGGGGTTCAAGCGCGAGGCAAGTCAGGGCAGAACCCTTCCGTTTTCCGATTGAGGTTACCACGAGTTCCACTGACTTCTGCGTGTGGCACATGTCCGTGGCGGTTCGCCTCTGAAAGCACGGAAAAAGAGGGTTCTGCAGGACCATTCGTCCGATTTCTGCCTGGGGGTAGCTTCCGAAGTTGACGAGCAAGCCAAGCTTCAGACCGGATGCCTTGAGGTGGAGGTCATTCGCGATGCTTCTGAGTGACTGTTGCGTTTATTGCGTTTGCGTGCTAGCATGGAGAATTAGACGGTCGATCTAGAAAAGAATGGGGGATAGTCGATGGCCACTCAACTCGAACGCTTCGGACCGGTAACGCCCAGCGAAGCTGACCGTGCTCTGGCCGCGGAGTCGATCCGACGCCTGGCACCGCTGGTCAAGAATTCTTATCAGCTCACGGTCCTCGTTCAAGCCGATAACGGCGCCGGCGAACCCCTCGTCCTGCCCGCCCCGGCGGTTCAGCTCCTCACGGGAATCCTGGCCGAATTCGCCCGAGGCCATACGATGACCGCCTACCCGATCCCCACCGAGTTAACGACTCAGGAGGCCGCTGACCTGCTCAATGTCTCGCGGCCCCACTTGATCAGCTTGCTCGACCAGCACGAGATCCCCTATCACAAGGTCGGAACGCATCGACGAATCGCGCTCTCGGACCTCTTGGAATACCACCGCAAGAGCCAGGCGCGGAGAGACGCCGCCCTGGATGAGCTTGCCGACCTCGGACAGGAACTCAACTCGGACGACTGACCGTGGCCACCTTGACCGCGCTGCTCGACGCCTGCGTGCGGTGACCGGGCCGAGGCCCAGCGCCTCTGGGGGATGGTGCTCGACGCGTGCCGGGGCGACGCCGAAGCCATGGAGCGGGGAAGCAGCGCAGTGAATCGAGAAGCTTCCCGCCAACCGCCGGCGACTCGACGCCCTCCGCGTCAGCCCGGAAGGTCCTACATGAGGCCGCCAGTCCCGCTCCAAATCGGAAACGGTCCTGCAAGTCAGGGGCCCCTGGGTTCCGACTGGAGTGTCACTGCCGAGCATGATCCAGGCAGGATCACGACGCGGACGCACCGGCTTTTTTCTTCAGCTTGAACCACTTTAGCGACTTCTTGCGATCCAGCTTCTTCCAGACGTCGAAGAACTTCGCGCGCGTCGCCTGGGCGGCTTGGTGCTCGGTCTCGAGGACATCATGGATTCGGTGGGCAAGTTCCGGGTCGTGCGGATTCCGGGCCAGAAATTGCTGGAGCTCGGTGGCCGCGACGATGGCGTCTTGATGCTCGCCCAGGATGTCCTGAAGCTGGGTGGTCAGGCGGATGAACCGCTTGGCGTCCTTGGCCGTGCGCGAGCCCAGGGCCGGGGCGATCAGCTCGGCGGCGTAGCGGGCGCGCTTGGCGAGTTTGCGGACCTGATGAAAGTCCGCATCGGGACTGGCTGCCTCGAGGTCGCGTCCGCCCTTCTTCAGCTTCTGCCAGGCTGCCGCGGCAAGCGGGGGTAACGCCTTCCGGCACGGCTCCCAAGCATCGTCCTTGAGAGTCGGACACTCGATCGCTGCCGCCAGGCTCGCAAGCAAGTTGCGGTATCGCTCGCCTTGCAAGGCCTCGCGCAGGGCGCGTGAATTCTGCGAGTGCCGTTCTCGGAGCGCCAGGACGAGCGGGGCGAGCGTGTCGTCCTGGCCTGGATCGAAGGGGCTTGCCGAAACTCGGCCGTTGCCCGCGACAGGGGCTGCCGCCGAGTCCAGCCGCTGACAAAGAATGTCCAGGTCACGCACGCTTCCGAGTTCTGCCGCAAGCCATTTCAATTCCTGCTCGAGATGTTCGCCCCATTCTCGATCGACGAGGTCGGAAACCGTCCGCAGCTCGCTGCGCAGGCGGCGGGTCGATGTGCGCAGGCGATGGACTCCCTCCGGCTCACCCCGGCGAGCCTCGGGATCGGCGGCCTGCAACCGGGCAATGGCCCCCTTCAGCGCCGAGCGGATCAGCTCGGCCGCGGGATACTTCGGTTTGATTGCCGGCATTGCCACTGTGGCGAGCCTGAGCGCCTGTGCCGGTGTTCGAGCTTCCTTGTCACTATCCGGTGAAGGAAAAGCCGGCGGATTTCGCTCGGCGTTATTCACCCGGCGCTGGACCTTGACGTTCATTGGTAGTCAGGTAGGGTCGAGGAGAAAGCCAGTCTGAATCGAGCCCGGCCAGTGCGACTGGCGGACGCGTCTGGCTCTTCATGCAAAATTCACAACTCATTGTAATCTCCGTGATGCCGGGGTTGTCAAGCCCGGAGTTCTTCGGTGCATGTATATGTCATAAATGTAATGTTTCAATTTTATTGTTCTGGAGGTAAAAGCGCGCGAATCGTATCAAGCGTGTCGGCCTCGGCGGCCGTCTTGTCAGTCCGCCAGCGAAGGATACGGGGAAAACGAACGGCGACGCCGGACTAGTGACGGTTCGACCGGTTCAAACCCTCGAAGGCCAGCTCGAATACGAGATCGGGCTTGACGGTGCGCACCGGGCCGAACTTCTCGATCATGTTGTGTCGGACGAAGGCATCGACGCGGCGGATTTCCTCGTCGGTCAGCCCCGAGTAAGCCTTGGCGATGGGCACGAGCGAGCCGACGGCCCGGTCCCAGACGCCGAACGTGTAGCCTGTAGGGTGCGCCGAGCTTGCGATGACGCACCGCTCGGCGTCCCGGTGCGTCTTGGCGGTTGCAGGCCTCGGCACGCGATTGGATACTGGGTGAATCACCGAGCCTCTGAGCCGTCTTCTAGCGCGGAGCTCGGGTCACCGAATTATGCTAAATGGTACCTAACCAACGTGGAGGCTTCTCACAAATGAGCTGCATAACAGAAGAGCAACTCGATCAAATCACAGAGAGAATCGCCAGAGCAGTCAATCCCGAGCGAGTTATTCTCTTTGGTTCACAGGCACGAGGGACGACTGACGAGCGGTCAGATATCGATTTGCTGATTGTCGGCGGACGTCCATCCGACTCGGGCTGGAGTCGACGAAGGGAGATTGGGCGTATTCGTCGCAGTATTCCGCGTGTTGGAATTCCAGTTGATATCGTCCTCTTTACCCCGGATGAAGTTGATCACTGGAAAGACACAACGAATCACGTCGTGAGCGAAGCTATCAGAGAGGGGAGGGTAATATATGAGCGACCTTGACCATGCACGCTCCCTTCTAGAGATGGCTAAAGGTGATCTCAATGCTCTACGCGGAATGACGAGCCCCGCTTTAGCATTAATCCCCGAACTTTTCTCAGATGAAGTCTTCGGTTTTCATGCCCAGCAAGCGGTGGAAATTACTCCATGAGATCCAGAGTCTATTCCAGCAAGTTGATGGAAGGATAAACCCTGCTGCCTAGCCAGTTCGACGCTTCAGCCTGTCAAGTTTTCGAGATTAGTGAGATCGCGCGGGGTAAACCGCAATGCCTGTCCTCTCCTTATCCCTGCGGACAGGGCACTCCCGGCCGGTGCGACTGGCCCTGAGCAACTCATACCGCCAGGAGAAGCGGGGGCCGGAGCTTCGTAGGGCCTTCTTGCTCCCGAGGTGCTCTCTGGTAAAATGTATACCTGATCGGCCCATGCATGCTGGTGTCATCGTGATAGTGTTGCGTGGCATCCCGCGACATCAGGAACCTGCAAGCGGCTGAGCCTCTCATTCGTCCCTCTCTACCCCGCGTAGGTGATCGCGCGGCATGGCCAAGAAACCGTCTCCCGAAAAGCCCGCGCCGTCGAGCCTGCTCCCCGGTTTCCAGCACCTCATTCCGAGCGCCGC
This sequence comes from Isosphaeraceae bacterium, assembly GCA_049516015.1. Lineage (GTDB taxonomy): Bacteria > Planctomycetota > Planctomycetia > Isosphaerales > Isosphaeraceae > Aquisphaera. The sequence continues at coordinate 3,755 of JBEKTN010000132.1, read as the reverse complement.
GGCCCATTGATGTCGATGGGTTCTCCGTACGCGAGCGTTTCAATGTCCGCCCCGTCGCCCACCCGGGCTCTCAAGACGGTTCGCCCATCCTGCGACGTCAGATAATGCCCGCAGCCCCAGCAAGCATGATCCGCATGTGCATGCGTCACGATCGCCCGGTCCACCGGACGCCAGGGATCGACATGAAACCCGCCGGCTGGACAGTAAAGCCCAACATCGGTTGGCTGAAGCAGTGACGTCTCGCTCTGGCTCATGCCAGCATTATAGGCAAATACCGTTGAATCAACCGTAAAGTCATGGCAAACAGTTGGTTATTTCGCCATCTCCCGCGAGCGGAGAGGGAGCCCGAAGTTCCTCCGGCCAAGAGTGTTATTGCGCCACTGCGTGTGCAGCCACCGTTCAATAAGGAACCCCCGCCAGCCTTGCGGTTTTGAGCGCGCGGGCGTACCACTCGAGTTCGCTCAGGAACCGCGCCGCGCGCTGGTTGGAGGATTCGTCTCGAGGATGGCCATCCTCATCGAATGCGTCCTGGACGCGGGGAATCGGCAGCAATGAGGGAATGCTCGGCGTGCCAAGTTCGCAGAGCATGGCACGCAATTGCATCGCGGCGCGAACGCCGCCGAAGGCACCCGCGGAGTAGCAGACAATGCCCGACGGCCGCCAGAAATACTCTTCCAGGAAGTGATCCAGCAGATTGGAGAGCGCAGGGGGAATGCTGTGGTTGTACTCTCCGCTGACGATGATGAACGCATCGGCCGAACGGATCCGCGTGGCCAGCCGTTCGAGGACCTCGGGCGCCTGGCCCTTCTCGTATTCCTTGTACATTTTCTCCAGCAAGGGGAGCTGGTTCTCCAGAGGGTCGATCAGCGTCGTCTGGTGCCCGCGCGCCTTGCAGGCCTCGACGAGAAATCTTGCCGCCTTGATGCCCTGGCGGTGCGGGCGGACGGACCCGTAGATGACGAGGAGATCGAGTGCGTCGGGCATGAGCCGTATCCTTTTGCCAAGACAGACTTCGAAGCGTGAGAAGCCCCGCGCCGAACATGGTGTCACTGAAGCGGGTGCAAGCCGGCCTGGCGGCGATGGTCGTTGACCAGGCCGAGGCACCGGGGCTCGTCCTTGAGAAGCTTGATCAGTTGTGACGGAGAGCAGCCGAGTGCAAGGGCGGCTCGCCTCGGCTCGTTGCCGGTCACGGCCAGTACATCCAGGGCTTCGGCGAGCAGGGCCGGGAAGTCATCATGTTCGGGATTGATGACGATCCGGCCGCCACGACAGCGACGCTGCCAGAGATCGCTCGGTTGATAGGGAGACGGCTTTTCGGTTCCCACCGTTCGGCGGATGTCCAGGGCCAGCTTGAGCCGGAGCCGGAACAGGGCTGCCCGGCGATTCTCTGCTTGCGTGCGCCGCTCGGAGGCCTCGGCGGTGATCCCGGTTGGCCGGTGGGTCAGGATGACAGCCGTCTCGACCTTGTTGCGGTTCCGACCTCCTGGACCGGAACGGCGGGTCGTGCGACAGTCGCATTGGGCGGCCAGCGCATCGAGATCGAGCCGAGCGGGATGGATGCGGGCTGCGTCGTGCGATTGCCGTTGCTTCGTGATCGGGTCATGCGTATTCATGAAGTCCATCGTCCGGAAAACGGCAAGGCGCCGCAATCGATTCTGGCGATGTTCCAGAACCGCTCGGCGTCCGTCGTCCTGGGCGATGGCTGGCACTCGACCGAGGCGGAATTGTGCCCGACTCTTCCTTGCTCAGTAGGCGTCGCTGCTGATGACCTCGTTGCCCTGTGTGGTGCACAGGGCTCGCCAGGAAAAGACGAAGCGGACATCCGGGCAGTGCCTTCGGGCGATCATCAAGTCGTTGAATCCGACGCTGCGCGGCTGGTTTGAGTATTTCAAACATAGCTGGTGTCCGTCGGAAAACTACCCTCTCTTCCGAACCGCAAGCCGAACCTTGGTGATGTTGTCGATCGCTAGCATACTATTATGTAGAGTATCGCGAATCTTGTTAGAATTTAATTAGATGACATGTCTAATATGCAACTATCTCAGCGCAATTGCCAATCACCACGGTGTCGATGCCATGGTTCCACCACGTCTTTGGGGCCGGGCCGACCAGCTCAGGCCGCGTTGCGGCCGCGCCGCGACTGCCCCGCCTCGCACTTCGGATCCTCGCGCGCGATCAACAGCTTTCCCAATCTTATCTCGACACCGATCCAGACCATTGCCAGACTGCAACGCGCCAATTGCCGACTCGATCCCCGGGTGACGCCGCCGTGCCTGGCGGAATTCCACAGTGGCCTCTTGCTCCTGACGCTGAGCCTGAACGTGGCCTGGCTTGGGCAAGCACGGCTGCTCTACCAGTTTCACCAACTCGCGTTGATTCTCCGGAGAATGAAAGCCGCGATCGAACGACGCACGTCGGATTCGACCGTTCAGTCGTTGTTGCGCCTGCTTCATCTCCTCCACCAGGACCTCGCTGTCCTCCGCCCCTCGAGGCAAGATCGCATAGTGGCACACGAAGCCCGCGCCATCCTCGATCACCAGGACGCGGTGGCCGAACTCGAGAGGTTGAGGAACTTTGCCACGTATGATCAACTGAGTGTGCGGCTCGAACAGACTGAAGAGTTTTTCGCTGTTGTCGATCCGTTCCCCCTCGAGCACACGCCGTCGAGCCAAGTCACAGACATGAATGGTCATGTTTAGGTAATCAGTCAATTTCTCCTTGAGCATGTTTATTCTGGACGCAGCGGCGCTGGGAGCGATGGAGATCAGAGCGGGGTCGAGCAACTCCAGCGCTCGGGCCAGAATCCGATCGGCCAAGTCCAAGAGCGTCCGGTAGCCGTCCTGAAGCCGCTTGGGAAAGTCGCGTCCCTTGCCCTTGGCGATCTTGTTGATCGCACGGAGTTGTTTCTTCACGGTCCGAAGCAAGTGTTTGCGCTGCCGCCAACCGCCGAGACCGAGAAGTCTCGCCAGGCGCACCGCCAGCGGCACGATCGTGCGTAAGCCATCGCCGATCAGGCTGGAATCGGTGGGATAGTGAATGTTGGTGGCGGGAACGAACGAGTCGCCCCGGACCGTCTCAGCGGCCTCGGGTACGAGCCGATGGCCCTCGGCCACGATCAGGTGGTTGACCCGCTCAATCGTGTCGGGTGACAACAGACAGATGTTGTCGCGGAGGCATCGCCAGTCAAACGTCTGGTCGTCACACCAGCCGCCGATCCCCATGACCTGCCGCAAGGAGCGATGCTCTTCGGCCAGATTCTGGAGCCGGTCGTAGTCGAAATTGCAGCCCAGCCGAACCGCCCCCAGAACAAGGATCGACCAGTAGGTCATCCCGGGACGGCCAAGGTCTGCACTGGAGGTTCCGTTGACGTCCTGAGCGACTGCATCGAGCAGTTCATCGCGCAGTTCGGACTGGCTGTAAATGTGCTGCAACCCTTTGAGGATGGGAATGATCTCGTCGCGACACGATGTGTTGAGCCGGACCTCAAGGACCGGAGGACAATCGAACCGACGCTGGGGATCAAAGGCGATTCGCATCGGGCACTCCCTCGAAGATTCCTCGCTCAGAACGCGCAAAACGGCTCTTTCAGCAGAAATCTTACTCGGCAGCCCCAAAACTTCGAGATCCATCTCTGAAAGAAACTCCAGAAAAATCAGGCTCAGGTGCATTTTCCGACGGACACTAGCTACTGCCTGAGGACGTTCTTTGAAATGGGTCGCAAAGCTCGCTGACGCGGAGCCCGGTGTCGAGCGAGG
>JBEKTN010000131.1:0-27098 GCA_049516015.1 Isosphaeraceae bacterium | reverse complement strand
AGCCAAGTACTTTTGCCGTATCCGTTCGATCGTTGTTGCGTCCTGCATGCACCGACGATCATCACAAACTCGAATTCCTACAAGACGAATTTGCTTAATTTATTTTTTCGCGGTTCCTTACCCTGTTCGGCTGAGAAGCTCGGTGAGCTAGGTGATCCAGGTTTTCAGTCGAGTCTGTTTTGGAGACGGTTGTGGGGTTTTCTCCTCGTAGCTGACCCGTCTCAGGGTCGTCAACATGTCGGCGAACGATGGTTCTTCCTTCTTGGTGTACCAAGGTCGGAACGGAAAGCGTAGAAAGTGATGACCCGTCTGGTGAAACCAAACCACTACGAGGGTGTAGATGAACAACGCCATCGGCGCGGTGCGCGCGACGGCCTTGGGAAGACGATTGGCAGGGTCCTCCAAAGCCGAGAACTGCTTGCAATTTTCAAAGGTGCATTCAATGGCCCAGCGGCAAGCGTAGGCCAAGAGGATTTGCCTCGGCGTCCAATCAAGCTTGGTACAATAGAACATCTGATCGGGGCGTTTCCCTTCCACGTCGCGCGTCAAGACGATGGTCAGAAGTCGATCCTTTCCCGCCTTGTAGTACAGGGCTTGGATCGTCTTGACCGCCAATGTGGCATGCAACCCGAACTGGTTGAACTTGAGTTCAGTCCACGGTCGGTCCGGATCGTTGGCCCATTGCTTCATGCCGGGCAACCGGTCCCCTTTCTTGCGGGCCGGTCCTTTGGTTTTCTTTTCTTGGGAGGCGCCGGCTCGTAGAGTGCTCCATTGGGATGCACATGGCTGATGAGGTGAACGTTGGGCGGCAGGTGAGAGAGGATGCTTTGACCTCCGTAGGCGCTGTCACCGGAGACGATGATCTCATCGTTGGGGAACCACTGGGCCACCATGATGATGAGTTCCAGGGCTAATTCAGGTCGAGTGCGATGATTCGGATCGTGCTTGGGCTTGGAGTTTTTCTTCTGGCCCTTTTTCCCCTTCGGAGTCTTTTTCCCCTTGGTCAGCCCTTGGCGGCTCCGGTATAGGCGCATGGCGATGGGCAAGGCGAAGACTTTGGACGGTGCCCAGGCAGGGAAGGCGACGATCAGGGTCAGCACGACCCAGTCATGTCCCCAACTGACCAGGGATTTGGCGCGACTGGAGATGAGCGGGTCGTAATGCATGCCGGCACCGTAGAGGGTCAGCCCGCGTTTGCGACAGAGGGTGTCGTCGACGGCCCAGAAGAAAGTGGCGCCCGGGGCGAGAATCGTGACGACCAACTTGGCCAGGCGCATGGAGAAGGTGTCGATGTCCCAGGCGGCGTGGCTGAAGAAGCGATGAAACCGCGACCAGTGCCCGTCTCCGACACGGCCACTGGAGAAGATGACTTCGATCACGTAGCGGTGACGCTGAGAGATGATCCAGCCCGTGACGATCACCACGAATGTCTGGTAGGTCGGGGCCGTGAAAACCGGAGCGAAGTTCGAGACTTCTCGCTGAACTCCACCGTGATTCGTTGTATCCCATGATGGGGAAAGACGCTTGGGTGGCTGGGGCTGACCGGAGGGAAGCCCCAGGGCCGAAGCCTGTGCGTCTGGGGCGTTGCCTCTGGCTCCGCCGCCAGCCACCCGGATCCTGGCAGCTCTGGAATGGTGGAGTTCAGCGAGGAGTCTCCGAAGTTCTATAGCAGGGTGAGGAAGGAATCGGTAAGTTCCATGGGGCGGCCTCCTTGCCTTGGTATTTTGTTGCGAGCTGAGAAACCAAGATTGGTTGCCAAGAAATCGCGAGGAAGCCGACCTGTTTTTTTGCTCAGTCACCCCTCTTCTAAAAGTGCGAAACAAGAACTAAGATAGCGATGAGGAACTTCTCTGTGGTTGACCCAATGCTTGTCGGACAAGAACTGTCTGCTTCGAGGCGTACCGGCGACACCGTCGCCATCAGCGGCGACTACCAGTATCGCGCCATCACGTGCGGCCGAGCGCCGCAACGATTCTGGCACGAGTTCAAGCTCCGCGAGGCGGCTCGATGGATTAATCCCCGGCCGGGGAATCTGATTCCCGACGTTGGTTGCGGCTCCGGTGTTTTCGCAGATCGTCTGGCTGCTATCGAAGGTGTGCGTATCATCGGCATCGACGGAAACGAGGCCGCGATCAGCTTCGCCAAGGGGCAATACAAGAGGCCCAACCTTGAATTCCACCGAGGTCTTGTGGACGAGCTCGAGTTCGAGGCCTGTACGATCGACCGAATCGCTTTTCTCGAAGTCATTGAGCATATCCACGTGCACCAAGGGCTCAAGGTGCTGCAATCGTTCCATCGACTCCTCAAGCCCGGTGGCCGAGTCGTCGTGTCCACGCCAAATTATCGCAGTCTATGGCCGATTATCGAATGGCTCACGGACCGGCTGCGGCTCACGCCGAACATGGGTGAGGATCAGCATGTTGCGTTTTACAATTGCAGGTCGCTGGCCGAACTGGGGAAGCAAGCCGGTTTCCGGATATCCGCCTCTCGCACCATCAACCTCGCCGCTCCGTGGTTCAGTGTTCTTGGCCGAACGGTCACCGAGCGAGTGCATCGTTGGGAAACTGCCTTCTCCCAGCCCCTCGGCAGTGTGATCGTGATGGCGTTTGAAAAACCCGCTGGGAGCGATCAATGACCGAGCCGCGCAAGGCGAACAACAAAGGACCGGAGGTTTCCGTAGTCGTCCCCATGTACCGCGAATCAGATCACGTCTCGGCGGTGCTCAGCACCATCGAGTCCAACCTCCAGTCGTCCGCCGAGAGCTACGAGATCATCGTGATCGACGATGGATCGCCTGATAACACCTGGGAGATGATCTGCCAGTATGCCGCCAGTGACAAGACCGTGAGAGGGGTACGACTGAGCCGAAACTTCGGCAAGGAACACGCCGTATCCGCGGGATTGGATCTCGCACGCGGATCGGCCGTCGTGGTCATGGATGGCGATCTCCAGCACCCGCCTGAACTGATTCCCAGAATGCTCGAGTGCTGGCGGAGCAACGTGGCGGATATCGTCGAGGGAGTCAAGTCCCACAGAGGATCCGAGTCATTCCTCAGCAGAGTCTTTGCCACGACGTTCTACAAGATCCTCAGAAATCTATCAGGCTTCGATCTGGAAAACGCGTCGGACTTTAAGCTCCTTGACCGGCGAGTTGTCGAGGCCTGGCGGTCTCTGCCAGAGCGGAGTCTCTTCTTTCGCGGGATGACAGCCTGGCTGGGCTTTAGACGGGTTCAACTTCCATTCGAAGTTGCCGAGCGAGTTGGGGGCCGATCCCGCTGGTCCCTGTTCACCTTGGCCCGGCTCGCGCTGACCGCTTTTACATCTTTCTCGTCGGCATTGCTCCAGATCGTTACCGTCTTCGGGGCGACATTCCTGGTCTTCTCGTTCTTCTGGGGGCTGTACACCCTATACGTCTGGTACCGACATCGAGCCGCTGAAGGATTCAGCACGGTGATTCTCTTGCAGCTTCTCATGGGGAGTCTGATCATGATCAGCCTGGGTATTATTGGACTCTACCTGGCGCGGATCTACGACGAAGTCAAGAATCGCCCACGTTACCTGGTCGCCGACGCAACTCGCATCGCACCGGAAGTCAATGCTCAGTCGGCCAGCGAGCTGTGATCGACGAGCACTCCCCAAGCGCCGAAAAAGGACGGGCCTGATGGCGACTCCTCACTGATCTCCACCGCCGTCTTGACGCAAACCACGGTGTAACAGGTAGCTGGCTGCGGTTTCCGGTACTCTCGGTCCGGTTGTGGCAAAATCCCTGCGATTGATCCTCTGGCGGCCTCGTCCCGGCCGCTTTTCATCGGAAGTACGCTGAGGATGGACCATCCGTACACTGGTTGAGGTCAGCGAGGAGTCTCGCCTGATGCCAGCAATTTCCGCCGCCCCATCCCGTATAGCCAGCCGTATCGCTCTGCCGCTGTTATGTATGGCCGCCGGAATGGCAGTGCTCGTTTCTCTCACCGCTGCCGTTCTAGCCATGTCTTACAGCGGCCCCCTGGGCGACGACTTCTGCCTCGCTGCGCAGGCGAAGGAATACTCTTCGTGGATCACCTTCACGAGGGAGATGTACCTCAGGACGAACGGGAGATGGGCTTTCTTCTTGGGAGTTGGGCTACTCCTCCCCCACATCGACTTAATCCGCGCTTACCCTCTTCTGATCATCCCGCTCACGCTCGTTCTATTCGGCAGTCTCTATGCTTTGTGGCGGACGATCCTCGATGAGAGCAAGGGAGTTCTGAACACGGCATTACTGTCCTTGGCCACTCTCGCGGTGCTCTTGGACTGTGTGCCCGGTGTTTCCGACTACATCTACTGGTTCAGCGCGGCGCTGGCGTACGAGCTCTCGATCGCTCTTGGCATCCTGGTTATTGCAGGACTCCTCGAGCTTGACCGCCATGTGCCTTCACCCAGACAGCGACGCATTCGACTCTTGCTGCTGAGTGCACTGACTCTCGTGGTGTCCGGCCTGCTGGAGGTGAGTGCCCTGTCGATCATCATCGTCACGGCGAGTGGTGCTCTCGTCTCCTCACGCCAGAGTCGACCTGCCTGGCTGATCATCTGCGGCATTGCGATCCTCGGGCTCATGATCACATTAGCGGCACCCGGGAACAAGGAGCGTGCCAAGTTGCTCCGGGAACAGGCATCCGGGGTTTCGAGCAACGTCAACCTTCCCCCCACTCGTATGCAGGAGCGAATCTCGATGGTATCGAGGATCGTGGTCAAGGGACTGGTCGTCTCCTTCACAGAGTGGCTCACCGATGTCAAGTTCCTCAGCGCATCGGTTCTACTGATTCTTTACCGGAGGCTGAAAGGACCTGCCCTTGACGGATCTGACCGTGGCTACCGCGGACTACGATGGATAGCTCTGCTCGTCTGGATCCTGCTGATTGTCGCCTGGTATTCCGCACCTGTCTGGTTCTATTGTGCAAACCCGCCGGGACGCGCGGCGGGCAGCGCCTACACGATCTTTCTCGTTGGCTGGATTGTGAATATCTGGCTCTGGGTCCCAGGTCTCAGTCCTGGACCTGATCCTCGGGCTGACTGGTTCGCTGAGTTCATGCTCGTCGGGGCTCTGCTGGTCTTCGCTCTCTCCCTGGTTACCACCGGCAACGCGCGAGCCGGGCTGGGCGATTTCCTCCACGGCAGGCTCCAATCCTATCGACAGGCTCTTCTGAGCCGGGAGCAGCGCTGTCGCCAGGCCAGACTTGCCGGGTCCAAGGACGTCGTCCTCCCAGGCATTCCCAACGTCCCAAAGTCATTCAGCGATGATCCGATCTCGAAACAGCCCGAGAGCTGGGTCAACCAGGGCCTTGCGGACTACTACGGTATCGCGTCCGTGCGGCTGGCCCCCTCGTTCGACCCGTTTATTCAAGGGCGTGCGTTTTTGTTCAGACCCGCTGACCAGTGACGAAGGCAGTCCGACAGGACTGATCTGGCTCGCTTGAGCAGGCCGTCTCTGGAACGTGGCTCACAGGTCTGAGAACCTAGTCGATGTACTCCTGGATCTCCTGGCTCGTCATCCTCCCATGTCTTGTCGTGTCCGTTCGGTAAACCCCGTCCCCCCCCCCCGCAGGCGGCAGCGGCGGCGCCTAGGTTGCCGATCAGCCAAGCCCGATCACCATTTCCCAACCGGTGCGAGTCAGCCCGATTCACCCGATGCTACACTCGACAGCGGCCCCTCAGTGACCGTGGCTCTGAGGATGCCCTTACAAGCTCGCGTCTTCAGGGCCACATGCTCGTCCTCGGCGGCCAGTGATTCAGTCGGCGAACTCAACTGCTTGGCCACTCTCCGTCGCGGCTCTCGCAACGGTCGCCGTGGGCGGCAACCAACGGTCGGGGAGAAGCTCCGCCAGAAGTTCCCAGTTGCTGTCGATGTCGAGATGGCCCACGCTCGCGTAGCGCGTCAATACCCAAGCATGATATTTCTCCCGGTATCGCGTCAGATGCCATCCGGGGGCCAGGCAACCATGCCCGCCTAGCGTAGTTCGGCCGAACGCTTACGAAGCTCGCGCGCTTCTTCCAATCGCTTCTCAATGGCCCCGAAGCGCGCAGTAGACGAGACGCCAGGTGGAGAGAGACAGCGGCGCGCGGCGGATGCAGGTAAGCGCGTGCTTGCGCGCGGTGGCGATATGACCGGACATCAAGGCCCACCAGGCCCATGTCTGGTAGATCTGAGACGGATCGCCGGAAAGCGAGGCCTGGCTGGAGACGTGTTCCGGTACGGGGCCTAAATTGTGTCGCTTGCGAGCTTCCTCGAGGATCACGATGACTGAGCTCCTCTGGTATTTTGAGCGGGAAATTCCCGCTTTCGCCCGGTGCTCGCGGTACTTCAGGAGCGGTTCGGGCAGATTGACAATCTGACCGACCTCCGCCAACCGGAGGAACAGGTCCAGGTCCTCGGCTTCGCGGTACCCGGGGCGATATCCTCCCAGGTCGAGCACCGCCTTGCGCCGGTAGATTACCGCCGGATGATAGACCATTTGTCCTTTATAGTTGAGCAGGTCTGTGACGATCTGTTCATGGCTGAGCGCATCGCCCATCTCGGTCAATTCGTCTCCGTCGGGGTCGATGATGGTCACGCGGCTGCCGACCATTACGCATTCGGGATGCTCGTCCAGAAAACGGACCTGACGTTCGAAACGAACGGGCAGCGCAACGTCGTCGGCATCCATCCGGGCGACGAGATCTGCGCGGGCCAAGCCCAACATTTCATTGAGAGCCCCGACGATTCCGGTATTCGGGCGACTGATCACGCGGATCCGGCTGTCCCTTGCGGCAAAGCGGTGCAGGATCGGCAGCGTGCCGTCGGTCGATCCATCGTCAACAATCAAGAACTCGAAGTCGGTGAAGGTCTGGGCCCGGATACTCTCGATGGCCTCGGCGACATAGCGCTCACAGTTGTGCACGGGCAGGGCCACCGAGACTCTCGGATGATCAATCGCTGTCACGTCTGCTTCTCCTTGATCCAGAGGCCCAACCCGGCTGCCCGCTCAAGTTACCGGCATGATCGGTGGTTCACACGTGCCGCACAGCAGGAAATCTCGGTCTCGAGCCTCTGCGATCGCCTCGATCTTGACGTCTCGAGACCGACTCGGGTGTGCGACCTTGCCCACAAACAGCGATGACAAGAACCAACGAACGTCCACACGAGTGTTCCGGCCCGTCAACTCAACACACGATACCATTTCGTCACGGAAAGCTGGAGGGGACTCATTGATACTCAGCGCGAAATTTCCACGCATCGGGCCAGCCGACTCGGCCAATTCTCATGGATGGCGGCCGCACGATGGCAAGGCATTGATTCCAAAAATCAACGCTCTGCCGTACAATGGTTGACCGTTTGAAAAAGCCATGCTAAGTTGATTCCTTATTCCCTATTATACACAATGCATTCATCAAGCAAGCTCTGATTCGAGTTGAGTGCAGCCGAGTCCAGCGCAACATGGAACAAGCATCTATGAATCATGGCCTGTCAGGGCGACGTATCCCACGGAGAATGTGCACCGATGAACTTCCTGTCTTCATCGTCGACGAGTTCCTTAGGTTTGGAAGCCTACGAGCCGGTGACGATCATCCGGGATGAGCTTCAGTTGCAAGCGTCTTTTCGCTTACGATCTGCCTGGTTTTTGTCGTTCGTGCTCCCTTACACCGTCAAACGATCGATGGATCTGGCCGGCGCGTTAGTTGGATTGGTACTGCTGGCTCCTGTGATCCTGGTCCTTTCGCTGCTAATTCGGTTGGATTCGCCGGGGCCTGTCTTTTTCCGTCAGTTGCGGCGAGGTTACCGTGGCCGGCTTTTTTGGGTACTCAAGTTTCGGACCATGGTCGTCGATGCCGAGCAGCGTCTTGATGATCTGGAGAAGAATAACGAATCGTCAGGAGGTGTTCTGTTCAAGCTTCGTGACGATCCGCGTGTCACGCCCCTAGGACGTTTCCTGCGGCGTTCCAGCTTGGACGAACTGCCCCAGTTGATCAATGTGCTACGCGGAGAAATGAGCTTGGTCGGTCCGCGTCCGCTTCAGCTTCGAGACAGCGACAAGCTTCGGGCTCTGGATCACGTAGGTTACGCCCGTCGCCTTCAAGTGATGCCTGGCCTCACGGGTCCCTGGCAAGTGGGAGGCCGGAGTGAAGTCGATTACGCCAACATGGTCAAGCTGGACGTCGCTTATGCGCAGAACTGGTCATGGACCTGGGATCTACAGATCATCTTTCAGACCTTCGTGGTTGTGCTGGTTGGCCGCGGTGCTTACTAAGCCTTAAATTCAGCTATTTTCATCACTCCGGATCCCACTCGAGCCCGCAGCGCTCGGTCCCCCGAATGCCCGGAATTCAAACTCACACGAGCCTCCATTGGCCCTGCCCTTGGAGGCTTCCTTGTTTCACGGCTTGTAAAGCCCTGCGCCACTGGTTCCATGGCGGTCAGGAAAGGCCGGGTAAGAGCTTGAGTATCTTCCGCCAGCGCGACTCGCGTTCCTGCTGCAAGACCATCATTCGCTGATGAAGCCAAACCATGACATCGCGTTCCGACTTCAGGTTTGATTCCCCCGATTGTGGTTGAGCCTGTTTGACTTCGAGGCGCTCGAAACCAGAGGGACTGAGCGGAGCCTGGGTTGAAGAAGCGACCCCCGAACCATCGTCCGCCGACGAAATCGGCGAGACCGACGCGATATCTGGAGCAGTTCGAGCGGCCGCCGCGGTTACCCTGGCATCAGTTTCAGACTCGATCCGTTCCTGAACACTCGATCCCACTCCCGAAATCTGGGAATCGCCTGACGCTGTCGAAGTGCTGGCCAGAACTACGGGGGTCTGATCTTGGGAACGTGCGGCCAACTCAAGCTTTATCGCGTGGAATTCACGGGTGAGGTCACGGAGTTGATCGAGCTCCTCACGGATTGTCGCCATTTGATCACGGTGCAAGGTGCCAAACATCTGAACTATCATTGAGATTGCCTGCTGGAACTGATCTAACATTTGCTGTTGCATCTGACCGAACTGGTTCATCAGCGGTACTAGCAGCGATTCCGTGATTTCTCCCTTCTCTAGCCGGCTCGGCACGTGGACGGCGGGGGAGATGCGTTCGATGCTGGTTGCCTGCCCACTGGAGTCTCGTGACGCAAGGACCTCTGAAGCCAGCACCTGCCATGAGTGTGCGGCCGGGGACGGCGAGCCGGCTGAGTCGCCGTCGGAGAAAACAGGAGTAAGCGGAAGTTGACTTGTAGGGCGAGTCTCTGCAATCGGGACGCGCCGGCTCTCCTCGGAAGCAGACCGATCAGAAACCCGGCTGGCAAATCGGATCCGCATACGGATGCGGTAGCGACCAATTCTCAGCACATCATCGGCGGCAAGCAGCGCACAACGCACCAGAGCATCATTGACACTAATCCCATCAGGCCCGAGCAGATCAACGATCCATAAGCCCCCGGGGGTTCGCAGCAAACTGCAGTGGAAAGGTGAAACGCTGGGGTCAGCAAGGCGGAACTTGCAGCCACTGGCCGAGCCAATCAAGGACATCACCCGGTTCATCGGCCAGCACGCTGAACGTGAAGGCCCGTTCAGAAACTCCAGGGAGACATCGGGCAGAGCTTGATCGTCGTAGGATCGAGCCACCAGCGGTGAGACGCGCGGTCCCGGCCTGGTTTCGCGATTCCCCGGATCCGGACCGTAACTTGCCAGCCGCTCTAGCTCGTACGGCCCGATCCAGATCGACTTTCCAGCCTCAAGCCAGCCGAACTTCCGCAATTGTCCCTCAGCAGACGTTCCGGATCTGCTATCCAGATCGAGCCAGAACGCCTGACCCTCCACAATCTGCAAATACACGTGTCGCCGGCTGACGAGCTTGTGATCGAGAGACACGTCCGCACGCTGATCACGACCAACCAGTGCAAATGGCTGGTGCAACAGCCGTACTGCACTTTCGTTCGGGCTTGGACCTCGAACGGCAAGCTGAAGCGGCCCTGCAATTTCACAGGCCTTCATAAATGCATTCATAAGATAATCGAATCCCGACGGTGTGGTCGGGGAAAACTCTGGCGACCGACCACCTTGATTGGGTGGAACGTTAGCTCAACGTGTCGTTTGATCGAGGCTGTTGATTTTCTAGCGATGCCAGGAACATCTTGACTGCTGGCGGGCAGCAAATTCATGCACAGATTGCTGTCATGATCCATTATCAGAGACCGCGGATTTCCTGTCCATGAGAGAATGGGGAAATCTGCTGCCACGGGCTCGCTGTCTGCCCAAAGCAACGGAACGGCCTCAGATCGCTCGCCAGTTGGTACAATGCTGAGGGATGGTGCAAAGGCGCACGGCCCGTGGTACTCCAAGACCTGAAAATCCGTGGGAACCTCCAAGCATGTTTCGCAAAGGCATCATTCTGGCCGGTGGTTCGGGATCTCGGCTCTATCCGATTACCCGAGCCGTCAGCAAGCAGCTTCTGCCTATCTACGACAAGCCGATGATTTACTATCCCCTTTCGACGTTGATGTTTGCCGGCATTCGCGAGATTCTCCTGATATCCACGCCAGACGACATCAAGAATTTTGAGCGGATCTTGGGGGATGGACGACAGCTCGGCCTCACCATCAGGTACGCCGTGCAGCCAAGTCCCGGTGGATTGGCCCAGGCATTTCTCATTGGCCGGGAGTTCGTAGGTGAAGACAACGTCGCCTTGATCCTGGGAGACAACATCTTCTACGGCCAAGGATTCCAGGGGATGCTGAAACGCGCGAGCGACCAAACCAGCGGAGCAACGGTCTTCGCCTATCCGGTCAAGGATCCCGAGCGCTATGGCGTTGTCGAGTTCGATGTCGAAGGCTGCGTTCTTTCGATCGAGGAAAAACCGGCTCGTCCCAAATCGCACTACGCGGTAACCGGGTTGTACTTCTATGATAAAGAGGTCCTCGATATCGCCGCTGCGATGCGTCCTTCGCCCCGTGGTGAACTCGAGATCACCGATGTCAATCGGGTTTATCTCGAGCGCCAGCAACTCCGGGTTGAAGTCTTCAGCCGAGGATTCGCCTGGCTTGACACCGGCACTGTGGTGTCGCTGATCCAGGCGGCGAACTACGTGGAGACCATCGAATCCCGGCAGGGCCTCAAGATCGCCTGCATCGAGGAGGTTGCTTACCGAATGGGATTCATTCCCGCCTCCCAGGTGGAACTCCTCGCCCAGAAGCTTCCCAACGACTATGGCCGCTATCTCAAGGACTTGATCCGGGAGACTCGGAACAACCCGGACCAGCCCGGGCCCCTGGACTGAGACCAGCTGCCGGAAGTGAACCCGAACGCTCGGGTTCCCGAAATCACCTCAGCGTGTACCAAGCTCTCCAAGAACCTGCTGGTAAGCGCTGACTTCTAGAGCGTGAAGTCCATCGGGCGTCAACCCTCGGGAACGTGCCTTGGCCCAAGACTCCGCAGCGGCCTGCTTGTTGCCGGCCTGAAGATAGGCCTGCGTCAGGTGGAAGTACTTCGGGCCCTTGGGGTCAAGGGTGGTTGCCTTGGTGAGGTCCTCGATGGCACTCTTGCTTTTGCCCAGCTTCGTGTTGATGACTCCGCGAGTATCGAGTAGTTCAGGAATCGGTCCGCCGAGTTTGAGCGCGCGGTTGATCAGGTCGAGGGCCTTGTTCTCATCGCCCTTCCTCAGCGCCATCAGCCAGGCGAGGTTGTTCAGCACGGTCGCGTTATTCTGTCCTTGCTGAACGCCCTGCGCGTACACAGCCTCGGCATCCTGGAATCGTCCCTGGCGCTCGCGAATACCGGCCAGTCCGATCACAAGAAGGGGGGACTTGGGTTGTTTTTCCAGCCCTTTTTCCATCCACGAGGCAACACGGTCGAACTGCGTCTTATCGCGGTCGCCACCAGGAAAACAAAGCACGTCCAGGGTGCCTTTAACGAGCTCTTCGGGGTTGGTCGTCGCGTTCCAGAGTTGCTCGCAATGGTCGAGTGCTTCCTTGACCCGGCCTTGGCGACCCAGGAAGACGGCCAGTGCCAGACGGTTCTGAGGACGGTCTGACTTCTCCACCAATTGTCGCAACAACTTCTCGGCGAGTTTGGTCTCGCCCAGTTGGTCGGCCAGCTTGGCCAGGAGCTGCCACACCGGGTCAGACAGGTCGGGACGCTTGGCGATCGCCTGGATTAGCTCGATCGCCTTGCCGATCTGATTTTGAGCCTTGAAGAGCCGAGCCTGCAATACCACGACGTTGAACGCGTCGGGGCGAAGAGTCTTCAGCTCCGCGATGAGATCCTGGGCTTCATTCAACAGCTCCTGCCTCTGGTCGCTCTGGTAACGCTTGAGCAACTCGTCAATGAATTGCGCGATGTAGTCAGGACGACGCTTGAGGACTTCAGGATTGCGTGGGTTCTCGGTCTGCTTCAGGAGTTTTCCGTACTGATCATAAGCTTTTGTCCACTCACCGTCTTTGCTGAACATTGAGGCCAGCCTGAAGCGATCGTCGGGTTCGGCCACGTCGCTGCCAACCATATTCTCCAGAGCATCGCGCGCCGTCTTGATCTGCCCGGAGCGGAAGAGGAAGTCGATGTACTGACGCCATACGAATAGGTCCTTGGGCTGGGCACTACGAGCCGATTTGTACCAGCGGCCTGCTCTCTCAAGCCACGCCTCGGATTTCTTGTCATCCTGGCCGGCAGTCTTGTAAGCTCGCGCCAGTACCTCGCAGCATCGGGCAGGTCCAAGAGGCTTTTCCTTGAGGGCTGACTCGGCTTCAAGGACCGCCTTCTCGGCATTCTCGAACTGCTTGGTTAAAGTGAAGAACTCAACCAGGGCGATCCTCCGGGCGGGATCCAACGGAGTCGCGTTGACAGCCTCGCGAAGTTCTTTCTCGGCCTCATCCTGACGCTGATTGGCAATCAGCATCTGGACCAGAAAGAGAGTCTCACGAAAATCGTCAGGGTTGGCCTCTTTCGCTCTCAGCGCCAGTTCGAGTGCTCCCTTATACTCACGGTTGCGGAACGCCTCGGCCGAGACCTGCCGGAGGAGATCGCTACCCGCGGTGCTCGCGTTGGGAGACTGAGTCCAGAACTTGATGACCTCGTCGTTGTGGTTCGTGACGTAGAGCAAATCGGTGGCTCGGCGTATGGTGTCCAGGTCTCTTTGCCCCAGCTCGATGGCCTGAAGATACAGTTTGGCTGCTTCATACTGCTTGTCCCTTTTTTCGCTGTCGCTGAGATCGGGCTGGGACAGGTCGGCCAGCGTCAGATCGGCCAGCATGCGGGGAACCTGCGGCCTAACCTGATGCCGCGACATCAGGTCGTTGAGCAGCAACTGAGCGGTGCTACGTAGCTTTGCCTGCTCCGACGGGTCCGTGGTGTTCGCGGCCTGCCAGATCGTATACCGAGCTTCCTCGTATTTTCCGTTTGACCCATCGGCCCCCTCGATCCGCTTGATTTCATTGAGCCGATACTCGATGTCGGCCTTGTTCTTCCCTTGAAGAGGCAGATCGAAAAGGCGTAGTTGAGGCTCGAGGTCATTGGGAGCGAGCTTTGCCACTTGCGACCAGAGATCGGTGACCAGGGTGCGATCGTTCAAGAAAGTGGCTTCCTGGGCCAGCTCCTCGAGCAAGTGGCGGTGGTCAGCGGGCGAAAATGAGGCAGTATTATCAGCCATCGCGCCGAGAGCCTTGGGAAGATCAGCGCCTCCTTGAACCATCAGTAGCCGCGATCGCTCGAGCCGCAGCGCGACGCTGTCGCCGAGCGCCTTCTGAGCTTGATCCAGCAACTTCCGGGCATCATCGAATTTTCGCTGCCGACGCAACACCTCGGCCGACTTGACCCACAACTCGACGTCCCGAGGAGTTTGCGAGCGAGCGTTCTCCAGCAGTTTTTGGGCTTTGTCAATCTTGTTTTGGGCCACGAGCGATTCGGTCTCGAGAATCACCAAACCGCTTGACTGAGGAGCGGATTTCTTGGCCATTTTGATCTGATCATCCACCTCCTTCCAGTTTTGCTGCCCCACCGACAATTGTTGGTTTCGCGCAATCAACAACTGGACTAGCGGACCGCGGATCGGGAGTAGCTCCGCCTCACGTTGCTCTTGCTGTAACTGATCCAAGAGCTGGAGATATACTTTGATCGCAGCGTCAAGATCACCCCGAGCCGCATAGCTCGTGGCCAGCCCCAACTGTGCCTGCAAATCCTTCGGGTTGGCCCGGATGGAACTCTTGTACGCTTCGAGCTCACGATCACGATCACCGAGCTGGCGGTAACACTGGGCCAGCAGATCCTGGACCTGCGCTTTTAAATCCTCCGTCGGTAACTGCTCCACAAGCTGCTGGAGTCTGGTCAGGGATAGAATTGCCTTTTTCCATTCCTTGCAATTGATCAGATACTTTGCTTCGAGAAAGCCGATCGAAACCGGCGAGCGGTTCAGTCGTTTCAGTTCCCCAATTTGCTTCAGGAGCTCGGAAGGATCTCCACCACGTTGTGCCAGAAATCCTGCCAGGTTCCCATGGAGCATTGGATCGTCGGGAAGGAGTTCCAAGCTGTGGCGCAGACTCGTGATCGCCTTGTCGATCGAGCCAGACGAGCCAGACATTTCCACATTGGCCCGCTCCAGGTGAAGCGTGGGATCGTTGGGTAAGACCTTGAGACCGTCTTCGATAACCCGGCGCGCTTCTTCAAAGTTCTTTGATGACCGCTCGAGCGCGGCCAGCTCCGTGTACACTTTGGGATCGTTGGGGGCCATCTTGAGCGCGCGCTGGAGATCGTCCTTGGCGGATTTCCGTTCCTCCGGGGAACCGAACTGGCGATAATAGCGTCCACGCTCCAGGTACACCTGGTAGTTTTCCTGGTTGGCTTTCACCATCTCTTCGATGAGCCCGTTCGCCTCATCAATAATGAGTTTTTCCGCCTCAGCCCTATCCGTCCCACCCTTAGACTCCTTGAGTTGGCTTCGAAGGACGGCTGCTAGCCGCCAAGAGGCTTCTGGCCGCTGTGGTCCGTCAGACTTGATGGCATCACGGTATGATTCCACCGCCCGAGCGGGTTCATTCAACGCCTCCTGGCATCGCCCGAGAATGAAGTGAAGGGCGCCATCCTTTGGCTCGAGTTTCAAGAGGATTTCAAGGTGTTGGCGAGCCTTGTCGTATCGGCCCGTCTCGACGTACAACTCCGCCAAACGGCGGCGAACATCTTTTTTCTCGGCCGGAAAACGATTGACGTACTGCTCATAGATCTGAGCGGCCTGCTGCCGACGAGCGTCATCCTTGGATCCCTTCAGAAGGACGTCGGCATATTTCAATTTCGCTTCCGGATCGTCGGTTGCGACCTCGAGATGCTCCTGATAAAACCGCGCTGCGTCCTCGAAGTTCCCGCCCTCCTCCGCCCGCTTGGCCTGAGCGAGCACCGACCGATCCATCCTGCTAACTTGATATCTCTGGATGAAGAAAATCGACAAGCCTGCAACGAGGATCGTCGCGACCAGAATCGCCAACCGCTTGACAGTCTTCGCACCCATCCGGATTAGTCCTCAACGTAGGTTGCACATCAGGTGTCAGCTCTGGCCGCGGTGTCACGCGTCGCTGAACTCGACACCTCTAGAGCTTACGGTTCGTTCCCCGAAACATCAACCGGACGTGATGACCCACCCGGTTCCGCGATGATTCAGAACCACGCACCGGCTTGGAGCAGGTCACGCTTTGAAGACGATCTTCCGGGTATGGCGCCAGTGGCTGCCGGGACAGTTTGTCGACTACCGATTAACCGGACATAGATTGCCTCGGCTTCTCACTGTGTTGGCTGCTGCACCTACATGGACTTTACCAAAGCGCCCAGCCCACGATTCTTGCGCGAAACTCGATACCGATGAACTGGACATGGTTTATCCTGGGCCGGCCGATTCATGACTCCTAGCGCAGGCGTACATGACATTAACCGGACGTACTTCCTCACAAGCTTTGCCGGGTTCCTGCTACTTATAGGGTGCATCCGTTCATACGGATGTACCAGGCATAGTTTCCCTGGTTCTCAAGCAGGACCTGTGCGTCAAAGCCCACCGATGCACCAGACATACTTTGCCTGGTTCCCAAAACAATGAGTTGGTCCTCGGTACCGGCCACCTGGTGACTCCTGGCCACTCTTTTGATTCCATGCAATCTATCTGATCGGATAGGCATAACGATTAACCGGACATACCAGGATCCGTTCGCCTTGCAGCGCTCATCCACTAGCGATACTTCAACCGTACGATACATGCGTTTACTAAGATAAACGGAGCATGAAATCGAGGCGGTTTAGCGATTAACGGGGCATGCTTTGGGCGATTGTCCGGACATACTTTGCCGCTGCATTCACGATGTTTGAGACATACCAGTACCGATAAACCGGACATACTTACCGTCTGTAAGTTCTTTTTTTCTAACCTCTTGCGTTGCGGAGAATTTGCTTTAGACTCTTGCTTAAGACAAAGAGGCAACAACACGGCAGGAGCCATTTTGTTGTTGTTTTCTTGATTTCTCACTCAGGGCAAACGGCAGACGGTACGGATCGCCAACAGGACTCGAAGTTCTGGGCACCAGGAGGAACGGAATGGATGAGTGGGACGTGCCCGTCGAAGAAGTCGGTGATAGCGGGCAGCCAGGAGACGAAAACCCCTCGCTGGCTGACGCCGGCTGGAAGGATGAGCTGAACTTGGCCGAGTTTCCGATTGCCGCGTTGAGCGATCGTATTCCTGACGGCCAAACGACTCTGGTGTTTGAGGATCGGCTGGAGCGGCGGGACAGCCAGCCGATCGTCCGGCGGCTGACGATCATGGGAACGCACAAACACGGTTTGCCAACCTCCCTCGACGACGAGGTTCTGGTGGGACTGATCCAGCTCACCAAGCGACGGAGCAATTTCACGGACCCACGCGTTCACTTCTCGCGCTATGAGTTGATCGCGCTCCTGGGCTGGCCGCAGAGCGGCCAAAGCTACCGGCGCATCGAGGAGGCACTGCACCGGTGGGTGGGCGTTGTTCTGATGTACGAGAAAGCCTGGTGGGACAATTCGGCCAAGAGCTGGGTCGACGAACAATTTCACGTGCTCGATAACGTAACCCTCTACGACCGTGAGCGGTGGCGGACGTCGTCCCGCTCGGGGAAGATGAGCAAAGGCGAACGAACCGGCCCAAGAACCGAAAGACCCCCCCTGCCCTTGTCGAGTTTTCGCTGGAACGAGGTGATCTTCCAGAGTTTTCAGAGCGGCAACCTCAAGCAACTCGACCTGGAGTTCTATCTCAGGCTTCGTTTACCGACTACTAAACGGATGTATCGTTTCCTGGACAAGCGGTTCTACCGCCGATGCCGGCTCGACTTCGACTTGCGGACTCTTGCATGCGAGCACATCGGGTTGAGCCGCTCTTACGCACCCACCGAGCTCAAACGTCGGCTCAAACCGGCCCTTGAAGAACTTCAGCAACTCGGCTTCCTTGAGCCGCTCAGTGCGGAAGAACGATACTCTTATGTCAAGCGAGGCACCTGGCGAATCATCTTGATCCGGGGCACGAGTGCCGCTGTGGATCCAGCTCCCGAGGAATTACAGAAGCCCGTGGAACTGGTCGAGTGCCTCAAGGCCCGGGGAATTACGGCCAAGACCGCCCAGGAACTGGTCGGCACCCATTCCCCTGCCCGGATTCGCGCCAAGATCGACGTCTTCGACTGGCTGATTCGCAACGGGGATAAGCGAGTTGGTAAGAATCCCCCGGGCTATCTGGTCGCCTCGATCCGATCCGATTATCAGGTACCTGGAGACTATCAATCCCAACCCGATGAAGCCCGCCGCGCCCTGGAACAGGCCCGGCGCGCGGGCTACGAGGCCCGGCAAAAGGCGGATGCAGACACTCAAGCCCAACGGGACCAGGCCCGGGAGGCCGAACTTCGCACAGCCTGGGAACAGCTTTGTCCCGCCGAACGGGAAGCCATACTGGCCACCGTCAAGGCACAGAATCCGGGCTTGAGCCGTTGGAAAAACATGCTCGAGCCTCTTTGCCTGGCCGCCCTGGAGAACCAACACCAGCAGGCCGCCAACCATCCGAGCCAGGCGATGCTCTTCTCTGAATCCAACCACTAGCCACGATCGGTTGGCTAGCCCGAGTTTCCTAGTTATCTGCGTCCAAAGCCGGTAAACTTCGACGGGGACATGATTTAGGGTGAAGGGTCTGTATGCCCTAACTTGTTTTGGAGTTTTACCCCTTTAAATTCAGCTTGAAACGCGATTCCGTATGCCCTATCATCGTCGCACCACCAGCAAGGAGGCGGCGATGGAACGGCTGGAAGCAAAACGGGTTAAGGGGCACACCTACTACTATTACTCCCATTGGGCACGCGTTGACAACCGCTGTCGACGCGTCTGGCAGAAATATCTCGGCAAGCTGGAAGATATTGTTGCGGCCTGCCAAGGGACCGGGCCGGCTCCAATTTGCGCCGAGGTGTTCCAGTGGGGATTGTCGCAGGCCCTCTGGCAGGAAGCCACGCATGCTGGGCTCGTTGGGCACATTGACCGCCATTGTCCCAAACGGCGGCAAGGACTGACCACCGGTCAGTACCTGGCAATCGCCGCGATCAACCGAGCGATCAGCCCTCGCAGCAAGCGATCCATGTGGGACTGGTTCTCCCAAACCGTTCTGCGGCGACATCTCCCAGCCGCCTCCCAGTCCTCCCTGAGTTCGCAGCGGTTCTGGGGTCACATGGATGCGGTCAAGCCCGCGGCGGCAACTGCCATCTGGAAGGACCTGGTCAAGGACGTCGTCGATCGCGAGCGGATCGACCTGTCCTCGATCTGCTACGACGGCACGAACTTCTACACCTTCCTCGACACGTTTAACACTCGCTGTAGCCTGGCCGCCCGAGGCAAGAACAAACAAGGACGCGACAACCTCCGGCAAGTGAGTTACGCCCTGTTCTGTGCCGCCGATGGCCAATTGCCGTTGTTCTACGACGTCTATGAAGGGAACCGCAACGACGCCCGACAGTTTTCGCTGGTCCTCAACCGATTTCATCACTTCTTCCGCGAGTTGGCCGGTGAAGCGACGGCCGTCCCCGAAACGACCCTGATCTTCGACAAGGGAAACAACTCCGCCGATAACTTCAGCCTGTTGGACTCCTTACACCTCAAATTCGTGGGCTCGGTCAAACTGAAGGAACATCCCGAGTTGGCCGCAGTCCCGCACACGGATTCGCGATTTGTCGCGTGCGCGAGTCCGGGCTTGAAGGGCACCAAGGCTTTTCGCGTGATCAAGACCGTTGCTGGCTCTGAACGGGTCTTGGTTGTCACCTCCAATCCGAACCTGGCAAAGACGCAGTGGATGACCTTGGAGAATGATGTCGCGAAAGCGAACAAACGGCTATCCGAGCTACAAGGGCGGCTGGGTGGCCGCGCTGCCGGGCTGATCAAGGGCGGCAAGCGACCGACCCTGGCGTCGGTGGGACAGAAGTGCCGGTCGATTTTGCGCCGCCAGTACCTCAAGGATGCAATCCAGGTCACTATCGCGGCCGACCCCAAGGGCCACCCGCAGTTGACCTACGACATTGACACCAAGGCCCTGAACCGCATCGCGGAGACGCATCTGGGCAAGACCATCCTGATCAGTAACCGGGCGGAATGGTCCGATGAGCGGATCATCGAGGCCTACCGAAGCCAGTATCTGATCGAGGATGTTTTCAAGGAGACGGACTCCAAGCTGCGTGTTCACGGGTTGTATTGCAGTATGGCCCAACTTCTGCGATCGGTGATGTGGCGCCGCGTCCGCCGGGCCGGGCTGGATATTTCTCTGCGACGGCTGCTCTCAGAGTTGGACGGCATTCGTGAAGTGGTCAACCTGTACCCCAAGAAAGGAAAAACCAAGCACCAGCCGCAACAAACAGTTCTGACTCGGCTGTCGTCAAGGCAGCAGCGATTGATCGGGATCCTGGGCCTTGAACGAGAGAAACACCATGAGTTAGGGTAACATTTCTCTGCGCGCATCGCATTGTGACAAAACAGGTTAAAAATACGTCCGCTGCTAAGTAGGAAACTCGGGCTAGAGCGCTGATCTTACAAGCGATTCGCCATGATCGAGTAGCCCACACCCGAACGTGTATCCTGCCCCTGGCCTTCAATTCTGAAGGTCGCTCTCGGCGTCGCTGGTCCGGTCAATGGCTAGCTCGGAGTTGCGCCCACCGCGGCGATCCCGCGAGTCGTACAGAACCATGGAAGCGACGATCGGCCGAAGTAAATCGTTGACAACCTCGGAACGATCTTTGCCCATGTGGATGGCATAGAGCCAAAGTTTCTTGTCGACCTCCTCCTCGATGGCAAACATCCGCTGAACTCGCCTGGGCTTGGCAGGTTTGGTCCGCGGAGTCCGCGACCGTGACGTGGCTACGGGCGAGCGGGACGCAGGGTTGGTCTCAGCGGTGGAAGCCCCCTCGATCGAATCGTTCCCCATCGCTGTTGCTGCCTGGGTCTCGGGCCCACCCGCCTGAGTGCCAAGCCGCCGTTCGAATTCGGCCTCGGTCATGCTGGGACGGGTCAGGCCGGTCCGGCTTTCAGGACCCGGAATCCCCCCCCGTCGCGTCGGGCTGCTCATGGTCTGCCTCCCCGCCCATCTGAATCACCGGTCCTCAGGGATACCGACGTCCGTCTGCTCTGGCTCAACCACCCGGAATGAACATGCTCAATTGATCGTCAAGGCCCCCCGCGTTCATCAGTCCCTCGACGAATCACGCCTGTGCATCCTCGACGATCAGGTTCTTGCCACATGCGACCTGCCATCCGCCCTCTGTCAGGGCCATCGGAAATCGGCACGGTGGGGGGGATTGGAGATGTCAAGATGCCTCCCGCAAGGAGGAATCGTCCTCGATGTCTGGCTCGTCATTATCGACCGGCGTGCTGGTGGCGAGCGCCGGTTGATCCTGGCCAGCGAGGTAGGCGGTTGCCGCCGCCCTGTAAGCTTCCGCCCCCGCGCTGAAGCGGTCGTAGTAAATCAGAGGGATACCTCGGGCATAGGCCTCCCGGAATTTCACCGATGCCGGGACCGCCCTGGGATAAACCAGCGAGCCAAAGTAGTTTCGTACTTCGGCTTCGATCTGCTTGGAGACCAGGGTCCGGTCCGCGCGGGTGATCAGCACACCGTTGATGGTCAGGGCCCCGGCGTCGGTAAACTCCAGGCGGAACTCGCTCACGGTCCGAACCAGCTCTTCCAGCGTGCGCACGCCCGCAAGTGCGGCGACGCACGGGTCGATCGGGATCAAGATGTCGGCGACTGCATAGAGGATCGCCACATTCAACGGCGTCAGAACGGGGCTGGTGTCGACGATCACCACGTCGTATCCGGCCAACCCCTTGAGCAGGCGGCGGATGCGGAACTCGCGACCCTGGCCCAGTCCCTGCGCCGATCCCATCTGGTCCGAGCAGATGCTAAGCCGATCCCCGGGCGTCACAATATCCAGACCCTCGTATGCCGTGGCCACGGCGACATCCTCAAGCCGTTGCCCCTTGAGCAATGCATCGGCCAGCCCCACGGGGGGTGTGCCCCGAGGGAAGAAACCAAGGGCCGCGTTTCCCGAAGGGTCGGCGTCGATCAGCAGGACACGCTGGTCGAGATCCACCAGCGCCGCGGCAAGGTTGATCGCCGTCGTGCTCTTAGCCACGCCTCCTTTCGCGTTGGTCACCGCGACACTTCGCATAAGCCCCCCTTCCCTGCCTGGCGGCATCCGGTCGCCAGCAACCTGTAAGTCTCGATTTCCCTCGTCTTATCGGCTTGGCCATGGCTTCTCGTTAAATCGATTCCACGGCTCCAACGTTCCCTGGACCCCTGGTTTATTGATTCCAGTATCTCTGGACACCAAGGCTTCTGGGTCCCTTTCTTACTTGATACCTTGAGCCCAAGTCTTCCGGGTCTCTTGGTTTCATGGTGCCTTGTTTCCTCGGCCAGTAGATTCCTATATGCCAAGTTCTCAATGTCGAAAGTTGCCGCGATACCCATTTTCGAAGTTTCTGAACATCCCGAGGCACACAGGCACCAACCTGGAACAGCCGCCTTGGTTCCTTGGAGCCATGACACCCCGTTTCCTCGATTTGTTGTTCCCCTGTTTTCTGGCTTTCAAGTTTCTGAGATCTCAAGTTCCCAAGTTCCCAAGTTCCTAAGAGTCGCTGGATCACCAACTGTCGTAATCCTCCATGGAACCAAGGTCCGCACGTTCCCAGCTTCCTTGGTTTCTGGTCCACCACGGTTTGCAGGAATCTTGCTGATAGAGGTCTATCGGCAATCAAGGCGCCTGGTACAGCATGCTCTTTTAGTTCGCTTGGCTTCGAGGTTTCGAGGCAGCATGCCTGCCATGATGGCTCAAGCAACTTGGACCCTCAAACAACTCGGTTTCAAGGTCTCAAGCTGACTGATCCAACAAGCTGGCCAGACCGCCATGGTCCGTGGTCAACTTGGAGTCAAGTCGTCAAGCAGGTCCAGTTCGCTTGACTTTTAGGGCAGCTTGGCCTCATCGTCAACTTGGCAGCAACGCATCGAGCCACCTGGAACGTCATGGCGCCAAGTTTCGCAGGCCTCTTGGTTCATCGTGGACGTTCACTAACTTGATGCCAGTCGGAACAAGCTTCCTTGATCTCTTGGTTCCTGTGCCCGCGGGGTGGGGTTCAAGCGATCGCCGCATTGCCGCTTCACGGCACCCGGGCATCCCTGTGACGCATCAAACGGGTTTGTCCCGCGGGGCCGGCTTGAGCTCGAAAACTTGATCCCAAGAAAGCTCGGAAACCAGCCGTGTCGATGGTGCCACGACCAAGGTTCCAAGTTGTCAAGCTCTCAAGCTCATCGATGCTTCATGACGGCCAGGCCAAAATGGTTTCAAGCCGCCTGGCCCCATGAGGCGCGATGGTCGCTGCATGAACTTGGGATCAACTTGCGCCAGCCGCCTTGGCTCCCTTGATGATTGGTGCATCGGGGATCTTGGTGTCGTTGAGCCTTGAGAACTGGGAAGCAAGAAAGCAACACATCAACCTAATGCAGATACCATCAAACCTGGATTCAATGATCGCTGGATCACTTGAGACCTTGGAAATCTGGACCCTTGGGGCCAATTCTCCTTGGTCTCAAGCGACAAAGACTCCCCGCTTGGCTTGGATCCTGGGTAATATAGAGGTCAAGAAGACAAGGCGATCGCAACGCATCGTTTGCTTGGTGACATGGCACCTTGACGCCTGCCCGGCCTAGCGTTCTCGAGACCATGGCGGTCGGCAACCCCGAACATCGCTACCTGTAAGCTCGATAGCGGACCGAGCTGCCGGCGGTCAGGCCGTGCCTTCCAAGGTGATGCGGCTGGCTTGTACGCGGAAGTCTCCTCGCGCGGTTTCTACCAAGAGAAGGTGACGGGCAACGGTGCCCCCGAGTCAATCAGCGCAATTGGCCGGATGGCGAAAAGGGTAGGGGGGGCAGACAGAGATCGACACCGTGGAAAGCCGCAGGTGCCAGCGGCGCCAAAAAAAAACAAAAATTTTTCTGCCTGCACCCTTGAAATAAATGCAACCATCGATGGATGATGCCAAGCATGATTCGAGGTAATTTGCAACGAATAGGGTGGCATGCAGGCATGAGGTGAGGAGCCATTCGGGTGAAAGCGTCAACCCGATGATGAGGGATTTGACTCTTGGCCGTTGAGTCTGCATGTTTTCTCAAATCTTTGCAACTTCACTCAATCAGTCAGTCGTCGCAGACGGAGCAATCCAAACAGTCGCCACAACCGTTGCGGTGCAGAGGGCGAACACCCACCTTGAGGTCTGGAGACACAGTCATGCGCACGGGAGCATCGGATCGGACGTTTCATCCCGAGGGTTCCGTGGTCAGGTTCGCCCGGATGCCCGGTTGAAGCGAACCCGGAAGACGCGTCTTCGCAGAGCCTTTCTCGAGAGTGAGGTCTTGGAGTCGCGAACCCTGCTGGCGACGACACCAGCGGCCACGGCGACCAGCGCGGCGGTGAACCTGTCGGGACTTTCGAGCGTCTCCACGGATGGCAACGCAAACAGCCCAGCGGTGGTGATCGACCCGTATGACTCCCAGAAGCTCTTCGCGGTCTGGGGGGTCGATTTATCGAGTTTGAGCCCTGTTCCCCATACGACGGCTGTTGTCGAGGGGGCGTACTCCACCAATGGCGGGACGAGCTGGACCGGTCTCGGCCAAGAGGTTGCCTCCCCGCAGCGCGACGTCGCCACCATCAATGCCACGCCCCCGACTGACTATACCGAGGTGACCGATCCGAGCGTCGCGTTCGACGGCCAGGGTAATGTTTACGTACTGACTCTCCAGACCACCGGTGCCGCTGACGGCGAGCTTTACCTGACCAGGTTCAATTTCTCCGGCTCGGCGCCGAGCCAAGAACCTCTGCCTAACAACGGCATCGTCTACCAGTGGGTTGCCGGCTCCGACGGGGTAACCGACCCAGCCATGGCCGTCGATACGTCCCCCTCGGACCCGCATGCGAATAACGTCTACATCACCTGGGCCAGCATCGACACGGAACCCGCCAATCCCGATCCCTATGCCGCTCAGGGATTCAATCCAAACCGGGCCGAGCTGGTCGTCGGGACTCCCATTGCCAATCCGTCAGTTGACGAACAATCGTTGGCTTTCAGTGCAGTGACGACCGTCAGTGTGAACGGCAACTTCGGGCCCAATGATAATTCGCATCTTCAACTGGTGATCAACCAGAATGACAATGGCCAGATCACCGTCGCCTGGGATGACTTCGGTACGGGTTCCAAAGCCTTGCCGGCGTATGACGTCCTCAACTCGAGCCTCGTCCAGGCCGGCGATACGTATGGGTTTACCAATTCCATCGGGACCGGGATAATCCTCCCGGGCACCAGCAACGAGTCTCCGGGTAACTGGGCGACTCCCGTGATCTACTCTGCCGGACTCGCCACCTCGACCAACCCCGCGGAGCCTGTCGGAATCGCGACCGAAGTGACCGTGAACGGCGGGACCACGGACGTCAACGGCGATGGCAAGGACGACGTCGTCGTGGCCGATCAGGGTACTGGCCAGATCGGTGTCTTGTTGAACTCAGGGACCGGGGCGTTACAGGCCACATCGGTTTACTCCGCGGTCAGCAATCCGTCCGGTGTGAGTCTGGGCGATTTCATCAGCGGGCATACAACAGCCAACATTCTCGATGCCGCTACGTCCAACGGTGCTCCGTCTGGCGGTGTATCGGTGAACCCCAACGGGACGCCGCCTACGGACGGCCTAGGGGTTTTCAAGTCCGCTGTGCCTCTCCAATCGGTACCGGGTGGATCGGCAGAGACCGCCATCGTCACCGCCGACGTGGACGGCAATGGAATTCCCAATATCGTGGCAGCGGATCCGGGCAAGGGCACCATCGACATTTGGCTAAACCCCTCATCCGGAACCAGCGCGCCGATCTCGCTCTCATTGCCAGGCGGGGACATCCCCGTCGCCGTGGTCGTGGACAAATTCAGGGGCCCTACTTCCAATCCCGATATTGCGGTCCTGAACTCCAACGGCAAGATCGTGATTTTTCAGAACGGCATCACAGCCGGAAACCTCGTGGTCCCCGAGGATTTCACCCCTTACACGGTCGCCACGGTGGCCGACGCCGTCTCGATGACCAGCGGCCAAGTCGATGGCAACGTGAACCTGCCCGACTTGATCGTCACGAGAGACGATCCCGGCCAGAATGAGCTGATGGTGGTGCCGAACTCATCCAGTAGCTCTTCCCTGTCTTTCGGGACTCCGACGGCGGTGGCGAACTCGATTTTCGCCGGCACGCCCGTCGGGGGTGAGCAGGGCCTGGCGACAGGTCAACTGAGTACCAGTGGCAACTACAGCTCGTATAAAGACATCGCCGTGGTATACGCGGCATTTGGCACCGGCGAAAGCATGGTCGCGGTCTTCCAAAATCTCAAAAATGGTCAATTCTCAAGGACGTTCGCTACTGGCGGTGAAGACTTTGACGCCGGGCAAGAGAATCCAACAGCGATTGCGCTGTTACATCTGACCAATAGCACCACCCTTCCGTTCGAAGATATCGTCGTCACCAACAACGATAACTTCGATCGTACCACATTCGCGGGCACGGTCAGCGTGCTGCAGCCCGCGGCGACACCGACGATAACCCAGGGGACGCCTTCGACCTTTAATGATTCGGTTGACGTCCCTGACCCCCTACGCAGTCACCAACCTGACGGTCACGGTAGACCTGACCGATCAGCAAAGCGTCGCCAATCTGAGTCTTGTCCTGGTGGTCCGTTCCGATGGCGATAAGATCACGCTGGTGCAAAACCAAAACAATGCCGCCGGTACGCCCGACACCGGCGTGGGCCTTCCTGGCGGCAACGCCATCGGGCAGTTCGGTTACGCCCCGGGTACTCCGGGTACTCGCGGGATCCCCGTCGGGACGATCTTCGACGACAATGCGACCCGGAACATCTTCGATCCCACCACCACCGGGACTAACGGGAATAGTGCGACGGACTACATCGGCTACTTCCAGCCCGAGGGCTCGGCCAGCGAAGACACACTTCCTAGGTTAGGTGAAGCGGATACTCTGGCAAATTTCGTCGCTCTCGAGCGTGAAAAGGGCGACATCAACGACGACTGGCAACTGGTGATCACGAATTACACCTCCACGGCCCCCGCCGCCGGTCATCTTATTGAGTTCAGCCTCCAGTTCAGCACGGGGATGACAGCGAGCGCGCCAAAAACCATTGCCGATACCTTGGTCCTGGGCTCGATCACCAACAATTACACCAGGACCGCACCCTCCACGCCGAATGGGATCGGGCCCGGCCTTGTCCTCGCCGAGGACAACACGCTTGGGCCGGACAGCCCCTATCAAGGCCGAATCTATACCGCGTACGTCGGCTACTACAACGTCAAGGTCGACGGCGTTACAAACCCAACCACCAATACTGACATCTTCCTCTCGTACCTGGACCCAGGCGCGACGAGCTGGAGCGCACCGGTTCAGGTTAACGGCTCTTCTCCCAACTGAGTGGGTGGAAAATTGCCTGTGATGGCCTCGAAACCCCTTGATTTCCAGGGTTTTCTCCTTCTCCTCGAGGTGAGAAATCCGGCATGATACGCGGATGCGAAA
>JBEKTN010000130.1:0-20154 GCA_049516015.1 Isosphaeraceae bacterium | reverse complement strand
GTCTTGGGCAAACCGCTCGAAAACGTCGTTGAGCAACATCAGGGTCGCCTCCATGCGAAGTTGGTAACTCCTTGGAAAGCGACAGCTTAGCACACTAATACGCTCACCTTCAAAGGGCTGGGAAGCCCAGGCTACCCGGATCGCCAACGAGGCCCACTCCGCCGATCCGGCGTTTTATCAATTCCTCAAGACCCTGGAGACCTATCGATCGGCCCTCGACGCCCGCACCACCCTGGTCTTCTCGGCCGATAGCCGTTTCCTCCGGCTCTTGACTCAGGGCGTCCCCGACCCCGGGGGCGAGCAGCCCGACCGTGAGAACTCCTCGGGTTCCGGCTCCACTGCACCGCCCGAGGCGGCAGCAGCCGCTCCCGTGCCTCCCGCACCCGTGCCCGTGCCCGGGGTTCTCGGGGCCGTGTCGTCCCCGCATCGTTCAGACTCAACGGTTGCGGGGGGCCGAAAGCCATGAAGCGGCGCCACTGGTCGTTTCTGATCGGGTCGCTCCTACTGAGCGGCTACCTGTCCACCGGGGTGACGGTCCTGCAACCCGACGAGGTCGGAGTTGTCCGGCGGCTTGGTGCCGTCCTGCCTGAGCCCTGGGAACCCGGCTTGCACTGGGGATTACCCTAGGGCCTGGATCGCCTCGACCGCCTCAAGATGAACCAGACGCGTACCATCGCCGTGGGCGCATCCGGCCCGCGCGAGGCACCGCTCTCCCGCGCGCCCGATCCGTCCTCCGACGATTTATTGACCGGCGACCTGAACCTCGTCACGGCCGAGGCGCTCGTGCAGTACCGCGTCCGCGATCTCGCCGCCTACTTGTTCAAGGCCCGTGATGTCGAATCTATGCTGCGGGCATTGTCGGAATGGGAACTGACGCTTGCCCTGGGGCGACGAGGAATTGACGAGCTGCTCACGACCGGGCGCGGCGAGGTCGCGAAGTGGCTGGAACGTTCGATTCAATCGCTCTCCGATGAGCAAGGGCTGGGAATCTCGGTCGTGGCGGTTCGACTGGGGCGGGTGGCACCGCCGACGGCCGTCGCCCAGGCCTTCGCGGACGCGGATCGGGCACGGAGCGACCGCCGCCAGGCAATCACGCGGGCCGAGGAATACCGCGACCGCAGCCGCTCCGAAGCCCGTGGCCAGGCCCGCGAGATCGCCGACACCGCAGCCAGCCAGTTCGAACGCCTGGTACAGCCCGCCGGGGTGAAGCAGCGCGGTTCAGTCGTGTGTTGAGCGAGGCCCGTAAAGCCCCCAATCCGTTCCGGCACAGGCTCTTCCTCGAGACCCTGGCTGAGCTCTTGCCGCGGTTTCGACGCAAAGTCATCGTGCCACCAGCTCAGGATCTGGATATCAGCATCCTCG
Organism: Isosphaeraceae bacterium; assembly: GCA_049516015.1. GTDB lineage: Bacteria > Planctomycetota > Planctomycetia > Isosphaerales > Isosphaeraceae > Aquisphaera. Next base: position 18,792 of record JBEKTN010000130.1, on the reverse strand, counting down.
GCGACGAGACGACTCGTCAGGCTGGGAAGAGTGATGACGCGACTGCAAACAATTCTCCCCGCGCCGGAAAGCCCCCAAGCGCCGGATTGATACCCGAATGATCGTTCCCTTGCTGCCGGCTGCGCGCTCCACGTCTTGTGAGCTCCTGTCAGCCTGGTGATCGACCATTTTGCTAGTGCCAGCGCGCACTTCGAGTTAGCCTTGCAATCTGGAACACTCTCGCCCTGGTTGATTTTTTGTACACGGTTCTCTGTGTGGCTTCATCCAGGTGCCGGCAAGCCGAATTCTGCCTCTGCCGCGCGGCCACCTTCCACAGCCCCAACCCCAGGCAAAGCGCCTTCAAGAGTGTGGCCGGGTTCCCTGTTGCTCCCCGGCCTCGACATGGGGTCTTGCTCTCCAAAACCTTGGCTTCGTTCCCGACCCGCAGACCCCGCTTCCGATGATTCAAGCCATGCGGCAAAGACCTTTGCGTTGATTCCCGTTTGGCTTCGTTTGCCGCTTTTTGGGGCGCTCGGCACTTCTGGAGCGTCGGCTGGCTGCGCTCGCGTTCGCCTTCTCCATGGCCACCCGACGTGCCGGCATTCCTTGGTGCCTGGGGCGGAGTCGTCGACGCCTCAGCGGGAAGTTCCAGACACTCCTGTGGCATTGGCTCGACATTCTGGCCTACTGCACAACCATCCGCCATCATCTCGCATCTGCCATCCGCCATTTGCCATCCGCCATCCCTCCTTCCCCATTCCCCGTTCCGCATTCCGCATTTTCTAGAGAGCGGAAGGGATCACCCACTTTCCGGCACCATGGGAACGTGGGTAGCTCCTTTCGCCCCCTTGGGAGATAAACCGAACCAGAGTGTCCCCGGAACTCCCCGTGGTTCCGTCGTCGGCATGGCGATGACGATCGACCATCGCTGCGGGATGGCGAGCCAGTGTGGAATTCGTATACTGTGCATCACGCTCACGACGGAGAGGCTGTGATGGCTGACTTCACCCCGACTCAGGGCCGTTATCTGGCGTTCATTCACGCCTACACCAATTTGCACGGATATGCGCCCGCCGAAACCGAGATCGCAATGGCCATGTGCGTCTCGCCGCCGTCGGTGAATCAGATGGTGAAGGTGCTGGAGAAGAAAGGGCTGATCGACCGCCAGCCGGGACAGCCCCGCTCGATCCAGGTTCGAATCCCGGATGACGAGATTCCGCCGTGGAACGCTCGCAAGCAGGGGAGGAGTCCGGCGCGTCCAGACAACCAACCGAGCAGCGTTGCAGTGGCACCGGCGGCGCCTCCGACGAGCTTGTACGTCGTATCGGTCTACTTGCTGAGTGGGCCTACCAGTGAGAAGTTCTCCAACAAGGAAATCAGCCGAGCGATCGAAATCCGCGGCGACCAGACACTCGAACAACTGCATCACGCCATCTTCAAGGCGTACGATCGTAGCGACGAACATCTGTACGAATTCCAGTTTGGCAAACGCCCGTTCGATCCCGACGGACCCAACTACGGAGTTCCAGATCCACAGCAAAGGAAGAAAGGGGATGGAGACGCACGCACGACAAAGCTGGACGACCTAGCTCTGAATCCCGGTCGTGCCTTCGGTTACCGGTTCGACTTCGGCGACGAGTGGTATCATCACGTTCAGGTGGACCGGATCGACCAAGCCATCCCGACCGTCACCTACCCGCGTGTCATCAGGCGGGTGGGCAAATCACCGCCGCAGTATTGCGAGGAGTAGTGGCTGCGAAGTGTGGAAACGATGTCAAACTCGAAGCAGAATCGCGAAGAGGCCAAAGTGCCGAGGCCGATCGGCAAGCAAAGATTCTCGGCTTCGCCTCCTGCCTGCAGATATGAACACGTGAATCGTGAGACGCTCCAATGAAAAAACCAAAGCGCAAACGAACCGCCGCTGAAAAGCGGGCACGGCGTGAGCGGAAGGAGAAGTACATGACGATCTTCATCAACGGAAAGCAGAAGCGGGTTCCGCGACCCCCGATGATTGAAGGCATGCCCGTCGATGAATTCATCGCCAGGAATGCCGACCCCATCTGGTTGCACGAGAATGGACTCTGGGAGCTTATGACTCCTGACACTTCTGATACGCCTGATGAGGAGCTTGAGTCTTGATCGATCGCAAGCGACGAGCGTGACAGGAGGCTCAGCTCACATCTCCCCGGTCACCACGCTGGCGTTTCCACAAAGAGGAAGCAAATGGACAAGTCGACCACCGTCGAGTGGCTGTCGAAAGCGATCGAACAGGCAACAAGGTCGGCGAAGTTCTGTGTCGTCGGCTGCCTGCCCGTCGTCGATCCCGGCATCGAAGTTGAGGGTCTGGGCGCCATCACACCTCCGCTGAAACCAAGGACTGTGAAGGAACTCGTCGCGGTTTGTCAGGTCGCACCGTATGGAAAGGAAACAGAGACTCTGGTCAACAAGCAGGTGAGAAACACGTTTGAACTCGATCCGAAGAAGTTTTGCCTGAGCGACGCGTGGAACGTGGCAATCGCCGATGCAATGCGTCCTGTTGCAGAACTGCTTGGATTGCCGGCGGAACAACTGGAAGCCAGGCTGTACAAGCTGCTGGTGTATGAGAAGGGCGGGTTCTTCCTGCCGCATTGCGACAGCGAAAAGCACAACCGGATGGTGGCGAGTCTGATTGTCGTGCTTCCCAATCGATTCGAAGGCGGAGCGCTGGTCGTTCGGCACGGCGCCGCGAAGCAGACGTTGACTTTCGACGAGGCGGCGGGCGGCAAGGCTCCGTGTTACGCCGCGTTTTACGCCGATTGCGAACACGAAGTCCAACGCGTCACCAGCGGCGTCCGGCTTTGCCTGGCATACAACCTGGTGCTGAAACCGAAGCGTGTGAAACCGTCAGCCGCCGCGAAAGCGGCCGCTCCAGCCGACGTGCTGGCCGAGTCGATCAGATCGTGGGTAGCGACACAGCCGGCGCAGCCGCTGGTCTTCACGCTGGAACATCACTACACGCAGCGCGGATTGTCGCTGGATTTGCTGAAAGGAGGGGATCGACAGCTCGCGGACCTGGTCGCGGCGGCGGCGAAGAAGTCGGATTGCCTCGTGCATCTGGCGCAGGTTTCACGCCATTTGTTGCAGTTCGCGGACGATGGCAGTTTCGGTCGAGGTTATTTTGACCATTACAGCACGCCGCGGCGTGCTATCGAGATCGGCGAGACTTACGAGGATGATTTGAGCGGAACTCAGTGGACAGATGTTCGCGGCAGGAAGCAGCCTTGGGGAGATATCGAGTTCGATCCGTCGGCCATCGTATCGTCGGTGCCGATCGACGACTGGAAGCCGACGTCCGAGGAGTATGAGGGCTATACGGGCAATGAAGGCAACACACTCGACCGATGGTATCACCGGTCGGCGATCGTCGTCTGGCATCGCGTTCATCACTTCGATGTTGTCGCGAGTTCCGGTGCGACCGAAAGCCTCTCGTTGTTCTATTCGATGGCGGCTAAGCTAAGCAAGACGCCCGGGAAGCGGCTCGAAGCAGCCCGCATCGACTGCATTCGATTCGCCCATGCGATCATTGCCAGGTGGCCACACCACACATTCAGATACGGGCATCCCGCAAGCCGAGAGCAATCGCCGTACGATGACTTCCCGGAACATCTTCGGATGCTGCACGATCGGGACACGATCGCGCTGTTTCTGACGAAATTGGCTGAACGCGATCAGTTGCTGCGACTGAGTTCATTCATCGTGGCCGCGTGCCGCGAGTTCGGATGGAGTTCGTTCGCCCAGGAATTGAAGCATCTCATCTCATCGCGGCCAAACATGCATGGCCGGCAGGAAATTCCGTTCCGAGACGTCGAGTGGCTCTCTGCCTTCTGCTTCGATAAAACGGCGGACTCGGACAAGTCGGCGCTCGCCCACGAATTGTGTGCGCTGGCGGTTGAACGCTTCTGTGAACCGCGTTCGCCGCGACCGACGTACTACTCGCCCGGCCCGCGCCGGGAAACTTCCGTTTCCGAAACGTCGCTCCCGTTGTTGCTCCGGGCGCTTGCGGCAAGCGGTCGTGACGAAGACCTGTCGCACGTGATTCACTTCGTCCAGGAATTGCCGGACGAATTCAGCCTGGACGATTGCCAGGTTCCCTGCTTGAAATCGTTGATACCGTGGTCGCGGAAGCAGTTCGGCTTGGTTCCTCCATAACTGGTGTCCTGGCTGGTCTCCGTCCGCCAAAAGCTCGAATCGGCCACCGTCAAGCATCCGGTGCCACCGACCGATTGGGCTCGCCCAGCGGACCTGGCTTGTGAGTGCCAATACTGTGCCGAGCTCAAGGCCTTTCTGGCCGACCCCGCAAACGAGGTCGGACGCATTCCGGCCCGCGAAGACATGCGCCAGCATCTGATCGATATCATTGACCGGCATCAGTGCGACGTCAAACATTCACTGGAGCGCAAGCGGAGTCCTTATTCATTGGTGCTCACGAAGACCAGCGGCTCATTCGAACGGGCCGTCAAGCGTTTCGAGGCGAACCGCCGACTCCTGAACGCCTTGCCGATTGCCGAATAATGCAGCCGGACCGATAAGGGGGCGGGAATCGTTTTCTTGACTGTCGGAGCTACTTCGGATAATGCCCAGTCGCGGACCGAACCGCGGGCGGCATTGACGGCGTGAGGTCTTCCGAGCGGCGGGCGTGACGCGCGCCAGTCCGCGACCTGTACCAGGGGACGGAGAACCGTTCAAGGCCAAGGACCTGCTCTTCTGCACGATGTTCGATGAAGTGGCGGTGCGGCTCCGTGGGTCCGCTCAAGCCGCCGGACCACCATGTCAAGCTCTGGAGATCCTGCGAGTAATGACAACCACTGTCAGTTACACCCGAGTCCATCCTCGCGCAATAAGATATCAGGAGACACACCAGTGACGATGCGAACCGTCTGGCTCAAGCTTGCCTTCTCCGTAGTCTTGGCCGTCACCCCGTGCACCCGAGCCCAAGCCCAGGCTGGGTTTGATAACGACCGTGTCATGCTCCAGGGTTTCTACTGGGAATCCTGCCGACACGGTAACCCGGGGAGATTTCCGCAGTTCGGCGACAAGAAGTGGTATGTCATCGTCGGCGAAAATGCGGAGATGATCCGCCAGGCCCGATTCGACCTGATCTGGCTCCCGCCTCCCTGTTATTCGGCGGATGAAAAGCGCGGGGACCTGAGCGCCGGGTACGCCCCCAAGCAGTATTTCAAGCTTGATAACAGCTACGGCAGCTTCGCCCAACACCGCACGATGCTCGAGGCCCTGCTCCAGAGGGGTATTGAGCCGGTCGCCGACATCGTGATCAACCACCGCGGCGGGAACACGGGCTGGGTCGATTTCAAGAACCCGGACTGGGGCCTGTGGGCCATCTGTGCCGATGACGAGGCGTTCAGTAAGCCAGAGTTCGCGGGGATCCCCATGAGCCAGCGGGGCGCTCCGGAGGAGAGGCCGATCCCCTACGGCGTGCCCGGCAACACGGATTATGCGTACCCCGCGTACCGCGACCTCGACCACACCAACCCCCAGGTTCGGCGCGACATCATCCGCTACCTGCTGATGCTCAAGTCATTCGGGTACCGCGGCTGGCGTCACGACATGGTCCACGGCTACCACGCCCGTTGGGTAGCCCTCTACAACAAGCGCTCCAACCCGACATTCTCCGTCGGCGAATACGACTGGGCCAAGCACGCCGAATCACGGGGTTGGGTCTGGTGGACAGCGACGACGCCCAACGACCTGCGTACGGCGAGCAGCGTCTTCGACTTCAGCACGAGGGGCACGCTCAAGAACAACAAATCGAACTACGCCATCTGGACCGGGTTCGGCAACGGACTCGGGATGGTCGGCGACACCGCTGACGGCCAGCCGTGGAAGCAGCGGGCCGTCACATTCCTCGAGAATCACGACACGGGCTACCGCACAAGGGAGGACGGATCATTCGAGGACCAGCACCAGTTCGACTCCTTCGCCAACACCTGGGAGGTCGAGCAGGCATACGCGTACATCCTGACCCACCCGGGGGTCCCGTGCGTCTTCTGGAAGCACTACTTTGACTGGGGCAACGAGTTGCGATACAAGATCCGGGCCCTGATCAACGCGCGCAAGATCGCGGGAGTGAAGTCCGGCAGCGCCCTGAGCCCCCAGGATAACGCCCGCCAGAAGGGGGTCTATGCGGCGATGGTTGCGGGCTTGAAAGGGGATCTCTACGTCCGGATCGGCGGCAGCGACGCCGACTGGCAGCCCTCTTACTCCAACTACAAGGACTACCGGGAGTACGCCTACAGCGCGGGCTCGAAGGTGTGGGTGAAGCTCCCCAGCAACCCGGACCTGCGACAGGCACCGCTGAAATCCCCGATCCCAGTGCCGCAATTCCAACCGGCGGATCAGATCAACATCCCGGCGGAGTGGGCCAACCCCTGAGCTGTCGTGGCAGCGCCCAAGAACCCCAGAACGGTCGGGGCTTGACGTCCCCCCGCCTGGGAACTTTAAGCCCGGTCGTTATTGGCGGTTCCGCGAATCTGGGACCGTTGGGCGACCATGGCGGGTGTTGCCCACGTCGACCCGACCTGGGGAAAGATCATCCTGGGGACCGATCGCCCTGCGCATCGTCCTCCCCTGGGCCTCGAGCACCACCCTGTCCTTCAGAAGACGGGCCGGGCGAAGATTTCGTCTGGAGGATCTGCGAAACCCAGGCGACGTTCTCCTGATATTGGGCATCGTCCCGACTCGCGGCAAAAAGCGCCTTGAGCTGCTCGCGCTCTTTCTTCAGATTTTTGGAGTTGAACAACGGTGACCTCCTGAGCGAGGACCAAGACCCCGGACTCGAAGCGTCGTCACTGCGGATCGCCCGGTCAATCAATAGCCGCAGGACACCATCCCCTGACTGAAAAGTGGTTCGGCAAATGGTTAAGGCACCAAGAACAAACAGGATCTGTCATTATTATAGAAGCTACCCCGACTGGGTCAATCGACGACGACCCAGGCCGGCGGGTTGGCGAGCGTGATCGACTGGACGCCGGAGAGGAACAGGTTCGTGGTAGTTCCCCGGTCGGAGCGGCCATCGAGGGTGAAGTTGGTCAGGCCATCGGGCCAGAGGTTCAGGAGCAGGGCATGTGCCCCCCGAGGGAGGCTCAACTCTTCGGTGCGCCCGCCCGCTTGCTTCCAGAGTGCAATCTGCCGCGGCTCGCCTTGACCGGGCTCGTTGGACCGCCGGACCAGGGCCAGGGAGGTGAGCGTCAGCACGGCACTGCCCGGGTCGTCGGCCAAGATGGTGGCGTAGCGGCCGGACCAGCGCCGCTCGAACTGCGGTCCGTCCATGAGCAGGGCGATCACGAGGTTCGGGCCCACCGAGCGGATCACCGTCTGGACCGGGTCGATGCGGGCCAAGTCCTCGCAGACCAAGGCCGCCAGGCTCAAGCCGTGGCGGAAGACGCGAAACTCGCACTCGCGGCGCGACAGGTCGATCCGCTCCCACCAATTGTAATCCGGGCGGAGGCTGGATCCCAGGTGGTAGCGCCGGATCTGGTCGCGCTCGAGCTTCCAGCGGTGGTGCTTGTTCTGGACCCACTCCAGGTAACGCTCCCCCGTGATCGTGCAGGCGAACACGCTGTTCCGGGGCAACTGACTGGTCTCGTCCTGGTTGGCCATCCCGGTGACGAACAGCTCCAGCGACGTCTCCCTTGCGAGCGTCGCTGCGACCTTCTCCGCGCGCGGCCGGTCCAGCGCCAACGACCGGATCGGCTACGGCGGATACTTCTCGCACCTCGACTACGCGACCCTGACCTGCGACACCGACGCGCTCGGGCAAAACGCCGGGCGGAAGAACTGGAACTCGATCGGCGACCACATCCCCGCCTACCTGCTCAACGTGCTCCTGGCGCTCGACCCCCTACCCCCTGAGTCGCAGCAGTTCGTCTCGGGGTTCCTCGAGCACTGTTGGCAGATGCTCGTCGAACTGGCCGAGTTGATCGTGACGCACTTTCCCGACCCCGATGATAAGGTTTGCTACGTCCGCGAACGCTTCTTTCGCGACTGGACGCCTGACGTTGACTGGGGGTGGCAGAAGGATCGGGCGATTATCGGGCACAACCTAAAGATCGCCTGGAACCTCTGCCGAATCGAGTCAGCCCTGGAGTTTCGGGCGCTGCGCCCGAGCGGCGCTGCGTGCAAGGAGGACTACTCGGATCTCCGCCAGCGGCTGCTCGACCGAGCTTTGAAAATCGGCCGGAGCATGGAGGTCCACGGGCTCGACCGCCTCAGCGGGGGGTGCTTCGACGCGGTCGAGCGCCGGCCGAAGAATGGTGTCCCGGTCCAACTGGTCTGGGGGGCTACCAAGGACTTTTGGCAGCAGGAGCAGGCGATACTTGCCTACCTGTCGCTCTACGGTCGAAGCCGGGACCGCCCCGAGAAACGGCGATACCTTAACCTGGCGCGCGAGTGCATGACTTTCTGGAACCTCTTTTTCCTGGACCACGACAACGGCGGGGTGTTCTTCCGGGTGGATCGCGACGGGTCGCCCGACATTCATCAACCGTACGGCATCAAGGGTGGGCACGCCATCTCGGGCTACCACGCCTTTGAGCTGAATTTCCTGGCACACATCTATGTCCGGACGTTCTGCCGGCGCGAGCCCTTCTGCCTCTACTTCCGGCCGGCGCACACCGGCCGCGGGCGCGTGCTGAACGTCCTCCCAGACTTCCTGCCGCACCGAGCCGTCCGGATCAGCGGCGTCCGCGTGAACGGGACCGAGCATCCGTTCAACGACCCGTTCTGTTACCAGTTCCACTCGACTACGTCCCACGCGGCTCCGCGGTGATTGTCGAGTTCGAACCGGTGAGGTGAACACCCACCCGGAATCAGGAGCATACCGATGGAAGACAAGGCGAAGGGCGAGGTGGACCTGAAGAAGATCCTCGCAGGCCACAAGGTGGCGGTGTTGGTTGAGTCCGAGTTTATCCCGGAAGAGATCCAGATCTACAAAAAGCGATTCACCGAGCTGGGCGCCGAGGTCCATTTCGTCTCCCGGCTTTGGGGCTATCCCAGTGCCCGGTTCGTCAGCGACGTGGATCAGATCGGCAAGCCGCTGGAAATCCTTGAGGTCCACCGCGACCTGAAGGACTGCCGGGTGTCCGACTACTCGGCGATTATCATGGCGGCCAACTACACGAGCGTCCGTCTCCGAATGTTCAATACTCCGGAAGGAGTTCCGGTGAACCCGGAGATGTCTCGGGAGGCGCCGGCCGTCCGGTTCTTCGCCGAGGCGATGAAGAACCCGCGGGTCATCAAGGGAGCGCTCTGCCACGGCCTCTGGATCCTCTCGCCCAACCCGGAGCTGATCCGCGGGCGTCGTGTCATCTGCCACGAAGTGATGGTGGCTGACGTGCGCAACATGGGCGCCATCTACGTCCCCTCGAAGGTCGGGGTCATCGTCGACGGAGACCTGGTGAGCGGCCACTCGAAGGACGAGGTACCGCTGTTCGTTGACACGATCGCCCAGCTCGTCGAGAGAGTCGCCAAAGGCCAACGCCTCGAGTCCTACGAAACGCAGGCGTTTCAGAAGCGCGAAGGTCAGCTCAAAGTCCACGTCGTGCTGAGTAGCTTCGGGTTCTGGGGCGAGGAGTTGGTGGCCCCGGTGCAGGAGTTCGAGAAGGCCGGAATCGACTGGGACTATTCGACGCCCTACGGCCATCCCCCGCGCGTGGTCGGAGTGAGCATGGACCCCGACTACGTCGACCCGCCGCTGAACCGGAAGGTGACGAGCTGCGAGATGGCTAAAGCCGTGCGGGAGATGGTCGAGTCCGATCGGCTGAACAACCCCCGGAAGGTCGGCAACGTGCACTTGGACGAGTTTGACGCGCTGCTGCTGGTCGGGGGGAGCGGGCCTGTCCTCGACATGAACAACTGCCGCGACCTGCAGCGCCTGATCTATCAGTGCTACGCCGCGAACAAGCTCGTTGCGGCCGAGTGCTACGCGGTGGCGGCGCTGGCCTTCTCGCGGGTTCCGGGCGACTCTCACGTGCGCTCGGTGATCTGGGGGAAGCGGGTCACCGGGCACCCGATCCCGCATGACTACACGACCGAGTACGGCTACGAGGGGGTCACCCCGGCCTTTCCGTTCATCGGTCCAGCAATCCCGCTGGAGTACGTCATGCGCGACGCCGTGGGCCCGGACGGGGAGTTCCGGGGCAACCTCGACAAGGAGATATCGGTCGAGGTGGACCTGCCGTTCATCACGAGCCGCTCGGTAGCTGAGTCGCGTGAGTGTGGCCGGCAACTCGTCAAGCACCTCAAGGAGCGCCACCCTCGGCGTTGAGAGAATGTCGCACGCGAACACCGAGCCTGGAGAGGCCTCGGACGACGCAAACGCCCCGATCCCGGCGAAAGAGGCGCTACTCCGCCAGCTCGTCCGCGATAAGATGGATGTGATCTTCGGGAACCCAGGAACGGTCGAGGAGGGCTTCCTCGCCGCCCTGGGTAATCACCCCGAAATCCGTTACATCTTCGGGCTGCAGGAGTCGGTGGTGGCTGCGATGGCCGACGGCTACGCGCGGGTTACGCACCGGCCCGCCGTGGTCCAGGTCCACTCGGCGGTCGGCCTGGGCAATGCGATGGCGATGCTCTACCAGGCGCACCGCAGTTTCACACCCATGGTCGTCTTCGCTGGAGAGGTGGATACGAGGCTCCAAGCGTTCGACGGGTTCCTCGGCGGTGACCTCGCCGAGATCGCCCGGCCGGTCACCAAGTGGTCGGTCCGGGTGCTCCACGGCCCTCAACTGCTCCGAATGTGGTGCCGCGCCGTGAAGGTCGCGATGACTCCGCCGCAGGGGCCCGTCTTTCTCGCGCTGCCGATGAGCGTGCTCGACGAGGTGGTAGAACCCGACGTCCACGAGACGAGCGAGGTGAATTGGCACGTGGCGCCCCCCTCCGCCGCCGTGGAGGCCATCGCCAAGGCCTTGGTTGACACGAGCAACCCGCTCATCCTCATCGGCGACAACGTCGCCTTGGCCGGGGCCCAGGGCGAGGTCCGGCAGTTGTCCGAATTGGTCGGCGCGCCCGTCTACGGGGTCGATTTCGGAGACCTCAGCGCCTCGTTCAAGGACCCGTTGTTCCTGGGCTTGGTGGGCCACGGCTTCGGCGAGCAGACCCGCGCCATAACGCGCGAGGCGACGGCGGTCCTTGCCGTGGGCACCCCTCTGTTCCCCGAGCTGTTCCCCTCTCTGAAGCCGTATTTCCGCGACGACGCGCGGCTCTTCCAAATCGACCTCAACCCCTGGGAGATCGCCAAGAACTACGCCGTCGAACTCGGCCTGCTGGCCGACCCCAAGGCGGCGCTCCAGGAGATCACCCAGGCCGTACTCCGGTTAGCAACCCCCGAGTCACAGCAGAAGGCGCGGGTCGGTCGCCAGAGATGGTCGGCCCACAAGCGGGCCCAGCGGGCGGCCCGGCAGCAGGCGTACGACGCAGTTTGGGATCGCTTCGCCGATGTCGCCTTCACGGATGGCCGAAGTCGTCGTGGCGTGCCTGCCGGGCAACGCTCTCGTCTATGACGAGGCGATTACCTCGAGCGATGAGCTGCTGCACTACCTTGAGCCCTCCGCTCCCGACTCGTACTTCCTCGGCCGCGGCGGCTGCCTCGGGGTGGGGTGGCCGGGGGCGATCGGTGCCAAGCTCGCGAGGCCCGACCGTCCCGTCCTGGCCCTCTCCGGCGATGGCTCGGCGCTCTACATCATCCAGGCCCTCTGGACCGCCGCCCGCGAGAAGCTCGATATCGTGTTCCTGGTCTGCAATAATCGGAGCTACCGGATCCTCAAGGTCAACCTGCTCCATTACTGGGCCGAGCGTCAGGAATGCCCCGGGCCATTTCCGTTCATGGACCTCACGCCTGAGGTACGCTTCGACAAGCTGGCGGAGGGCTTCGGCGTGCCTGGCTGTACTGTGGTCGACGCTGAGTCGCTTCGCGCCGCACTCGAGTCCGCGTTCTCCTCGGGGGGGCCGCACCTCATCGACGTTCTGATAGACGGCTCGGTCTCCGAGGAGGTCCGCATGCTCATCCGGTGCCACAGTGGCTGCGCTTGATCACCAAGGCGGCTCTTCATTTCTGGCTGAAGCAGAAATGTGTGGCCTCAATGCCTTCCAGGGGGATTTAGCCTCCCCGATCACAATCTTGGGTATATTCCTCCAGGCAAGCTAGAACCATCCGCAACTCTTAGCAGCGGAAAAGGTGCCGGAAATCGTTATGTTGCTTCTTGGGCCGCCCGTGGGGACGAAGTGTCATTTCTCGCTGGATCAAGAAACCGTTCCTGACTCACTTGGGGCCCTTGAGGAAGCGTACAGGTGATGTTGGATCACCGTACGCGTCCGGGGGGTTCGTTCGGGCGCCGACCCCTTCACTCAAGACATTTTGGTGAGCGACTGGATCGCGTCGCCCAGGGTGTACCCGGGGTTGCCCAGCAAGTGCTCCATGGCGACGATCTGCCGGAGCTGTAATGCCAGCTTGAAGCCATCAATGCCGTCTTCGGCGTAGTGGACGGGAAGCCGTTCGATCCGCGGCAACGGCTCCTCGGCGCGGGATGTGAGGGTCTCGAAGATCATCTTGAGTTTCTCTTTCGGATCCGCAATATCGGCGGCCTTCTCGGCGAGCCGTTGCACCAAGGCCGCGGGATCGATGCCGCTGCTGGTGCCGATCTGCCGATCGAAGAGGGCGTCGGGGGTCAGTAGCTGGTTCGCCTTGGTGACGGGAAAGAGTTGATTCACGATTTCGGCATGCTCCAGTGCGACGAGCTTCCGGGGAAGATGCGTATCGAAGAACGGAATCGCCAGCAGGGCGCGCTCGCAAGAGCGGAGGTCGAGGAGGAGGGTTTCCTCCGTTCGCAGGAAGAAGGCGCCGATCACGATCGGATGCAGCTCTTTCGGGAACTGGGCGTACGATCGCTGGAATCGAAGATTCTTGGCCTCATGGGCGTAGAGCCATACCCAGCGCTTCCGGGGGGCATCGTATTCCAGGCAGCGAAGTTTCTCGAACGCCCGTTTCAGCCCCGGGTGGTTCAAAACCCTGTAATGAAGCCGGACCGGCTGGAAGTGCTCGCCCGTCAGCGTTCCCAGAAGAGATTGATCCGCCATTTCTGTAGTCTCACAAAGTGCCGAAGTCTCCGTGACTTTCCTCATGTCAACGGCTGATCGGCGTCGTGGAGACAAACGCCGATCCATCCGGGACGATGGCGGAGACCACGCCAGCCCATCACCCTGGACGGAGCCGGCCATGTCATCCTCGCACCACGAACCTGGCCCGCGCCAGTGGTTCTCCCGTCTCGCCGCCGCCTTCCACCATACTATTCTCGCATTCGGAGATGCCATACCTAGCCCTTGATTACCACCACTTCGTTGGCCCGGGAAAATCTCGTCGCGGTCGTGTGCCCCGACCCGGGGACGCCGGAACAACTCAAGTATGCATGCACTCGGATCGACGCCGCCAACCGGCGCGGGTTGTGCGAGGTCACGTCGGTGGCCCAAGCCGAGGCCGCGCTCGATGCCGGAAGCGATGGCCTGATCGCCGTGGGCCACGAGGCGGGCCGGCCGGTACGGATTCCGCTTTCATTCTCCTCCTCCTCATCACCCACAGCCCGGAAGTCGCCGCCGCGGCCCACCGCGTCATCCGCATGAGCGATGGCCGCGTGCTCGAGCGCTGATCCTCGGGCAGCAAACCCTTGAGGTTCTTCTTCGTGGCCTTGGGGCCGGTCGTGTACGTGATGTACTTGCCATCAGGCGACCAGGTCACGTGGTAAGTCTCGACTGGGTCGGTGCTCTCGACGATGTTGTGGATGTTCGTCGCCTTGGGTGTGTCCGCGGTCAAGTCGAGGTCGGCGACGCCCGCGCAGAAATCACCGTGGTCCCAGGTGATCTTCTTGGCATCGAATCGCACGTTCGGGCGGCAGCCGCCAAGCTTCAGACCGACGACACGGTCGCCATCGGTCGCGATCGCGACGATCGCGTGGCTGAGGCCCATGCCGCCGTGGACGGTCGCGACGAGCCACTTGCCACCCACCGGCCAGTTGAGCGTGTGGAGGTGCTCGATCTTGGCGTTCGGGTGCTGGCGCGTCTTGCCGGACGCCAGTTCGTGGATGTAGACGCCTCGGGTGGCGAAGTCCTGCAAGTTGTACTTCTCGAACTCGTCCTTGAGGTACGCGACCGACTTGCCGTCGGGTGACCAGCACGGCTCGCGCGCGTTGTCGGCGATCTTGACGCGATACGGCTTACTTTCCCGCTGGGTGCGTGAGCTGTACCTTTAGGCTTTCCCGATTGACCGCGTCGAACGGCTCCAGGTGGGGGTTGGGCAGCGTGTTGTCGTGAACCGGGGCGTCCTTCATGCCGACGAAGAAGGTGCGAGTCCCAGCGACATCGAGGTTGAACACCGGGACGGTCGCGCCGGGCTCGAGGGAGACGACGCGCGCGATGCCGCCAAGGGTACGGAGGGTGTCGCCGGTCTGTAACTGCTTGGCCATCGCCCAGCCCTTCCCGACCTGCCAGAAGCGGTGGTAGGTACTGGCGGTGATCGTCTCGCCGTTGTCAAGTGCCACCCGGATGGTCTTGGCCGGGGCGTTGTGGTGGACGACCAGGACCGACTGGAAGCTGAGGGCCCCGGTGGTCACGTCCTGGGTCAGCAACCGATCACCAACGCGAACGCTCTCGATGGGCTGATGGCCATTGATCGTGCGAACGGGTGTTCCCGCGACGAAGCAGCTATAGATTCGCGGCGGTGCGTACTGGGGCGATGCGTCGACGGCGAGTGAGACCGGTGGCGGCGGGTTGTAGCGGTAGCCAAGGCGGTCGCACCACCACGTTTTCCACGCGTCCTCGTCGTTCTTCAGGTCGGGAGCGTCGAGAGTCGTCGTCAAGATTGGCGTGATCCGCTGGTTGATCGCCACGGCCTCCGCGTTTGCCGCCTCGATGCCGTTGACGTCGGCGATCAGCCGTTGTTGCGAGTCGACGGCCTTGAGGTTGGCCTCGGCCAGCAGCATCTGGGTGCGGAGCTCGAGCTGGTGGAGCTTGCCCGAGGGAGCCCGGGCGTCGAGCGCCGCCAGTTTTGCCATCGAGTTCATCTCGGCCCCACGAACGACGACGGGCAAGCCATTCACGTCGTACCCGACGTAACCGTAGAACTGGTCGCTGAGGGTGAACGCCGGGGGAGCGTCGTATGTCCTGAGCATCGTGAAGCGAGGCGTGACAATCTGCAAGGCTCCGGGTGAACCAGGGCCTCCAACAGGCTGGACGCGGTATTGCCACGGGGTGCGAATGGTGTCGACCAGCCACCCAGCGAAATCGCGCGGCTCGCGGCGGCGGACCACCTCGGTGGCGGCCGCGCGGACTGAAGAGGATGCACTGAATGCGGCCAGTTGCAGCAGCGCACGTGTGGACGAGGGGATGTCGATCTGGCCAAGGAGTTGAGCAGCGGCCATCTGGTCGCGCTCGTTCCCCTGAGCGAGGATCCGGACCACCGCCGGAACCGCGTGCGGGTCGGTCACGGACTTCATCTCGGTCGTGGCTTGATCGCGCCGCTTTTCGTCCTTGAGCCAAGCCTTCCAGCGCTTGAGCTGGGGTTCCCAGAGCCGGTCGGCGCGGGTCTGCTCGATCGCTTCCTTCTCTTCGGCTGTGATCTGCTCGTGGTTCATCCAGCGGCCGTTGTGCTTGACGAACCCGAGGTGTTTCCAGGCCGAGTCGCGGTAAGGGTCGAGCACGACCGCTGGTGTGAAGTGAGCGGTTGCCTCGGGCTTGAGCCCGTTCTGCTCGCACCAGACGCCGAGCCTGGCGTGCGCGGCGGCGACTTCCGCCGCGGGATGGTGTAGCGCCCAACGATTCTGCACGGTTGTGCCGACCGGGATCGTGCTGTTCTCGAAAGCCTGGAGCTCGTCACGCCGCCGGTTGTACTCGGCGAGCCTGGCCATCAGGAGTTCGTCGGCCCTGAGCCTGGCACTGACGGCCTCCGGTGCCTCCCACCTGCCTCCGTTCGGCAACAGCCCCATCAGTCCACGCGCCATGGTGTTCTGAGGGTCTCTCAGAACGGCCAGCGCCAGGTGCTTCATTTTTTCGGCATTCAGGCCGTGCTGCTCGCACCAGAGAGCCATCCGGATGTGCGCGGCGGGGTCGCGGCCGGCCTTGGCTTGCATGGACTGGTACGCCTCGAGGTCGGCGTTGGGGGCTGGGTTGGTGCGAGGGGGCGTCTGGTCCGGACCCAGCAGGGCGCAACTGATCAAGAGAATCATGAACATGAAGGAACCCTCCCTGTGGCTCGATGTCGCGACTGGCGGGTTTCCGTTCTTTCTTCCGTGGAGAACAGAGAACGGAAAACCAATTGGCCACTCCTCGTTGTACGAGGGACGAACTACAAGAGCGGCGACCGGACTCCAGAGGTGTTGACGACAAGGCTGCTGTCGAACTCCGCGACCGAGGCGGACGATGCCGGGGTAACTGGATTGACCTGATGCCAGACCGCATTGCTGAGCATCTGACACAATGGGCAGTTGCACCCAGACACCGGCATTATACGTGGTTGACCATTCGTTGTGGAACCCGCACGGTCGGCCGAGGAGAAGTTGTTTTGCACCGCCTGCCAGCGATCCCATCGCAGCAGGCGCCATGTCAATGCTAAGATCGCCGGGGCCGAGGCCCTGACCGCCCGCGGCGAGCCGCGGGTTTACCACACGGCGGATGAGCTCGAGGATATCGGGATGCCGATCGGGGGCATCTCCCCTGCACCGCGGCGGGCTTTAGCGTGGATAGCGTGAGTCGTCGAGCCGGAAGCGGAGCACGATCGGCGAGGGTGCCCTGCGAGCCTCGACGCCGGCTGAGGTTGGCCGCATGCGACTGGCCGCCGTGTCGGCGATCAGCCGGCTCGATGATGCAGCGCGGTTGATCCAGACATAGGACAGTCCGTCAGGGATCGGGATGGAGCCGTGGTCCCCCAGGGGCAGTCGTCGACCGTCAATGCCCTCGATCCGCTCCACGAGCAGGCCGAGAGCCACGGCCGCCGATGCGTCAGGCCTTCCGGTGTAGAGCACGGCGATCACCTCCTTACCGTCACCGAAGAGCCTGGTTCTGAGGAGCGCGGGGGCGGAATGACGCAGGTCCCCCAGGTAGCGAAGTCTTGCCAGAACTCGGATCAACTGGGCGTAGGACGCGAGGGAGCGAAGCGGAGTCGCTCGCCTGTCCAGCATGCCGAACTTGCTCGTGTTCTCCTCGTAGTACGGGTAGACGAACGGGAAGTAGCTGCAGGCGATCTGGGGCCAATAACCAGCAAAGCGGTCAAGTCTGTCAGGGACGCTGGGCGGACGAAGCCACCGGCCCTCTCAAGAGAGCGAGAGGGCTACCGCACAACAAGGGCCGATGGAGGCCGGCGGATTGGCCGCGACGGGTTTCAGTGATCGGGTCCAAGATTGCCATCCAGCAGGTTCTGGAGCGTCGCCTGATTGACTGGCTTGACGAGGTGGTGGTCGAAGCCCGCTGCACGTGATGTCGCCCGGTCCTTTTCTTGTCCCCAGCCGGTGACCGCGACCAGCACGCCTCTCTCGAACCAGGGCCTGCGGCGTAACTGCTCGGCCACCTCGTGACCACTCATTCCCGGCAGGCCAATATCCAGGAGGACGATCTGCGGGCGGAACGCTTCGGCCGTTTCGAGGGCCGAGGGGCCGTCATGGGCGACCTCGACATTCTGCCCGTGAAGCAGCGTCAAGATCTTTGCCAGACTTCTGGCGGCATCGATGTTGTCGTCGACGACCCGGATGCGACGGCAAGCGGGCTTGAATGAGCCGGGCTCGGGTGAAAGCCCAGGCGACGGCGAACGCGGCGGCGGGATGTCGGCAACCGCCGGCTGGCGAGGCACAAACTCGTTGCTCTCTCCCGGGCCCTCAATGCAGGCTGTCATCGAGCCGTCTTGAACCTTGAGCAGGCCTCGGGTCAGACAGGGCCCGATGCCGAGCCCGACCAGTGCGTGGTCGCCACGTTCGCCAATTCGCGCAAACCATGCATAGATCGTTGAAATCATTTCCCGTCCCATTCCGACGCCGGAGTTCTTGGCCTCGTCATCCGTGCGCCCGCGGGCTCGACGTGATACCGGCAGCAGTGGTCAGCCTGATTGGCCGCTCAATGACTATATTAAGTCAAGATTTCCCCTTGCAAGCCTAACCCGTCACAATTTGAGAGCTTGGTGCCCCTCGGCTTATTCGGTGGGGGCATGGTTCAATTACGGGTCACAGCGATTCCTGAGGTCGCGATTCATTGGAGCTCCGGCTTCAGCCGTTTCACGGACCGCCTGGATGCGGGATTCCGGCGCAGAGAGACCATCGAGTGCCTGAAGCGACAAGATGGTCGCAAGTTCACATCGATGATCCACCAGGGAACCGCCGTCATTGAACGATGCCTGATTTGTCATGATTCCGAAACGACGATCTTGATGAATCCATGACCTGCAGGTGAGTCAATCACAAGCCTGAAGCGCAAGCGAAGGTCATTGAACGACATGCATTTTCGAACGCCCTCCCCATGAACTCCCGGGCTTGGTGCGTTGTGTGTGGCGACTGCGCGGAGGCTGTTTCTGGCTCGAGTGTTGGACGACGCCGAAAATTCCCCCTTACCCCCAGTATCGCGAACCGATGCCGGAGGATTTGGTTTCTCAGCGTTGTGTATGACCACCGGCCTGTCGCGCGATGGCGACCGCCTCGATCGACTCTCCTACTGCGTGGGCAGCGGACTGAGTTCGAAGCCCAGCGCCGCCGCCTTCCGCTTCAGCGACTTCAAGATATTGGCCTTCACCTT
>JBEKTN010000129.1:0-20371 GCA_049516015.1 Isosphaeraceae bacterium | reverse complement strand
CCGGCGAGAGCCAGCTCCAGCGCTTTCTGGTTGACGGTCAGCTTGGCCTCGGCCTCATCCAAGGCGGCCCTGGCGTCGTCGAGCTCCTCCTGGCTTACGGCCTGTACTTGAGATTGGTCGGGAAGGCGGACCGCCGAGAGGCTCTTGAGGCGCTGATACCGGCGACGAGTGTCGACGACCCCGGCCTGAGCCGACATGACATTCGCTCGGGCCTGCGCGATCTCTTCGGGACGGCTGCCGTTGTGGAGCTTCTCGACAATCGACTCTTGGGCCGCGACTTGTGCTCGGGCCTGCGCGATCTCTTGGGGTCGATTACCGTGGTGCAACCGTTCCACGACCTGCCGCTGGGCGGCGGCCTGGGCGGCGGCCTGCGCAACCTGCGGCTCCAGACGACTCTGATCCAACCGAGCCAGCACCTGGCCGCGCCGAACGTGGTCCCCTTCCTGGGCCACCACGGCGGAAATCCGCTCGCTGTTGTTGAACGCGAGCTGGACTTGCCGCAGGTCAACGTTCCCGTACAGCGCTAGCGGCTTGGGGGCGCGCTCCGCTCGGGTGAACCACCACCAGCCGCCGGCCGCCGCGCCGATGGCGATCAGCAATCCGACGATGACCGTTCGTCTCATGCAACAGCCTCGACCATTGAATTAGCCATAACACACTTGGCCGAAGGAACTTCCGGCTCCCTCTCCCCTCGCGGGAGAGGGTTGGGGTGAGGGGGGCTGGGCACGACCGATCGCCTTGTCCGAAGGGTCGAGTGGACTGTGGCGACCTCTCTCCCTACCCTCTCCCGCAAGGGGAGAGGGCGAAATAACCACTCGCTTCCCATTGCTTTACGGTGAATTCAAGGGTATTGGGTTCAATCCAGCCCTCCAGAGAGGCGAAGTCGGAGACCATCTTGAATGCAATGAGCGCCGACTTTGCCGGATGATTGGTTTGTACGATATGGGATCGGATCAGCGAGCCGACCGACTGGACGGTTTGTTGCCGAATTTGAACGACCGACTGGTCGGTTTGTTGCTACCATGCTTGCATGTGACCGGAGACTGCGTTGTGCCCAAGTCTCATGATGAGCGCCAGAAATGATGCCAGCAGAAATTGGTGTCGGTTCTATTTACTTGACCCTTGCTCACGATTCGCAGTAGAGTCGATTCATGGGACGCTTGCCGCGCGCTATCGATGATGGGCTAATCTATCACGCGTTGAATCGCGGTAACAACGGGGTCAATGTCTTCACCGCGAATCGCGACCGCGAAGGCTTTCTCGAGGCGATGGGGCTCACCCAGGCTCGCTATCCCTTCAAGATGTTCGGTTACTGCCTGATGAGGAACCATTTCCATCTCCTCTTGCAGCCCGAGCCCGGCCAGTCGATCAGCCGGATCCTCCAGTCCCTCACCGTGGCGCACACCTGGCGATATCACAAGCACCATCGTTCCTCCGGGCACGTCTGGCAGGGCAGGTTCAAGAGCTCGGTGGTCCAGGATGACGAGCACTTGCTCGTCGTGTTGCGTTACATCGAGGCCAATCCTCTCCGTGCGTGGCTGGTCGCGGACGCCGGGGACTACCTGTGGTCCAGCTTCCAGTACCACGGAATGGGCCGGGCCGACGCGCTGTTAAGTTCATTTCCCGAGTGGGAGCGATCGGGGCCAACCGAGGCCGAACGTCGGCGCCGGTGGCGAGCCAAGGTCCGCCGCTCACAAAGCGAAGAAGAGTTGAAAGCGGTTCGCGACTCTCTTTGCTCGGGTCGGCCTTTCGGGCATGCGGAATGGAAAGAGCGCATCGCGGAGCGACTCGGGATCGACCTCCATCCACGCCCCAGAGGCCGGCCCCCGAAAGAAAAAGGAACCGACATCAGTTAGCCCCCCTCGGCTCCGGGACTTGCACACCGGAATCGGTCAGTATCACAAGCACGTGAATCAATCAGTGTTGCGGGCGCACGACCACCACCGTGCTGTCAGCCCGGAGGCGCCCGGCGAGGGGACCGGAGTCGAACGCGACGGAGAGGGTCAGAGGACCGGGGGACAGGGCGAGCGGCACTCCTGGCTGGATGAGAACGATGTCGCAGGGGCTCTCGCACGTAATCAACGAGAGAGGGGAGATTAGCCGCGCCATTCGCCGAATGCAAGTCCCTCATTGAAGATTCTGAGAGCGTAGTGCCCCCCTCGTTAAGCACAGCCAAGACTTGTCGCTCTTGCCTGAATTGTTACGAATTATGGCAGCGCCGGTAAACCATCGCAGCGATTCCAAGCATGGCAGAGACGACCAGCGCGCTCGGCTCGGGGACCGAGACAGCCTCGATGGAAGTTATGGACCCCGCGGACCACTGGGCAGACTGTGGATAAGGCTCCGTATCCCCGACATAGACGTAGAAGAGTGAAGAGTTTAAGGGGAAGCTTATGTCGAGGCTCCTCGCTGATCTCCACCATTCCAGAGCTGCCAGGAACCGGGTGGCTGGCGGCGGAGCCGGAGGCGACGCCCCAGACGCACACGGGCCCGATGAATGAGTTTAGAAACCTTCCCCTGGGGTTATAGCGCAGGGCCAGTGTGCGCCCCGCGGTGATCAGTACCGCTTGCAGACGCTCATCACCGGTCGCCTGGTACCAGGGCAGATACGTGTTGAGGAAGATAAAACCCAGATCGTGGACGTTGTGGTCATGCTGGCGATGCTCGAGCAATCCGGAGTAATGCTCGGCAGTCCGCCGCCACCAGCTCTCTCCGGTTCGATTGGCAATGAGCCACATCATGCCGGCGTGAACCCCCCCGCACCAATCCGTCCAGAGCTCGCCGCGATGCAACCAGCGTCCGCCCACGGTATAGATCGGGAAGTAGTCGGGAGTGCGCTCGACCGTCAGGCGCACCTGGCGAGCGGCGAAGTCGAACGCTTGCTCCAGCCGAGGCCGCAGTGAGGATTGATCGAAGAGTCGCGGTTCGGCCACGGGAACACCTCCTTTCAGGAACACACCGAGCCGGATCTTACCAGTGGCGTCTACCCGCCTCCCAGACAATAATGGTCGAAAACCGCGGAGCCGCGCTCACTACCTGGCAGGATTGGGCTACTGATGGCCGCTCGATCGTTCCCGGAGCCGCTGATCTCGCTCGCGGGCGGAGTCCTTGGCGATTTCCGCCGGCTCTTCGTTCCCCTGGCCTGGTTCGAGCTCGTCTTCAAGGGCGTGGTGGCACTCCTCGGGTTCGCGGGTGGGGCCGGCTTGCTGGCGATCCTGATGGAGAGCACGGGAACCTCGGCCGTGACCAACACCGATATCGTCGAGTTCCTGCTCACGCCCGTGGGCGTCCTGGTCGTCGCCATGCTCGGTCTGTCCACGCTGCTCGGCATCGTTCTCGAGCACCTCGGGGTGATGGCCATCGCGGCGCGGTTTCAGCGAGGACAGAAGATCGATGCCCTCGGAATCACGCGAATCCTCGGTTCGCTACTGCTGCGGCTCTTGCGGCTGGGGGCAGCCGGCCTGGCCTTGCTGGTGCTGACCGCGGCCCCGCTGGCCCTGCTCGGCGGACTGACCTACGCGGCGTTTCTGTCTGCCCATGACATCAACTATTACCTTGCCGATCGTCCCCCGAGCTTCATCGCGGCCGTCATCATCGGCGGCCTGCTGGGCGCCATTTTTCTGGTGGTCATCGCCTACTCTTATGTTCGCACGGTCCTGCTCTTTCCGATCATCCTCTACGAGGATCAGCCCGCCTGGCCGGCCCTGCGGGAAAGCCTGAATCGAACGCGCGGGGCGTTCCGGCGGCTGGGGACGATCTTGCTGGGATGGCAGATCGCGGGCGTGCTCTTGAGCACGGCCCTGGTCTCGGGCTTCGCGGTGATCGCCGGGCTCTTGCTGCACATCGCGGCGCGGTTCTGGGTGCTGGTGCCGCTGGTGGCGCTGCTCCTGGCCCTGCACGCGATCTTTATGGCCGCGCTCTCGTTCCTGCTGGTCGCCACTCATTGTCTCCTCATCCTCCGACTGTACCGCGAGCGCAATCTCGCCCTCGGTGTGGTCGGTCCAGAATCGGTTCCCGTGCAGACTGACCGATCGCGCGATGCGCTCGAGATCGCATCGCTCTTGCGCTCCTGGAAGCTCGGGGCTCTGGCTTCGCTGGCCGTATTCGTGGGCTTGTGCATCAGCATGTCCCAGCGGTGTGGCACACCCGGGAACGTGATCGTGACGGCTCACAGAGGATTCTCCAAGGTTGCCCCCGAAAACAGCAAGAGCGCGATCCAGAAGGCCATCGAGGCGGGCGCCGATTACGCCGAGATCGACGTCCAGGAGACCGCTGACGGCGTGATCATCCTCAATCATGACAGCGACCTGATGCGCGTCGCGGGTGTTCCCGCGGAGATCAGCGCGATGACGCTCGACGAGGTCCGTGGCGCTGATATCGGCAAGAAATTCAGTTCCGCTTTCGCGGCCGAGAAGGTCCCGACCCTGGCAGAGGTGATCGCGCTGGCGCGAGACCGGATCAAGCTGCAGATCGAGCTCAAATATTACGATCGGGAGGGGGAGCAGGCCAAGGGCCGGAATCTTGCCGTGGACGTGGTCCGGCTGGTCGAGCGCGAACACTTCGAGTCCCAGTGCATCGTCTCCTCGCTGAACTACGAAGCGCTCATGGAAGTCCGCCGGTACAATCCCCGAATCCACACGGCTGCGATTGTCACGCTGGCGATCGGCGATATCGACCGGCTCGACGTCGATGCCCTGAGCGTCAACGCCAAGTCGCTGAGCAATCGTCTGATCTGTGCCGCCCGGGCCCAGCACAAGGACGTTTACGCCTGGACGGTGGACGATCCCCGGCAAATGATCAAGCTGATCGAGCGGGGAGTCTCGAACATCTTGACCAACGTCCCCGACGTGCTCGTCCGCCTGCGCACCGAGTTCGCCGGGCTGAGCCACATCGAACGCAGGCTGCTTGCCGCGCGCTATCTCCTGGGACTGGAGCCCGAGCTTGTCGATCGGCCGTCGGACGAGACCGCGGCGGAGGCGGTGAGGGGAGGCCGATCAATTCCGAAGGGGGGTTCTCGGTGAACGATCTTAACCTCGGAGCCGAACGCCAGCCTCCACGTGAGACTCTTGGGAGAGCCGCGCGGCTCTGATAGATTGAAGCCTCACGTGGGGTTCGCGCGTCATCTCCTGGAGCATCTCATGAATTTCGATCAATTGATCAGGTTCGCCGTGGAACAGAATGCCTCCGACCTTCACTTTCAAACGGGGGCAGCGCCGCTCTTGCGGCTCAACGGCCAGATCCGCAATGTGGAATCGCCACCGCTGACCAGCGAGGTCCTGAAGCAGTTCATTCTCTTTCTCCGCCCCAGGATGACGGCCGACGAGCTCGATCTGCAGCTCGTGCAGGGTCTGGATTTCTCATACTACATCCCCGGGCTGTCGCGGTTCCGGGTGAACGTGTACAGCCATCTTGGCGCGCCGGCGATGGTCCTCCGGGTCATCAAGCTGAAGATCCGCACCGTCGAGGAGCTGCAGTTGCCCCCGGTGATCAAGGACATCGCCCTGTCGCATCGAGGGCTGACCCTGGTCACCGGGACCACCGGCAGCGGCAAGAGCACGACGCTGGCAGCGATGATCGACCTCATCAACAACTCCTATCGCTGCAAGATCATCACGATCGAGGATCCGGTCGAGTACATGCATACCAACCAGAAAGCCCTGATCTCTCAGGTCGAGGTCGGCCAGGACACGCCGACGTTCGAGAAAGGGCTGCGTCAGGCCTTGCGGCAGGATCCCGACGTGATCCTGGTGGGCGAGTTGCGTGACAGTGAGACGATGCGGATGGCCCTTCGTGCCGCCGACACCGGGCACCAGGTCTTCGCGACGGTGCACAGTTCGAATGCCTCGCAGACGATCGAGCGGATCCTGGCCATGGTTCCTCCCGAGGAGCGGCGGATCGCCACGTCGCAGCTCGCCACCGCGCTGGAGGGGGTGATCTCGCAGCGTCTCGCCGTGACCCACGACGGCTCGCGCCGGCCGGTCATGGAGATCCTCCGCGGCGGCCCGGTGACGTCCAAGCTCATCGCCGATAACAAGCTTGGAGATCTGAGCGATTACATCGCCAGCCGCGAGGGAGGAATGCAGCGGTTTGACCAGCACCTGCTCGAACTGTACAACCAGAAGCTCATCTCGGGTACCGAGGCCATGAAGCATGCGACCAACCCCGAGGCCGTGGCCCTCGCCCTCCGCGGGATCAGGCAATCGGGAGGATGAAAGGTTCGATCGAGGTCAGGGCGGCGAGGACCAAAATTCTCAAGGACGCGGGACATGATGTCGGTTTCCTGGGGGCGAGGCTGTCGGAATTCTAGACGCCTCTGCTGTACCTGCGCGGCTCTCCTCCATGTCCGCATCGGCGTTCATTGCCCCTTGATCGCCGGAAGTTGCAACTCGTAGAATCTAGACGATCTGCAAAAAAATTGCCGCGCGGGGATCGGGTGGGCCCCATACGGATCGACCCACGCCACCGCCGCGGTCAAGAGGATCAAGCGATGCCGGAGCCGACCAGCGTGACTGAATCCAACCCGCTGCGTGAGGCGCTTCCGCGGGCCCGGGTGCCCGAGCCCTGCGCGATCGTTCTCTTCGGCTCGACGGGCGACCTGGCCCATCGCAAGCTCGTGCCGGCGCTCTATAACCTGGCCCGGGGGGGTAACCTGCCCTCCGAATGCGCCATCGTCGGCTTCGCCCGCCGCGACTGGACCGACGACGACCTCCGCGCCGACTACGAGCAGACGCTGAGCAAGAACGGCGGCTCCGACTTCCGCGAGATCTGGCCCCAGTTCGCCAGCCGCCTCGTCTTTTCTCCAGGGAACTTTGCTGACCTGGACGGGTTCCGGAAGCTCAAGGACAAGCTCGAGGAGCTTGACCGTACCCATGGCACGCGGGGCAACCGGATCTATTACCTGGCCGTTTCTCCCGAGTTCTTCTCAACCATCATCGCGCACCTGGGCGAGGCCGGTCTCATCTATCCGTGGCAGCAGGAGACTCCGTGGAGCCGGGTGGTCATCGAGAAGCCGTTTGGCCGCGACCTGGCCAGCGCGCGGGCTTTGAACCGCGACGTCTCACGCGTGCTGGAGGAACGCCAGGTCTATCGCATCGACCATTACCTGGGCAAGGAGACGGTCCAGAACATCCTGGCGTTCCGGTTCGGCAACAGCATCTTCGAGCCGATCTGGAACCGTCGGCATGTCGCCGCGGTGCAGATCACGGTGGCCGAGGAGGTGGGAATGGCCGGGGGCCGGGGCTCGTACTACGACACCGCCGGCGCAATCCGGGACATGGTCCAGAACCACATGATGCAGCTTCTGTCGCTGGTGGCGATGGAGCCGCCGGTGGACCTCTCGGCCGATGCGGTTCGCAACGAGAAGGTCAAGGTCCTGCAAACCTTGCCCGACTGGAAACCCGACGACGTTTCTCGCAACGTGGTGCGGGCCCAGTACACGGCCGGATCGATCGAGGGCGTCGAGGTGCCCGGCTACCTTCAGGAAAAGGGGGTCGCCCCCGACTCGAAGACATCGCCCTACGTCGCCATTCGACTGGTGCTGAACACCTGGCGGTGGGCCGGCGTGCCCTTTTTCCTGCGCACCGGCAAGCGGCTGCCCAAGCGGGCCACCGAGATCGCCATCCAGTTCCACCGACCGCCAACCGAGCTGTTCGAGGCCGAGGGAGACGGCCACAGCGGCGCCAACCAGCTCGTGATGCGGATCCAGCCCAACGAGGGGGCCAGTCTCTCCTTCGAGGCCAAGATTCCCGGTTCTCGCCGCAGGCTTCAGGAAGTGCGGATGGACTTCCGCTACGGAACCGCCTTCGCCGTCCCGCCGCCAGAGGCCTACGAGCGACTGCTCCTGGACGTGATGCTCGGCGATCCGACCCTGTTCACGCGCACCGACGAGGTCGAAAGCGCCTGGCGGTTCATCACGGCGATCCTCGACGCCTGGCAACAGCCCGGCGCCCCGCCGCCGGTCACGTACCCTGCTGGAAGCTGGGGGCCAGTCGAGGCCGATGAATTGCTCAAAGCCGACGGAATGAAATGGCGGCGGCTGTGAAGTGCGACAGGCGAATCCGCCGGCTCGCGATCACGGCGATCGGCCACAAGGTCCATAGTGATCTCTTTGTCCGTGGTAAGAAAGTCGAGCTATGAAGACACTCGATCTGAGTAAGCAGCAGGTGACCGTCGACGAGTTGCTGCGGTCCGCGGCGGGCGAGACGGTGTTGATCCGGAGCCAGGATGGTCACGCGTTCGTGCTCGAGGCGGCGGTCCTCTTCGAGCAAGAGGTTGCCAAGTTCGCGGCGAGTGAGAAATTCATGTCCTTCCTTGCTCAACGGTCAAAGGAACAGGCAAGCATCCCTCTCGAGGAGATCGAACAGAGGCTCTCCGACGAGGTACGATAACAACCAACCCGAAGTGATCATAGCGCCCTCGACGCCTGGCAACAGCCCGGCGCCCCGCCGCCGGTCACGTACCCTGCTGGAAGCTGGGGGCCAGTCGAGGCCGATGAATTGCTCAAAGCCGACGGAATGAAATGGCGGCGGCTCTGAATCCGTGGAACCTGGGAGAGAAGCCATGACCGACACCACCTCTGACGCCTTCCTCCAAGGCCAGGGAATCCCTGTCGATCTGCGCGAGATCGAGTCGACGCTCGAGCAGCTTTGGGGACCGGCCGCCGAGATTGTGGGCGGGCCGGAGCCCGAACATCCCAACGTGACGCGAATCGTCCTGGCGGACCTGGTGGTCGAGCGGCTCTGTGCCGAAGCCGAGAAACTTCGCCCCGTCGTCGAGGATGTCGTTACCCGCTATCCCTGCCGGGCCATCGTGGTGCGTGGCTCGGACGATACCGAGCGGCGGATCACCGCCGAGGTCTCGGCGGTGTGCCACCTGCCCGACCCCGGCTTGCCCCAGGTCTGCTCCGAGCGGATTGTCTTGCACGCCGGGCCGAATGCCGTGGACCTGGTCGCCGGCGCGGTCCGCCCCTTGCTCGAGGCCGATCTGCCGTTCTTGCTGTGGTGGACCACCGATCCGCGGTCGAACGAGGCCCTGTTTCGCGACCTGGGCGACGAGTGCTCACGGCTCCTGCTGGATCTTCCCGATCCGGGGACGCCGGCCGCCGCCCTGCGCCTGGGCCTCGACCCCGCGATCTGCTCTTGCAGCCGCGATACGGCATGGTATGGCCTGACCCGCTGGCGTGAGCTGGTCGCCCAGTTCTTCGATCCCCCCTGCCATCACGAGACGCTTAACCGGGTTGACTCGCTGCAGATCGAGGCCCTGTCTCCCGATCCGTCCACGCCACCCCGCCTGGCGATCTGGCTGGCGGCCTGGCTCTCGGGGCAGCTCGGCTGGAAGAGGCAGGGGAAGCCCGTCAACCAGTCAACTTCCTCGGGCAGTTCGTTTCGGGCCGCGTTCCTCGGCCCGCTGGGAACCTTCGGCGTGGAGATTGTGACCCAGGCAGTTCCGCCCAACATGCCTGCGACTCCCAGCCTTCTCGGTGTCACGATCACCGCTCGCGGGCCCGAGGGCGTCGAGACCTTTCGTCTCAATCGTCCCAGCCCCGACTCGCCCGACGTCCGGATCGCTGCTCGAGCGCCGGATTACTGCCGGCTGCCCGGCATGGTGCGCGCTCCCGAGCTCGACCCTCCCCGCCGTGTCGCCGCTGCGCTCGAGGACTCGCGGTTCGACCGGCCCTTCGAGCAAGCGCGGCCGATCGCGCTCTGGCTGCTGGAGCATGTCTGAAAGGATCGATCGATGCGGCTCGCTGACAGCATCCAGAGTGTGCTGATCCTGGACGATACCGGCGCGACGAACCGTGATCAGGCCATCGAGGCAATCCTCGATCAGATGTCAGCCGACGGGCTTTTCCCTTCCACACTGGCGGCGGAGCTGCGGGCCTCGGTGATCCGTCGCGACGAGCTGGGACCGACAGGGATCGGTGAAGGCGTTGCGATCCCACACGTCTGGCACGCCGGTCTCGACCGGATGGTCGCCGCGCTGGCGGTTTCCCGCGGCGGGCTCGATTATCCGAGTTTGGATGGCGAGCCGGTGCACATCATCGTCCTGATACTGACCCCGCAAGGTGCCGCGTCCGAACCGGCCAAGCAAAGCCTGTTCGAGGGCTGGCTGCACCACCTGCGGGATCCGGCCTTTCGCGCCGGGCTGCGACTCGGGACCACGGCGGCAGAGCTCTGGGAGACGGTCCGGTCGGAGGATCGAGTCTCAGCCTGAACGACTCGGCCACGGATCCTCGAATACCCCGTGGCGAGGAGAGCCAATTGAGCAGTGCTGGTACGAGCTATCGGGTTGGCGTGGCACAGGCTGCATCGGTGCTCTTCGACCGTGACCGGTCCACCGAAAAGGCCGCCGGGCTGATTCGCGAGGCCGGGGGCAGGGGAGTGCGTCTGGTGCTGCTGCCCGAGGCGTTCATTCCGGGCTACCCGCGCGGCTTGACCTTCGGGATGGCGGTCGGCAGCCGCAGCAAGCAAGGCCGGGCCCTCTGGCAAGTCTACTGGGAAAATGCGGTGGACATTCCTGGTCCGGCAACCGAGTCGCTGGGAGCGGCGGCCCGCGAGGCGGGCGCCTTCGCGGCGGTCGGCGTGATCGAGCGTGACCTTGTGCACAGCCCGGGCACGCTCTATTGCACGCTTCTCTATTTCGGTCCTGACGGCCGGCTGCTGGGCAGGCACCGCAAGCTCAAGCCGACCGGATCGGAGCGCTTGATCTGGGGCGAGGGCGACGGATCGACCCTGACCGTTCTGCCCACCGAGCTGGGCCGGATCGGGGGCCTGATCTGCTGGGAAAACTACATGCCCCTGGCCCGGATGGCCCTGTACGGCAAAGGCGTCGAGATCTACCTCGCCCCGACCGCCGACGCCCGCGACACCTGGCAGGCCACCTTGCGGCACATTGCCTGCGAGGGGCGGTGCTTTGTCCTGGGCGCCAACCAGTTCGTCACCAGGGACATGTATCCCGCGGAGCTGCCAGGCGGCGAGGAGCTCATGGCACAGCCGTCGATCATGTGCCGCGGCGGCAGTGCGATCGTCGGCCCGCTTGGCGAAGTGCTGGCGGGCCCGGTCTACGATCGCGAGGAGATCCTCGTCGCCGAGATCAACCTGGCCGAGATCGTCCGGGCGAGACTCGATTTCGATGTGGCCGGCCACTACGCCCGGCCCGATGTCTTTCGCTTGACGGTCGATGAGACCCCAAGGTGCGCGGTGCGCATCGAGACGACCGAACAATAGGCATAGTTCACGATCCGCTTCAGCGTCAGCGTTTTGCCATGGACGCGAGCGGAAATGGTTGCAGTCGGCGATCAGAGACGAAACGAATGTGATCCCTCTGGGTCGACCGGTCTGATGACCCTTGCCCGAAGCCGATGAAGCAGCCTGCCGCGCCGCGGTGAAGCCAGGGCCGGCGTCGTGGATCTGCACGGTGTAGTCGTGCGACGCTGTGGCCAGGCGCCTTCCATCGGGGCTCCAGCAGACGGCGGAGGCGCCGGTCGGGTGCGCCCTCAGACTGGTGATCCTGCCGCCGGTCGAGGCGTCCCAGACCAGGACGTTGCCTTCGTTCCCGGCGCTGGCGAGCCGCGAGCCGTCGGGGCTCCAGCTTGCCCAGTAGACTCCACCGGTGTGCCCCTTCAGGACGAGCTGCTCCTTCCTCCCTGTCGCGTCCCAGAGCCGGACCGTTTGGTCGAACGAGGCACTCGCGAGTCGCGCCCCGTCGGGGCTCCAGCACACGCCTTGAACATCGTCGCCGTGGCCACGGAGGACCGAGAGTTGTTTCCCGCTGTCGGTGTCCCAGAGCCGGACTGTGCCGTCGAGTCCGGCACTGGCGACGATTCGCCCATCAGGGCCTCAGCCAACCGCCCGGACAAGATTCGTGTGACCTGTGGGGTCAGCAGGCACTGGCCGCTGGTGGCGTCCCAGAGCTTGACGGTTCCATCCCAGCTCGATGTGGCCATTCGACGGCTTGATGTCGCGGTGCAGGACGCCCTGCTTGTGGGCGTGCTCGAACGCCTCGCATGGATTGCAGTACTTTGATTTTAGATCGGCGAAAACAGCATTCGGCTCTGGCTATGAGTTCGCCGGGGCCTGTGAGCGTGCTCTAAGCAGTGCCCAGAAGTTTTCTAAACTCTACGACGCTATCCTGATCGACGAGGCCCAGGACTTTCCACCAGCTTTCCTTTCACATTTGACCCTCGGTCAGTACGAGAACTGTCGGGTCCCAGTAACTGCGCCGCTGACGCCCTATTGGTTTGTTGCGTTCGTTCTGCGGAATTTTTATCACACGGCGTTCACCTGTTACGCTCAGGATCTACCGTTGTTCGATAATGACTTCGAGGAGACAATCGACCCAACCGAGCGATCCGTGATTCATGTGCAGGTGCCCTTGAGAAGGGGTTAGGGGGGGCAGTTTCAATGGGTATGTCATCGAGATCGCGGCTCCTGCGATGAGGTGAGGCCCACCGATCGGGGATGTAGTGTTCCGACACCGCCTCGATCATGGCTTAGGAATCTCCCCGACGAGCTACCGCGCCTGGGGCGAAGGGCTCCGCGTGGTCAATGCCGGTTTTCGGGGGGAGTAGAGGACAGGCGACTCAGGCTTGTCACTCCGGCGCATTCCGTGAACACCATGGACAATCCCTGGCTCAGGGCGGTGATGTTCCGTCATTTACCGGAGCCGAGAAGAAATCGGGAATTCGGTGCGCGAGGACGTGCGCTGGACGTACGCGGTGCACGAGCAGATCTTGCCGGCATTGCGGCGGGCGAATGTCCCGGTGCGGTGGACCGATGTCAACGTCCGGCACACCGGCTACACCGACCCAGCGCTGCGAGAACGCAAGCTCCAGCGCGATTGCAAGATCCTCGAGGCCGAGCTGGCCGAGCGGCCCGATGACCCGTTCGTCCTCTTCAACCTGGGCTCGATCGCCGTCGAGCGCCAGGACTGGTCGAGCGCTCTGGGCCATCTCCAGCGCAGCCTGCGCGGATCGGCCCCCACCGATTCCATCGTGCGGAAGCTCTTCGCCCTGATCACCCGCTGCCACCAGATGCTCGGAGACCTTCCGGCGGCTCTGAACGCGTGCTCCGAGGGCCTACGGCTCGACCCCGACGACGCCGAGCTGCATTTCCGCAAGGCCGTCCTCCATCGCAAGGCGGGCCAGCCGGCCGAGGCCGAAGCCTGCTGGCGGCGGATCTTGACCCTCAAGCGTCCCAACCAGTTCTGCAGCGTCGACCAGGGCATCTACGGCCACCTGACCCTGCGCAACCTCGCCGTCCTGGCCGAAGAGCGGGGTGACCGAGCCGAGGCGCGGCGGCTCTGGAGGACGGCCCTCGACGCCTGTCCAGGCGACCCCGAGGCCATGTCGCGGGGAATTGTCGCGGTGAATCAGTCGATGTGCTTGCCGCCAACCGCCGGCAACCCTATGCCCTCTGCTTCGGTCCGAAAAGGCTCAAAGGATACCACCGGCCCCGCTCGAAAAAGGAAACGGCCCTGGCAGGATGCTGAAATCCCCTGGTCAGCAACCCTCGAAGCCACTAGACTACCGCGACTCCAGCCGTGGCCGCGACAAGGACCATGCAGGAGTGGATGCGCGCGGCCCCTCGCATCGCTCAACCGGATGGATCCATGGAGCTGGCTGATGCATCGTTTGCTGAATTCCCGCCGGGTGGAGCTTCTTCTCGGTTCCCTGTTGCTCTCGACCTTCCTGGCCGCCAACCTGGGCACGTCGTCGCGCAGCCCCGTGATCTGGCAAGACGAGGTCATGTTCACTGACCCGGCCGCCAATCTTTACTTCGGCCAGGGGTTTACCACGTCGGCCTGGTTTCAAAGCCGCGACACGCTGTTCGCGGGCAACAGTCCGCTCTACTCGCTTTGCCTCTACCCGTGGATTCGTGTTTTCGGCTTTGATGTGGTCTCGGTTCGCGGACTGAACTACGTGCTCATCCTGGCCGTGGCCGCGATCTGCTTGCTGGCCCTGGACCGGCTGGGCCTGGTGCGGTCCACGGTGCCCAGGCTTGTCTTTGCGCTCCTGGTCCTCTGCGGCGACGGCGTGACCTACTCCTACCGCGGCGGCCGCTACGACTGTCTGGGAATGCTGCTCGTCTCGGGCCTGTTTCTCACGCTCACGTCGCGGCCGGCCAGGACAAGGACGGGGGGCTTGTTCGTCCTTGCCGCGTTGGTACCCTGGGCCGGGCTTCAATTGCTGCCCTACCTGGCACTGCTCGGCCTGCTGGTCTTGCTGCTCCGCGGCAAAGCCGCGGTCGCCGACTTGCTGACGGTCGGTCTGGGATGTCTCGCCGGAGTCGTCTGCCTGGCCGCGTTCTTGCTCGAAAACGGCGTGTGGCATGAGTTTCTGAAATCGGTGTCGATCCTTTCCGGCACCGGGCGATCGATCGCGGATCGCCTGGCCACGGCCCTCGTCGCGCCGTTCACCGAGCCTAGCAGCACCCTTTTGCTGGCGGCACTGGGGCTGATCCTGGTCTCGGCGCTCCGGCGCGGCGACTACCGGCTTCGATCTCCGCTGGCTGCCGGCTTGCTGGCGGGAGTGCTCGTCCCGTGCTTCCTGGCCCTCGCCGGCAAGTACGCCCGCTACTACTGCTGGATGGCGTTCATCCCGATGGCCGCCGCCGCCGCCGCCGAACTCCAGAGCGGCCGGGCGTGGCCGGTCCGCAAGCTGGTCATGCCGCTGTTGCTGCTGGCCTGTGCCGCTGGGCTTCCCGCCAGGCTGGCAGTCACCTGCCGCGAGTGGGGGCTGAGGGATCCCGGGCCCGTCGACCAGATCGTCGCCGAGCAGGTCAGGCCGACCGACTGGGTCTACAGCGAATACGAGGCCTACTATCCAGCCAAGAAAACCGCCGCCGTCCTCTTCCTGCCGCCCTATGCCGGACTGATTCCCGGCATGAAGGGGCGGCAGCCGGCACTCTCGGCGGCCGAGCGCGAGCGTGTCGACCTGCTGATCCTCAAACCCTCGACCGAACAAGAGACCTTACAGTTCTTCGCCGGCCGCTGGTCGCTGGTCGGACACTACACCGCGGCCGGCAGCACGCGCGGGCACATCGCCGCTGTCCTGGGGAGAGGATCTCCACCTTATGAGATCCGCGTGTTCCGCCGGCAGCCCGCTGCGGTTGCCCTGACCCGGTAGCTCACGCCGCCGGGCGGGCGCCGGCTCATTCGGCGAAGAGCTGGATCTTCGAGTAGATGACCAACACGCAGGAGGCGACCCAGAGCGCTCCCGTGCCGAGGATAATGCGGTCCGTGACCAGCAGCTTCTCGGGAGCCTCACCCTCGCCGTCGACCGTGACCAGCAGCAGGTAACGGGAAACCCCGTAGGTGACCAACGGCACGGTCACCACGAGCGAGGCATTTCCCCGGTGCCCGGTGACCGTGTAGAGCGCATAGCAGAGGATCGCCAGGGTGGCCGTCATCCCCAGCATGAGGTCGAGATAGCCGATCCGGTACTTGGAGAGCACGGGGCGGCGAAACGGCTCGGCATCGCCCATCAGGTGCATCTCCCCTCGCCGCTTGGCGAAGCCCAGGAACAGGGCGAGGAAGAACATGCACAGAACGATCCACGACGTCGGCTTGACCTCGATGGCGTAAACCCCGTGCAGCACGCGGAGCACGAAGCCGAAGGCGATGATCAGCACGTCCAGCAGGACAGTGTGTTTGAGACGCAGCGAATACGCCACGTTGATCGCCAGGTAAAGTGCCAGCACCATGAGGCAGATCGGTGCCAGCCGGATCGTCGTCCCGAGCGCTCCGACCGCCAGCAAACCCGACGCCAGAAGCGCCCACGAAACCGGCACCAAGCCCGAGGCGATGGGCCGGTCTCGCTTCGAGGGATTGAGCCGATCCAGTCGCCGATCGACCACATCGTTGAGCAGGTAAACGGCCGATGCCGCCAGGCAGAACCCCGCAAACGCCAGAATCGACTCGACGATCGCCGCCGGTTCGAACATCCGGCCCGAAAAGACGAGACCCGCGAAGCAGGCGAAGTTCTTGATCCACTGCCGGGGCCGTGCTGCCTGGGCCAGTGCGATCAGGCTGCGAACCCCGACGCCAGGCTTGGGAAGGATTGCGACTGCCGAAAGGTTGGCGTCCATGCCATTGACTCCGTGGTGATACTGCAAGAACGGTCCGCACTGCGTCAATCCCGACCGGCCCGCGTGGCACAACCAGTGCTGGCTCGGCAAGCCAGCGGGAGCTTCCTCGGGCACCGGCCATCCGTTATTCGCGCCGTACTATATCGCATGCCCCGGTCCAGGACAACGCGACCTGCGCCCGTTCGAAGGAGTCCAAGTCCTCGGCATCGAGCCACTGGCCGGGGACCTCCTCGCGGGGGTATCCTGATGTCAGGTTGCCGCTGATGCCAGCCTGGACTTGGGCCGGTGAAAAGTTGGTCTTGACTGAGCTGGGGGGACGATTTCGAGACGCGTGTTTTTGTTGCGCGCGATGGTTCGATCACCGATCCGCGAAGTCGGTTCGCCGCCTTGGCCTCCGCCGTCTTCATCCACTCCTTGTGTGCCTCGATGATCTCTTCCCCTTCCAGTCGCTTGACGGTTCGACCCTTCTCCGGGTCGCGGACGCAACGCTCACGCACCATCCGGCCCCGGGGTGCGACGTCTACGACGCCGGGGGTTTTGCCGGAGCTCGGCCTCCTCTCACGACTGACTCGGTCGTGGATGGCCGAGCCCCTGCACATCCGGTAGAATACGGGTAGCTCTAGAAGGACCTGAAGCCATGACCCGGTACGTCTTTTCCTCGGTCACCCGGATCTCCGACCTGCCGCAGGGCGACTTCTCGGTCGAGTCGCTCCCGCGCGGGGCGTGGGAGATGGGTGACTACGTCGTCGGCCAGGTCAAAGGGGGCGGCGGCGAGGACCTTACCATCGAGCTGCCCAATGGGCGGATGATCGAGGCGGACGAGTCCGACCTGGTCGTCGGGGCCTTCGGCAAGCGCCATGCCACGCTGGACGCGACCGGCGACTGGGAAGCCATTGGCCCTGACGGGCTGTTTCACGCCTTGACAGAGGGAGGCTTGTTCGGGAAATGCCTCTCGCGGTCGCCCTACGTCAAGCCCCTCATGTCGCTTGACTACCGCGGACACGTGCTGCGGAACAGCACGAAGGTCCGGATGCAGGACTGCGCGGCCCGCGCGGCGGGCCCAGCCTTCACCACGCCCATCGTGCTTTTGATCGGCTCCTCCATGTCCGCGGGCAAGACCACGACGGCGAAAATCATCATCCGCCTCCTGAAGTCGTCGGGCCGCCGCGTCCTCGCCGCCAAGCTGAATGGCGCCGGCCGATACCACGACGTGCTCACCATGGCCGATGCCGGCGCCGATGCCATCTTCGATTTCGTCGACGCCGGACTGCCCTCGACAGTCTGCTCCGCGGAGGACTATCGCCGGGCACTGAGGCCCCTCCTGTCAAGGATGGCCACGGTTGCCGCGGATGTGGCGGTGATCGAGATCGGTTCCTCGCCCCTCGAGCCCTACAATGGCGCGGTGACGATCAAGGAGATCGGCCGGAATGTGCGCGTGACGATCCTCTGCGCCTCCGACCCCTACGCGGTTCTGGGCGTCATGTCGGCGTTCGAGGTCCAGCCCGATCTGGTGACGGGCATCGTGGCGAACACCGGCGCCGGCAGGGAACTTGTCGAGAAGCTGAGCGGCGTCCGGGCGCTCAACCTCAAGGACCCGTCGGCGCTGCCTGAGCTGATGGCGATGCTCCGAAAGAAGCTCTGGGGAGAAGACCACGCTGGTTTCTCGCCCTGGGTGATCTGGACGGGGTTGTGAGCGGACACGGGTGCCGCACACACTTACTCAACCGCAGAAGCGCAGAAGGGCGCAGCAGGGGCCATCCACGGACCGAAGCACGACCCACGCCCTTGAGTCGATGATTGGCTCGCATCGCTTGTCGAGATTTTGACACTTGGCTCGTGAGCCGAAGGGGTAGAGGCACGTGAGTGGGGGGCTCTTCCTGCCAGGCCGGGAGACACGGCGATCGTTCCGAGCTAAATGCTCGCATTCAGGATCGTGATGTGAACCCTGTCGAACCGCGCCCCGGGAGAATTGCCACAATCACGAGGGCACGCGGGGAGTCAATGAGGGGGCGAGTGCGTGAATGCCGCTTGGCTCCAGCGCAGACCGTGCAGCCAGTTCACGCCCAGGCGCTCGGCCTCGACTTTCAGATGGTCGGCCAAGCCCACCGCGCGGTGGAACAGGCGGCCGAACCGGGCGACCGTCTCCAGCCACGACTCGGCCGAGACCTGGAACCGATCGAGGATCGATCCCAACGCCGACGGGATCATACGGTGTGTCCCGGCATGCAATTGACGACCCGTCCAGTCCAGCAGCGTCAGGTAGCTCTCCAGCGTCATCGGCAGGAGCCCGCGGTCGCTGGCTCGACGAGAACGACCTGAAGTCCAACGCGAATCCAGGGGCGAATGCGATTCCGAACTTCCGACCCGCTGCGTGGGTGCACCGGCAGCCTGCGGCGTTGCCATCGCTGTCGTCAGCGGCTCGGCTCGCTCATTCAGCTCGATCGGACAGCGCGGGTTCGCCCAGCTCTACGAGACTGCGATCGGTGTCGGGTAAATATAAACTTCATCGACACTGACCCCGCCGAAATTCCTGCGATGCAGCCGCGTGGCCATCCTTCCCGGAAAGCGTTGCAGGACATCCAGTGCAGCCTTGGCAAGCGGATGACCGGGCTTGATGAGTTTCACCTGGAACGGGTCGAAATTGGGGTCACGCAGTTCGCCGGCGAGACGGAGAACCTCGCGATACCCGACGTCCAAGTTGTTGTAATTGAACTCATCGGATGCCACATAAAGATACCACGAGCCTTCTTCACTGGCCTTGAGCCAGAAAGCGGCCATCACGGGGATTTTCTTTTCAAACTCTGCCAGAAACCTCGCCCCGGCGTCGATCTGTTCTATCACCAGCGGGCCCTGATCCATGGAAGTACCCCATTCGCGCTGTCAGTGATGGCTTCGTAAAGCCTCCGGGCCTCAGGTTCGCTTCGTGCTTGGTAGCGGATGTCGACATTCCAATCTTTGACAACCTGCCAGTTGAGGCCCAATTCAGGGGTCGCGGCGATGTCGATTCCGCGCGTTGTTTCAAGATCTGCGGCTTTGACCAATGCTTCGATATCGTGAGTGAAGCACCTTTCTGCGAACTTCTTGTCCTGAAAGATGATTCCGGTATTGTCGATATGAGCCAAAATGCACGCCTTCAACCCGCATTCCACCGCAAAGCCAGCGAGGTAATAAGCGGCGTGCCATCTCCCTGCGTCCAGCAGCGCCTTCGCGTCAGCAACCCACGCTTCGGCAAATTCTCGGGCTTGCACCCTGTTCACTGGGACAACTCCACCCCACGGAGAGCACCTTCACTATTCTAGCCCGCCGGGCTGCGGCCTTGAAAGACCAAGACAGATAGGTCAACCCATCAATCTCTGCCACGGCAGAGATAGCGTAACAAAACCTGGAAGACCCCGAGAAAAACTGGAAACGCTGGAAAACTGTGTCTGCTGATTGTCAAGCCACAACCATCTGCAATTCCGCCGTTTACGGCAAGAATTCCAAGGTGTGTAGTGCTGCTTTACACGCAGGGTGTCGGGGGTTCGAGTCCCTCATCGCCCATTAATGCGTCTCCTCTTGTAAGAAAGGCAGACCTGTAAGGATCACGCCGGCTCGCAGTCCGAGCCCATCATGTTTCCGAGGGCTTTGACGAGGACACGCCACCGCTCTTCGTCGAGCGACCCGACATCTTCGCCCAACTCTTCAGCCCGGATGGAAAAGAGGGATTCACCCTGTGCCACACAGTCCTTGCTCAACCCGAACTCCCCGGCTCGGATTGGGACGCAGTGCGGCTGCTTTGAGCGTTCCTCGAACCGCTTGGATGTGATCAGGACGGCCGCGACCCAGTTGCCCCGGTTCAATTCTTCGCGGGAGACCACCACGACTGGGTGCGGCTCCATCTCCTCGAAGTCCGCGAGGTAAATCTCGCCGGGTTGGATCATGCATCCTCCATCAGCCGGGTCTTGGCATTCTTCTTCGAGGCCCGCAGAAACGCCGCCTGTTCGCGCCGGTCCTCGTCGTCCAAGAGCAGCCGCTCAAAGACCTCGGCGCTGACGAGGACATAGGCTCGGTGCGTCTCCGGGTCCATCAATCGAACGGGAGTATCGCCGGCCTGTTCAACAGCCTGCTTAAGTTCAATACCGTTGAATTAACCGTAAAGTCATGGGAGGCAGTTGGTTAATTCACCCTCTCCCCTTGCGGGAGAGGGTAGGGTGAGGGGTCGCACCAGCTAGCTCGACCCTTCGGACAAGGCGGTTGGTCGTGCCCAGCCCCCTCACCCCAACCCTCTCCCGCAAGGGGAGAGGGAG
>JBEKTN010000128.1:0-22932 GCA_049516015.1 Isosphaeraceae bacterium | reverse complement strand
GCGACAAGATCCTCCCCAAGTATGAAATCCTCATCCAACCTCAATCGATCTAACGGACCTCGGATCACGGAGAACCAAGATCGCGAATCAAGATGAAATTATTATCGGGGATTTCCCTTATGAGATCATGGCCCGGAATTCTTCTGAAAAAAATCTCAACTCGGGGCGGATTGCTGCAACTTCAGCCCGCGCCAACCAGATCATACTTGAGAAGGGCATCGATCAGCGGCAGAAGACTTTCAACCGCGGGGATCACAACGAGCAGAGACAGGACGATGCGGGAAGCAGGAACGAGCAAGCCAGTCGGGTGCGTCGCAATGAGGCACCGGGACGCTGAGCGGTGCGTCAGCGCAAGCGCCACGCGCCCCTCAAGCCACCGGTTCGGGCACGGTCTCCAGGCCCGCCCGTCCGCTGCGACCGTAAGTCTCCCGGTCCTCGACCGTCGGCGCCTCACCTGGAGACCTACGGGCGGCCGGGCGGCGGGGTCGGGAGACCTTCGCCGGACGAAGCTTGCTGTTTTCCTTGGTGCTTCTGATGCTCTTCGTGGTTCAACTTGCCGTCTTTCCCATGCTCGATCCTAACTGGAGAACTTGCACCCATGGCAACCGCAGCACAGATCGAAGCCAACCGCCGCAATGCGCAGAAGAGCACCGGGCCGAAAACCGACGAGGGGAAGGACCGCGTACGGCGCAACGCCCTCAAACACGGCATGGCCGCCCTCACCATCATGCCCGTCCTGCCCCAGGAAGACCCCGAGGAACTGGAAGACAAAACCCAGCAGGCCATCACGGCCATCAAGCCCCGCGATCCCCTCGAGCATGATCTGGTTTGCCGCGCGGTGCGGCTGTCGTGGGCGCTCGACCGCGCCGAGCGAGCCGAGACGGCCCATCTGGCCCACCGGGTCCGAATGGCCGAGCGGTCGGGCCCCGAGACGGTCAGCGCGCGCGAGCTGAAGAAGGTTCACGAACTCGGCAGCAAGCTGTTCTTTAAAGCCGGGATAGGGCCGGGTTACTCAAGTGCAACTGCTGATGACTACCCGGCGGTGATCGTGTGCCGGCTCGAAGAAAGCGCCGAAGGCTGCCGCTGGTTGCTCGCTCGCTGGGCCGAATTACTGAACGTTCTGGACTGCAAAGCCGCCTGGGGAGATCCGGAAATCATCCGATTCGTCGGGCTGCTGGGTAAGCGCGGTATCGAGGCGCACTTCGACCCGGAACTCAATTCCCTCTTCCATGCCTTCGATGCGCTCGGCAACCGCATCGGCCACAAGTTCTGGAAGGACCGCAGAGATGGGTTGCCGCTGGGCTATATCGGCGGCTTCCAGTTTGTGCCCTATCGCGAGATCGCCCCGCCGCCCAGCGATAAGACCGCGGCGCTGATCCTCATCTGCTCGGTCATCGAGCGGCACGTCGGCCGGCTCGAGAAGCTGCTGGCCGAGCATGAGGAAATCGCGGCCGACGAGTCTGACGAGCGGTACGACCGCGCGGCGCTGGATTGCAGCCCGGCATTCGAGCGGCACCGCCGCTACCAGTCGGCCCGGCACCGCGAGCTGATGCGAAATCTGGAAGCGCTGCGCAGAATGCGGAATGCGGAATGCGGAATGCGGAATGGGGAAGCAGAAAAGGCAGATGGCAAATGCCGGATGGCAGATGGCAAATGCCAAATGGCAGAGGACGAATGGCAGATGGCAAATGCCGAATGCCAGATGGCGGAGGGCGAGCTCCAGGCCGCGGAGGGCGAGCTTCAGTTGGCGGGGGGCGAACTGAAGATGGGGGATGAGCAGTGCGAGGTGGAGGCGAGTGGCTGCGATGAAGGGCAGAGCAGCGAGCCGATGACAGAGGGAAGCTCCGGTCCGGTCGTGGGACACGATTCCAATCGTGTCATTGATGATTCGACGAACGACAAGAATGGAATCTTGTCCCGCGAAGGTGCGCACGCGGCAGGCCAACCGGGACAGGGCGATGGCGTCGGGCAGTGCCTCCCTGACGACGTGACGACGCCCCCAAAAGCGCCAAACAAAGCCAATTTGGAATCGAAGCAAAGCCTGGAATCGCAAGAACTTAAGTCAGAAACGGCCGGGGCGGAGGGGCGGAAACAAAGCCAAAGTTCCAGGGGGCAGACGAGCAGAAAGCCGAGGTCGCGCGATGGCTGGCCGGCTTGGAAGGGTGGCCCGCGGCCGGCGGCCAGTGAAGCCGAAGGCAGCGAGCTACTTCCTGCGGCGGAGTCGAAAGGGGCCAACCACGTTTCCCGGGTGCCAGAAACTGGGTAGCCCTTCCGCTACGGGCGTTGGTGGTTCCCTGAACTCCGGTTTTCTCTACTTGAACGAAACCGCTCCGCGGTGGGAAAATCACAGTCACCCGGCGAGCCCGCGTCGGCCTTGCTTTGCTCCTGCTTCGCGTCACAAGTCGCGCAAACCGTGTGCCGCCCCACGGCTTCGTTCAAGAGCCTGTACCCGAAAGGCCGGAACGGCTTGCGGTGAAGCCATCGTCTGCGCCGGCCCTTCGGGTACAGGCTTCTTCCTTTTCTCTACCACACGCCCGTCCAGTACCGCTGAAAAGACGGAGCTCAGCCGATGAATCATGAAAGCCGGGGAGCGCCAGGAAGTCGGCAGTTCCACCTCGGCTCAGACACCGACCGGCTGGTTCAGATGCTTGGCGATGTACTCTTCAAGCTTCACGAGATCCGCGGCGAATCGGCGAATGCCGTCGGCAAGCTTCTCGGTCGCCATGGGATCCTCGTTGAGCATCCACCGGAATGTCTTCTCGTTCATCTCGACTTCGGGGATATCTTGCGCCTTGGCCGCCTCGGCAGACAGCTTGCGGACGAGCTTGCCCTCGGCTTTCTGCGACTCCCCGAGCAGCTCGGGCGAGATGGTCAGGAGATCGCAGCCCGCGAGCTCGACGATCTCACCGATGTTGCGGAAGCTCGCGCCCATGACCTCGGTCTTGTAGTCGAATTTCTTGAAATAATTGTAGATGCGATGAACCGAGTGGACCCCGGGATCTTCGGTGGCCGGTATTTGCTTGACCCCCCTCTCCTTCACGTACCAGTCGTAGATGCGGCCGACGAAGGGCGAGATGAGCGTGACCTTGGCATGGGCGCAGGCAACGGCCTGGGGAAAGCTGAAGAGCAGCGTCAGGTTGCAGTGAATTCCCTCTTGCTCCAGGCGTTTGGCGGCACAGATTCCTTCCCAGGTCGAGGCGATCTTGATCAGGATCCGCTGCCGCTCAATTCCGTCGGCTTCATAAAGGTCGATCAGGTGATGGGCCTTGCCGATGGTGGCCTCGGTATCAAACGATAAACGGGCGTCCACCTCGGTCGAGACCCGACCCGGAATGATCTTGAGAATCTCCTTGCCGAAACCGACCGACAGCATGTCGGTGCAGGCGCGAATCTGGGCGTCTCGATCGTCTGCCACCGACTGAGCGTGGCCGATGGCTTGCTCCAGCAAACCCTGGTACTGGGGCATCTGGGCGGCCTTGAGTAAGAGCGAAGGATTGGTGGTCGAGTCTCGAGGCCGGTACTGGGCGATCGATTCGATATCCCCCGTGTCGGCCACGACGACCGTCATCGCACGCAACTGGTCCAGCAAGTTCATCAGAGGCTCCTTCGAGAGTTCTTGATCCAAGTCTCAACCGGCATTCCGATTTGCTTTTCTGATAGCATGAGATCATCAATTGTCGGGTTGCCGTCTCTCCATAAGGGATGATTCTAGCAAGCCCTGGACCATGGCCGCCACCCTATGGGATGGTCGGTCTCGCAGGTGATCGTGAAGAAAGCGAGACTGGAGCATGGTTATCTGGCCCGAGTTGGTATCATCATGGGCCATACAGCCCTTTTAGACGATGAGTCCTTATTACCCCGGCACGAAAGAAACGCACGTAGGTCAGGCTTTCCAGC
This sequence comes from Isosphaeraceae bacterium, assembly GCA_049516015.1. Lineage (GTDB taxonomy): Bacteria > Planctomycetota > Planctomycetia > Isosphaerales > Isosphaeraceae > Aquisphaera. Next base: position 19,035 of record JBEKTN010000128.1, on the reverse strand, counting down.
CTGACTCTGAACCTTGTCAGGCTGGAAAGCCTGACCTACTTCCTTGTCGTGGCAACACCCGGGACTGGTAACGACACCAGAGGCTCGAAAAAACGGACGGCGTGTTAGACTTGGAGTGCGTCGGGGAATTCGAGGGAACCGATGTCAGCCCGATCGGAGGCGGGAATGGCGGAGCGACGAGCGAGCGGAGACCCGTCCTCGCTGGGAGAAATTCGAGGATTCGCGTTCGATCTCGACGGCACGATCTGGGCTGGACCGACATTGCTTCCGGGCGCCGCTGAGCTGGTGGCGAATCTGCGCGGGGCCGGGCTGGGCGTGGTGTTCGCGTCCAACTCGTCGCGGCACGGCTCGGCGCTCCTGGCTCGGCGGCTTACCGCGATGGGCATCGACGCGGACGACAGCGATGTGGTTGCGGCGTTCGACCTGGTCGGCGACGAAATTCTCCGTCGCCTGGGGCCGCTGCGGGTCATGCCCCTGGGAACCAGCGACCTCGCCGATCTGCTCGAATCCGCCGGCCACAAGGTCTTGTCGATCGATGAGTGGGCAGGCGCCCAGGCGGTGGTGGTGGGCAACGATCCCTCGTTCGATTTCGGCCGGCTGCGCGCTGCCTCGCGCGCGGTCGCCGCGGGGGCGGCCTTTTTCGCGGTGAATATGGACGCCCGCTTTCCGGTGGCCGAGGACCAGTTTGATCCCGGTTGCGGCGCTCTGGCCGAGGCGATTGCCGTGGCGTCGGGGGTGCGGCCGATTTCCATAGGTAAGCCCAATCGGCCCCTGTTCGAGGTCACGATCGCACGACTGGGCCACAGCGCCGCGGAGGCGGCAATGGTCGGCGACAATCTCCCTTCGGATATCGCCGGGGGCCGAGCCGCCGGCATGCTCACCATCTGGCTCGATGACCGGAATGACGTGCCGATGCCGCCGGAAGCCGATCTGAAGGTTGGCAGCTTGAAGGAACTGCACCAGCTTTGGCTTGCTCAGCGGCGCGCACACTCCCCGTCTTCCCACCTTTCGGGGGGACGGGGCTAACCGCGAATCTGGAGCAACGGGACTTGCGGAGAGCGGCCGTGGTGTAGCGGCCGGCGATTGACCCGCCTATGATTTGGGTATGCGAGCAAGCCCTGCCGGCGCGAGGCCCGCAGGGACCCGGATCGGACCCTGATCGAAGGGAGGCGTCGCGCCATGCGGATCATCGCGGGGCAACGCCGGGGACACAAGATCGACGGGCCGCGGCCCAAGGCGGACATGCGGCCAACCAGCGACCTGGTTCGCGAGTCGCTTTTCAACATTGTCGGCGAGTTGATGCCCGGGCGGATCGCCGTCGACCTGTTCGCGGGCACCGGCGCGGTGGGGCTGGAGGCGCTCAGCCGGGGCGCGGAGCGGGCGATCTTCATCGAGAAGAACCGTGAAAACGTGGGCCTGATCCACCGCAACATCGCCATTCTCCGATACCAGGATCGCGCCCAGGTCCGGCTCACCGATGCCTACCGCTGGGCAAGGACCTTTGAGCCGGTCGAGCAGGCTCCCATGGCCGTTTTCCTCGATCCTCCGTACCGCGAGTACGAGATCCACCGCCGCCGGCTGGGCCAGTTGCTCGGGTCGCTCGTTGCAAAGCTGCCCGCTCTTTCGGTGATCGCCCTCGAGGCGGGACGAGACCTGGACGGCGAGATTCTGCCCGACTTCGAATCGTGGGACATCCGCCGCTACGGCGACACCCAGATCGCGATCCGGGTGCTCTCGGGAACGGCGCCCGGGCCGGTTTCGGAAGCAAGGCTGGCGATCCGTGAGGAGCCGGCAGCCGATCGGGAGGAAGAGGCGGATGTCTGAGGCCCAGGCACGTCGCGACTTTGCCCTGGAGGTCGTCCTGCGTTTGCGTCGAGCCGGATTCCAGGCGCTCTGGGCCGGCGGCTGCGTCCGCGACCTGCTTCTGGGGCTGGTACCGGTCGACTACGATGTGGCGACCGATGCGACTCCCGAGCAGGTGATGCTGAGCCTGCCTTTCCGCGCAATCACGGTGGGGATATCGTTCGGCGTGGTGCGGCTCCGCCATCCCCGGATGCACGGGATCGAGGTGGAGGTGGCGACATTTCGCTGTGACAGCGCCTACGTGGACGGCCGCCGGCCGGCTGCCGTCGCCTTCAGCTCTCCGGAGCTCGATGCCGCCCGCCGCGATTTTACGATCAACGGCATGTTCATGGAGCCCGAATCGAGCCAGGTGATTGATTACGTGGGCGGACTTGGCGACCTGCGAAACCAGGTCCTTCGCGCCATCGGCGACCCGGCGGAGCGGTTTCGCGAGGACAAGCTTCGGCTGCTGCGGGCCATTCGATTCGCGGCCCGGTTCAACCTCGAAATCGAGCCGAACACGTTGCAGTCGCTCAGGGCGATGGCCGGCGAGGTCGTCGTCGTCTCCCCCGAGCGAATTGCCCAGGAGCTGCGGCGAATGCTCGTGCACGAGAATCGTGCGCAAGCCATGAACATGGCGCTCGAGGTCGGCCTGGTCGCCGCCATCCTTCCTCCCCTGGTCGACATGCGGGGACTGTTCCAGGGCAAGCCGGTCCAGCCCGAAGGCGACCTCTGGGATCACACCATGCTGGTGCTCCGGCTCTTGCCCGTCAAACCCAGCTTCACGCTCGCGTTCGCTGCGCTGGTTCACGATGTGGGCAAGCCATTCACGCGCGCCAATCATCATGGGCGAACGAGCTTTCACAGCCATGACCAGGTCGGTAGCCGGATCGCCGATCGTCTCTGCAGAAGCCTGAGGTTGTCCAATGTCGAGCGCGAGCGGATCACCTGGCTGGTCGCTTTTCATCAATACCTGGGAGAGGCCAAGAAACTTCGCGAGGCGAAGCTCAAGCGAGTGCTGGCCCAGCCCGGGATCGACGAGCTCCTGGCGTTGCACCGAGCCGACGCCCTGGCTTCCACAGGCGACACCGAGCATGTCGATTACTGTGCTTATTACATCGAGAACCAGCCGGCCGGCCCGATCAACCCGCCGCCGCTGCTGACAGGCCACGACCTGGTGCGCCACGGTCTGGAGCCGGGTGCCCATTTTTCCGTGATCCTGGAGACGGTCCGAGAAGCGCAGCTCGAGGGGAAGGTCCAGAGCAAGCACGAGGCACTCGACTGGGTTGACCGCTACATGGCGACGGGATCGTGGCCTGAAGAGCAGAGCGGTTGATGGAGGGATGACGCCGGCCTACAATAACTGCTCATGGTGGATCGCCGATCCGCATGCCCAACACTTGACCCGAGAGTTTGACCTTCTCCATGGCAGTCGATCGCGAGTCGGCCGTGGCCGTTTTGATGAGCGGAGGACTGGATAGTGCGGTCCTTGCCGTCGATCTGCTGCGGGATCATGCCCGTGTCTTGCCGCTTTACATTCGCGGCGGCCTGCAATGGGAGGACATGGAACTGGCGGCAGCGCAAGAGTTTCTTGCAGCAGTCCCGGCGCCGGGACTGGAAGTGCTGACCGTGCTGGAAGAGCCGCTACGCGATGTCTACGGCCCCCATTGGAGCACGGGCGCCCTTGACGTGCCCGACGCTGGCACGCCTGACCAGGCCGTCTACTTACCCGGCCGAAACGTCCTGCTCACCGTCAAGGCGTCAGTCTGGTGCCAGCTTCGTCAGATTGGTGCCCTCGCCCTGGGATGCCTGGGCTCCAACCCCTTTCCCGACAGCACCCCCGGTTTCTTCCATGATCTGGAGTCGGTCCTGAGCCGCGCGCTGGGAGGTACGCCCCGGCTGATTCGTCCCTTCGATCAGTACCAGAAGCGAGACGTCGTACTCTTGGGAAAGGACCTTCCTCTGCACCTGACTTTCTCGTGCATCGATCCGGTGAGCGGAATCCACTGTGGGTCGTGTAACAAATGTGCGGAGCGGCAGAAGGGATTCCGGGACGCCGGTGTTCGGGACAGGACCCGCTATTCGGCCTCGAGTGAGCCCTTGATCCGCGGGGATGGTGTGCGGATCTTGAATCCCTACTGATCAGACCAGGAACCGCGCCACGATGTTTCGAGTCACCCGCGAGATCCATTTCTGCTACGGGCACCGTCTGGTGAACTACGAGGGCAAGTGCCGCCATCTCCACGGTCATAACGGCCGGGCCTTGATTACCTTGCAGGGCACCGAGCTGGATGAGCGGGGAATGCTGGTCGATTTCAGCGAGATCAAGCAGCAGATTCAGCGCTGGATCGATGAGAACCTTGACCACAACATGTTGCTCTGCCGCGACGATCCCCTGTTGCCGTTGCTCCGAGAGCGCGGGGAACGCGTCTTCGTGATGGAGGCGAACCCGACGGCGGAGAACATCGCCCGGCTCATCTATGAAAAGACCCGCGACGCCGGTTTGCCAGTCGTCGAAGTTCTGCTCTGGGAGACCGAGAACTGTTTTGCCGCCTTCACCGCCGGGTTGTGAGCCGGGCCGCCTCTTTGCGTCCCCAGGATGAGATCAACCTCGCTTCTGCGCCCGGCCGCGTCGCGGCCTCAATGAGCATGCCCATGCCCGTGGCCATCATCGACGGGCTTCTCTGGCAAGGTCGCGGTGGCAGGCTTGTAGGGATACACAAGCTCATCAACCCACCACTCGTAACCCTTCCCGCTTGCCGACGTGCCCTTGAGAACAGCCAGGGCATACTCCTCCTGAGGGAAATCTTTGGACTCGGGTCCATGCACCTCGTAGAGGGCAAGTGCTACCAGGGTCAATCCATCGCGGGACTCGTTTTCGAGCCGGACGAAGTGAAGTTCCTGGTCTTTTGAAGAGTCTAGCCGCTTCTTGAGGTTACGGATCGAGGCGGTCCTCATATCGTACATTGCGGCTTCTTTCTTCTTCGTCGAGCGGCTCTTCTCTATCACCTCCTCGGCCGAGACTGACTTGCGTTGAACCGGAGGGATTTCAAGCCACAAGAGATGAGCCAGATCTCCCGTCTGGAGGACTTCCGCATAATACTTGGAGAAGCTTTCGGCGTTGCGAGTGCGGATGAAGCCTTGAACCGATGACACAGTGAACACGCTCAGGCCGAAGATCAGGCCCAGCGCGGCACCCGCCTGGGCCAGGCGCCGGCCTGTCAAGATGTCCGGATAGCGCTGGATATTCCAATCGGCGGTGAATCCGAGCACCACGGCGAGCACGGCGAAGATGTAGAAGAAGGAATTGGCAATGCTGAAGAGGGCCAGGATCCCGCACAGGAGGCTCAGGACCGCTCGAGAGCTGATCGCCCTGTAAGTGGGCAGCTCGTTCTCGATCGGCGAGCTCTCGGTGGGTTCGGACAGTACGCTGCTTGACTTGTGATCGGTCGCCACGAATCGAATCCTCCCGGGGCCCTGGACGGTCGGGATGAGATCATGATCCAGTTTGAGTGCACGAAGCTGGGAGCTACCAGGGCGCGCCCGCGTTGCTATTGAAGCTAATCGGTGTGGTATCAACCGTCAAGGATCAGCGCCAGACCAGACCCGAGAGACCCGAAGCAGGCGCCAGAAACCACGACCCGACGGCCATGGCGACCCAGAAGACTCCCAGGGCCCAGCCCATGACGTTGGTCCAGGACCAATCTCGACTCGCCAGACCACATCTCCAGCCGGCCAGCAAGACCGCCAGCATGGCCAGCCCCATCGTGCGGTCGCCCAGGGGGGTCGCCCAGTTCAACCCTCGCGACGACCCCTGCAGCGCGGCCGCGATATCGAATAGCCAGACCAGAAGGCCGCCGGTAAGCCAGACAAGCTCTCCCAGGCTTCCTTCCTTGCCGCCGGAGCGAGCCAGGATCAGCGGGCCTACCAGGGCCAGGCAGCCGGCCAGTGTCGAGAGGCTGGACAGAAGAGCCAGCGGCGGCCAGGTGAGCCGTCCCCTTTGGATGAGTAAACTGAAACCCCAGCCCAGGGCCGCCGTGAGCAGAATCGCGTTGGTCACGGCGTGTTCCGGTGAGCTGGCGGCCCCGGGAGAGCTGCTGGCGCGTTTGGCACTCATGGGATCCGATGTCGTACCGAAGAAATGGAGCCGGAAAACGCCCGGTCGGGACGGCGATGCAAGCCCGATCCGGAGGTGTGTGGACTTCTCTTTCCTTCGGTCCTTCGCCCTCGAAACAATCATGCCAAGATGCGGATTGCCAGCGGCTGGCCCGATGCCACCCTTGCAATCGCACCGATCAATGCAACGCGGTGACCTGCCGTGCCGGCGGGCACCGGGACGATCTTTGTCAGACTTCCTCAGCGAAAAAGCAGTGTCCGGGCTAGCCCTGATTACTCAATCGGTATCTCGAAGGACCTGCCCCGTATCTTTTATTATGGTATCTCTTGAGGCCGACTCCAGCACCAAAGGGATTGTAAAACAAAAAATCGACACTGGCAATCCCTGCACCGAGCCGAACCCCGGGCCGTTGAAGGTCTTGTTCAACGGCGCCTGGCAGCGATAATAGCGAAGAATCTGTTCCTCCCGAGAACGCGTACATGCCCAATCAGATCGAGCTCGTGCCAGGCCTGCGCATCGACCCGTCCACAACCGCACCGGCGCCTCTAACGGAACTCCGTTTGAAGCCGGAGCTGCTGTCTCCAGCAGGAGATCGGACGTGTCTTCTGGCTGCCGTGGAAAATGGCGCCGATGCCGTCTATTTCGGTCTTCGCCGGCACAATGCCCGCATCCGAGCGATGAACTTCGACGGGACCGATCTGGCCGAGGTCATGGCGCTCTTGCATCGTCGCGGCGTCAGGGGATATGTCACGCTCAATACCCTGGTGTTTCCTGACGAGCTGGCCGACCTCGAAACCACGGTTCGCGAGCTGGCCGTGACGGGCGTCGATGCGGTGATCGTCCAGGACCTGGGGCTGGCCCGGCTGATCCGGGCGATCAGTCCCGGCCTGGAGATTCATGCATCGACCCAGATGTCGATCACCAGCGAGGAAGGGATTCGCTTGGCGGCCGAGCTGGGATGCTCCCGCGTGATCCTGGCCCGGGAACTCTCGCTCGACGAGATCAAGAGAATTCGCAGTCAGGCCCGATTGCCGGTCGAGGTCTTCGTGCACGGCGCCCTCTGCGTGGCCTATTCGGGCCAGTGCCTGACCAGCGAGGCGCTGGGCGGCCGCTCGGCGAACCGCGGCGAGTGCGCCCAGGCCTGCCGGATGCCCTACGAGATCCTCTGCGACGGCCAACCCGTGGATCTCGGGAAGACTCAGTATCTTCTTAGCCCTCAGGACCTTGCGGCTTACGACCTGATTCCGCGACTGATCGAGCTGGGCGTCTCCAGCCTGAAGATCGAGGGCCGCCTCAAATCTCCGGAGTACGTGGCCAACATCACCCGGCATTATCGCCAGGCGATCGACGCGGCCTGGGCCGGGCAGCCGGTCGCGTTCACCCCGAGCGCTGTCGAGGAGATGCAGCTCTCGTTTTCCCGCGGGTTCAGCCATGGCTTCCTCGACGGCAACAACCACAAGGTGCTGGTGCGTGGCGACTACGCCAAAAAGCGCGGGATCTTCGTTGGCCGCGTTGCGATGGTTTCCGTTGCAGGGGTCGTGATCTCCTGCTCCACGATCGTCAAGCCGGGCGATGGCGTCGTGTTCGATGGCGACGATGTGGCGGGCGTGCCCGAACAGGGCGGGCGTATCTACGAGGTCCTGTCGGCAAGGTCCGGCCGGGTCGAGCTCCGTTTCGGCCGCGCCGCGATCGACCTGGGGCGGCTCCAGCCTGGTCAAGGAGTCTGGAAGACCGACGATCCCGAGCTCACCGCGCGACTGCGCCGATCGTTCGAAGGTTCCCCGGCCCGGCTCGTCGATCTGGACCTGGCGGTCCAGGCCGAGGCCGGCATGCCGCTCGAGGTCGTTGCCATCACGGCGAACGGGCATCGCGCCAGCGTGCGGACCGAATCTCCGCTCGCTCCGGCCCGATCCCAACCCGCCGGCCTGAACCTGCTGCGTGACCAGCTCGGCCGGCTTGGAGGGACGATCTACCGTCTGCGCGATCTGGCAGCCACGATCCTGGGCGCTCCCATGATTCCCAAGAGTCTGCTCAACCAGGTCCGCCGTGATCTGGTGGCTCAGCTCGACCTTGCAGCCGCGGCCCCACCCCCTCGAGCGATCGCCCCCGAGGCCGCGCTTCCCGCCCTGCTGACGCCGATCCACCAGGAACGACGGCGACAACGACAGCAACAGCAAGCTGAGCGTTCCGCAGCCTCCGACCTTGTGTCACTGTCCGTCCTCTGCCGCCGGACGGACCAGATCGAGGCGGCCGTGGCGCTGGGGATGTCGACGATCTACGCTGATTACCAGGACATCAAGGAGTACGCCTCCGCCGTCGCCGCGGCCCGGCGCGGGGGCGCGGCGATCTACCTGGCCACGCCGCGGATCGAGAAGCCCTTCGAGGCGAACCTGTTCCGCTACCTGGCGAAGCTGGGGGCCGACGGCATTCTCGTCCGCAACGCGGGCGGATTGTACTTCTGCGCTGAGCGATCGATCCCGTTCGTCGCCGACTTCTCGCTCAACGCTGCCAATCCCCTGACCGTCGAGCTCTTCAAGAGTCGGGGGGCCATGCGAGTCACAGCCTCGTACGATCTCAACTCCGCCCAGCTCTTCGACCTGATCGACGCCGTGCCGCCAGATTGGCTCGAGGTGGTAATCCACCAGCAGATCCCCATGTTTCACATGGAGCATTGCGTCTACTGTGCCTTCCTTTCTCCAGGAGCCGACAAGACCAATTGCGGCCGTCCCTGTGACCATCACGACGTCAAGCTGCGCGATCGCGTTGGCGTCGAGCACCCTCTGAAAGCCGATGTCGGCTGCCGGAACACCCTGTTCAACGCCGTTCCCCAGACCGCAGCCGAGTACCTCCCGCGCCTTATTGCTCATGGAGCCAGACACCTGCGGATCGAGTTCCTCGATGATGACGCCCTGCACGTGGAGCGGATCATCGGCCTCTACCAGGCGGCTCTCTCTGGCCAGCACGAGGCGAAGACCTTGTGGCGAGATCTGAAGGCGAGCAATCAATACGGCGTCACCCGAGGGCCGCTGAACGTGCTTTGATCCCCGCAATAGGAGCAACCACGGAACGCACGGAGCGAAGATGAGCTCCAATACGACCCCCGCCCCCTTATCCACGCCCGCAGGCATCTGGAATCCACGCCCGCAGGTACCTGGAGCCAACGCGAACGACCAGGATCAGCCCAAGCGCCACGAGGAGCAAGCGGAATGATTCGGGTTCCGGTACGACGGCTGCCGGGCCGGCCAGGCCGGGTGGGCCGGGTGGGCTCTGCGGGTCGTGAGCGACCGGAGGGTCACCGCCTTGGCCTGCGGGGGAAATGAGAGGGTCAATGATCGGTGGCCCACCTTCGAGCGCCTCTCCGTCGATGATTCGCCAGAACCGCGGGTGCCAGTGCTCGAATCGCGCGGGGTGGGCTTGCCAGCGGTTCAGCCAGTATTCGAAGGAGGACTGCTCCGTCAACATGTCGCCGAGAATGGGATGGAGATGATCAAATTGGGCCGGGTCGTGAGAGCGCACGTCAACCATCTGCTCGTACAGGTGCTCGTTGCGCAAGGCCTCTCGCTCAGAGGCAAGGGAGGTTGTCTCGTGCCCAAGGATTATTGAACCGCGGGCCTGCACCTCTCGGCAAAACGCGCTGAGGACCAAGATCCAGCACCAATAGGTCACTTTGTTCATCATCGTCAATGGAGCAGGTGATCGCTGCTGGCGAGCCGGGTCGAACCGAGCGGTTCATCCCAGAATCGCGTTGGGTTCGAGGTAATGGGTTCCGACGCTTCTCAGTCTGGCTGAGCCGGCTTCTTCTCCTCCACTTCAGGTACAGTGAAATCCCCACTCGCGCCAGCAGCGCGGAGACAGATCACTATTCCAGCGAAGTCGATCGAGCCGGACACGTCCGTCTTGATGTGCCAGCGCCTGGTGGACTCAACGTTCACTGAATATACGCCCGAAAGGACGACGCGGTGATCCGCAGTTTAAAAAAAGCCTCGACCCGTCTCACTTGAGCATCCACCGATGAGGTTTCGCCACATCTTCCGTCCTGAATCCTCGAGTCCAGTCCGACTCCCAACGTGATTTACGATCTTCCATGCCCGGACCGCAAAGTCGATAACCAAGACATGGTCTCCCTGAAAAGCCAGTCGGGCAGGTGACGTGGCGTAACCGGATGCCGGCGCGGGTTGATTGACCTCGGTCAAACTCTTCGCGCATCGCATCAGTAGTGAGCGGTCATGGTCGCGAGGGTCTTCTGCAACTCCACGATGAACCGCTCGAGCTAGGTGGCCGCATTTCGATCCCTGGCTTTCAGGGAAGGAAGCCATTGCCGTGCCAGTTGACGATCTGGGGACCGATCCAGAGTCCGGGAATCGTTTTCTTGGGGACGGATAAGAGTCCCGGAGTCGTTTTCTTGACTTTCGGAGCGACTGTCGCTATCCTCCGGTCATGCCTCGACGTGCGCGATCGATTCAAGGCGGCCTCGTCTACCATGTGCTCAATCGGTCCAATGCGCGCGTCGAGATGTTCTCCAGCGAGGACGAGTATGCCGCCTTCGAGCGCGTCCTCGAGGAGGCGTTCCGGCGCGAGCCGTTGCGCATCCTGGGCTACTGCGTGATGCCCGATCACTGGCACCTGGTGGTCTGGCCGGAGGACGGGAAGGATCGGCAGGTCTCGGAGTTTCTGCGCTGGCTCACCGGGACGCACACGCAACGCTGGCACGCCCAGCGTCAGACGTCGGGGACGGGCCATTTGTACCAGGGCCGGTTCAGGTCGTTCCCGGTGGAGTTGTCTGAGCACCTGTACTCGGTCCTCCGCTACGTCGAGCGCAACCCGGTGCGTGCCAATCTGGTACAACGGGCTCAGGATTGGCGCTGGTCAAGCGCCTGGCGGCGTCATTGTGGCGACAAAGAGGCTCGCGGGCTACTGAGCCCCTGGCCGATGACGCGACCGAGCGACTGGTTGCGGCGGGTCAATCGTGCGGAGGGTCGAGGGGACCTCGAGGCGTTACGGCGCTGCGTGCAGCGCGGCCAGCCGTATGGCAGCGAGCCTTGGCGCCTCCGGATCACTGCGCAGCTCGGCCTGGAATCGACCTTCCGTCCTCGGGGAAGACCTCGTAAGCCCGAACGATGAGCCCCCAACCGAATCCCGTCCCCTTATCCACGCCCGGGGCGGGCAGCGGCGTCAGGCCGGACTGAGCTCCCAGACGGTCAGCTCGGGCGGGCAGTAGAACGAGAGACGTCTGAACCGCCCGAGCCCCCGGTTCACGTAGAGCCGCGACCTGTCGGGGCGGTCGAAGAACCCTGCCCAGGCTCCCCGGCGGGTTTCCAGAAAGGACTCACTGGCCACGGGCTCCAGGGCAGGCACTTTCATCAACCAGGGCTTCAGCAAAGGTAGGATCTTCGGGGCGGGGATAGTGCCGAACAACGTCGCCTGCCCCCCGTGGGTGTGCCCTGAGAGCTGTAGTGTGACCGGCACGTCGTACAACCAGAAGGAGTCGGGCTGGTGCGCCAGCAGGACAATACCCACTCCGGGCGGGACGGTCCGGAGCACCTTCTGCGGCTCGTGCGGCCACCGGCTCAGGTCGCCGACCCCCGCGAGAGCGATTCCGCTCACCCGCGACCAGGCGTTGCTCAGTACGGTGACGCCCTTGCCCACGAGCGCAGCCTTCACCGGTGGGGAGTCGTGGTTGCCCATCACGGCGAAAACGCCCTCGCGCGCGTCGAGACCGGCGACCCACGAGGTGGCCTCCTCGATCGAATCACCCGGCCGGGTGATGTAATCGCCAGTGGCGAAGACCCAGTCGGGCGACTCACCGCGCACCGCCTCCGCCACTCGCTCACGCAGCCGGAGGGAACACGACCCGTCCTGGTCGATGTGCAGGTCGCTTACCTGGACCACCCGGGTCACACGGTCCAGGCGAGGGACGCTGACCGCGTATCGCCGCACTTCCAGCCAATCGGGGTCATACCCCCACGCGGCCGCGGCGAACGGCGATACCACAAACGCGCCTGCCCCCGCCAGGATCGCCCGGCGGCTGATCCGGCGCCGGCCCATCTTTCCGGAATCCGTCAGCGGTTGGCTGGCCGCAGCCAGCGGTCCCGCTCGCGCCCTGGTGGCACAAGCGGTCGGATGCGTACCAATCGTGGTCATCCCGGTAGGCAATGAACTCTCCAGCAGCCTGTGCGCAGGCCAGATTGCGCTTCCTTCCGATCGAGGCCGGGGACTCCAGACTTTCGAGCGAGTGGTTATCCTGCTCGTTGCAGAGATCGTCTGGCTTCCGCTTCGCGGCAACCATCGGTAGCCCTGATCACGGGATCTGCCACTGCAAGGCCGGCCAACCTGGCGGGACTCGGTTCTTTGCCTGGCTGGCGGCCCCTGTACTCAGGCACGATACCTTTGAGGGCATCAATTACGTTCTCGGCAGGGCTGTTGACCACAGCGGCCAGGCCCTCGAGCTGAGCTATTAAACGGGTCGGATCGCAGGGGTGATGCTGAGCCCGAAAAATCTTGGGGTGTGGAGTACGGAGTTGCATCTCCTTCGCATCGTAGAGCTCCTCGAAGAGCTTCTCGCCTGGCCGCAAGCCTGTGAAGACGATTTCGACCTCATCTTCTGACTGCCCGGAAAGGCGGATCAGGTCGTTCGCCAAGTCCAAGATCTTTACCGGTTCACCCATGTCGAGAACAAAAATCTCCCCGCCTCGGCCCAGGGTACCAGCCTGGAGAACCAGCTGCGCCGCCTCGGGGATGGTCATGAAGTAGCGGGTCATCTCTGGGTGCGTGACGGTCACCGGCTCCCCGCGGCGGATCTGCTCCTGGAACAGCGGGATAACGCTGCCGTTGGATCCCAGGACGTTGCCGAACCGGACCGTGACCAGGCGGGTGGAGCATCGCTGAGTCAGGGACTGCACATACATCTCGGCTATACGCTTGCATGCGCCCATGACGCTCGTCGGACGAACGGCCTTGTCGGTGGATATCATGACGAACGCTCCGACACCGGAACGGACCGCCTCATCGACCAGCGTCCGGGTGCCGAAGACATTATTCTTGATTGCCTCGCCCGGATTGGACTCCATCAACGGCACATGCTTGTGGGCGGCTGCATGGAGAATCACGTCGGGCCGGTATTCTCCGAAAGCGGAGCGAAGGCGGGCCGCATCCGTGATCGAAGCGATCAGGGGAATGACTTCGGCGTTCGAGGCCAGTGAGTCGAGCTCTCGCTTGAGGTGGAAGAGACCGTTCTCGCAATGGTCGAGTAGAATGAGCCGTCCGGGTTGGTAAGCCAACACCTGGCGACAGAGCTCCGAGCCAATGCTTCCTGCGGCTCCGGTGATCAAAATGACCCGGCCTCGGAGGAAGTTACCGACCGCCTCTCCATCGAGGTGGACTGGATCGCGGTAGAGAAGATCGTGAATATCCACATCCCGCGGACGAAGTGTAACGGCACCGCTCAACAGTGCATCAAACCCGGGGACGATCTGTACTTTGACGCCTATTCTGTTGCAGGCGGAGACTAGACTCCGAACCTCTCGTGGAGAGACGGCCGGAGTCGGAATCAGAACAGTCTCGATCCGGTACTGTGAAGCAATGCGCTGGAGCTGGTCCGGGGATCCGACCACCTTCAGTCCCGCGAGGTAACTCCCTCGTAGCGAACGATCGGAATCCAGGATGCCGATTACCTTGAAACCCAGCCGGGGCAGGTCATGAAGCTCTCGAACGAGGGCGACCGAGGCGTCGCCCGTGCCCACGACCAACGACCGCCGGGGTTGCTTGGTTGCGATTAACTGGCAGATGTCCTGACGGATAAGCCGCGCACCAGCACGAATCCCACCGATCACAATGAAGGTTGCCGCCCAGTCGATCAGGATCACGGAACGCGGGATCGCGGATCCAGTAAGGGAAAACCGGCTCAGAAAGAGGAGGGTGACGGAGCCGAGAGTCGCTGCCTGCGCAAGCTTGATCGAGTCGGCGAACGTAGCATATCGCCACCAGCCACGGTGACTGTGTAACGCTATGAAGGCTGCCATTTTGATCCCGACCACGAGAGGCAGGCATGCGATCGCCGAACGCCACACGCCCGGCGGGACATGTAAGTCGAATCGGACCAGAAGAGCCAGCGGATAGATCGCAGCGAAGGCAACAACATGAGCCGCGATGATCAGGACGATCCGGCGGCGAAAGCCGAAACGGAGAAGCCGTGCGTACTGTGCTTTCCACCAAAGTCCGCTGTCCGCGAGCTGTAAGCTCCCGTTGCTGCCGATCGCTAAAGTCGTGGAGAGCGACGGCGGAGCCCCGTTTGTCAAGTGATACAGCACGAGCTTCCCCTCTTCATTGAGGCCATCGGAGTCAATTCCCAGACTATTCCCCGACCATGATGATCGAGATCGAGCCGCGCCACTCCCCGCGAATCTCATGCGGCCAGATCACTTCGGCAGGATGGCAATGGACGGCAGTCCATGGATGGAATGGAGCCCTCGGAGGAAGCTCTCAGTCGCTCCTCTGGCGTCATGACCGCTCGCCAATGTGGGGTGATCGAAAGCGGGGAGCGAACATCGCGGTGAGACTCGATCGACTCGGAGTTTCACCGCGGGAAGAAACAACGGAATTCGATTCCGTGAATCATCCAGTTTTTACTGGGCTCCGCGATCAGAGATCGCGGAGCAGCCCGAGGGGTGTGGCGTGCTCGCTGTGCCCCCCCGGTAGCGTACTTCGCTATCCTTCGGATCACGCGTTGCAAGCGCGGCGGTGCTCGTGTGAAGGAGTACCTGTGCCGCCCGACCGGCGGCCCCAACGCGGTTACCGAACGGGCGTGGCGACCCCTCTTTCAGCCACGACAAGTCTCTGCATACTTTTCAGTAGGTTGGAGACCTGAAGCTGCTCCTTCGGAGGCAGAGCCCGCAGGTCCGCCTCTGTCGCTAAAAGGGCGTTGGTGTTTTTCTGGATGTTAGAAAAGTCCATCAACTCTTGATTGTAGATGGTCTTTTCTTCGGTGGTAATTCGCTGGACGAGCCCGCGACTCGGGTGACGTGTGTCCTTCAGGATGTTCTCCAGGATGTTCATAGTCCTCTCCAGGGAGCTTAATCCCCGCATCAGAGAGGTACCATTTTGTATTTCTCCTTGGGCCAACCGCTCAAGGAAACTCAGGTAGTTTTGCGGAGACGCGGTGGAAACCGATCCAGCTCGGGCATCGGAGCCGAGCACCATCATCGCGACCGCGACTGCAGCGACGCTCACAAGAGCTGTCCGTAGTCGGTTCATCATGTTGTCTCTCCGGCGGGAATCCAGGAGACGGCGACTTGATTGAAAAGACGCTCGCCCTGCGAGATTCTCGTCTCTCCTCTCACAAGTCTCGCGTTGACAAAGATTCCCATAAGGATGCTTTGTTTCGCCCAAGGAGACGCGGCTGGTGACCTTGTCTCCTTCTCACACACCTTCGTGAACATGTTGTTCAAGGCACTGAGCTCTTTCTTTCAGGTCCTCCTTCGACTAGCTTAAGAAGGCAACACGCCAAGGGAAATATAAAGCGCGATGCAGCTTGGAGACCTCGACTGGTTGAAAACTCAGGAAAAACCCTATTGGCGGCGTTCCAAGGAACCAGTTACTCAGTGAAAACGTCTTGTTTGGCATTTCTTGAGGGACTCTTGGCCCAACCAACCCGACTTTGCGATGGGTTTGGACTCGAGAGCGATCTGATGAGGGCGTTCTCAGGTCGTTCCGCACCCAACAAAAGGCCTCTCATGGAAGCCGGACTCTGATCGGCGCGAAGCCTCCGATCCCTGCCGGAAGGCATCTATCCCTAACCTAGGACACAACAATGAGAAGTCGCCTCACCTTTTCCGAGATCATCGTCCTGGGCATGGCGTGCCTGGCTCCGTGGGCCTTTGGATCCGTTGATGCATGGGCTGAGTTCGCTCTGGCGCTGGGGATCGCGCTACTCGGGACGCTGGCGATGTTCACCAGGCCAGGAAGTAACGCGATGCGACGTCTAACCTGCTTGCCCAGCTTGGCGTTGGGTGGTCTAGCAGTCCTCGCCGTCGCACAGGCAACGCCTCTCCCCGCGGGTTTCCTGAGGCGGCTCGACCCGGTGACCGCGGCCCTCCACGGTGATCTCCTACCAGCCCAACCCGAGGTCGTGCACGGCGATCCAGCAGCCCCGGTGACGTTCCCTCCGCAGACCATCAGTCTCGAACCAGGCGTGACCGTCCAGGCAGCGGTCAAGCTGGCGGCGGCCTGGGTTTTGTTTCAGGCAGTGCTCGGACTGACCAGCGGCTTCGCGGGGTTGCGCCGGCTGGGGCTGGTACTCGCCGGCAATGCGACCCTGGTGGCCCTTGTCGGCCTGGTTCAGGCGTTAACCTGGAACGGCTGCCTGCTCTGGATCCGTCCTTTGCCCAACGGCAGCGCCTGGTCGTCCGGGGGACCGTTTGCCTGCCACAGCCATTTCGCCGAGTATCTCAACCTGGGGCTGGGATTCGCCCTCGGCTCCCTGCTCGCCCGGAGCCAGGATGGTCTGCTCCGAGGTTCCGGGGGCCGCCTCCCCCAAAGTCCTCGGGGTCGTCTCCTCGATCGCCTGCTGGGCGGGCGTGGGGGCCGCCTCTGGGCGGCCTACGCGGCGGGCGTGCTGGTCGTGGGTATCCTCACCTCGCAATCGCGGGGGGGGTTTCTGGCCATGACGGCCGCCACGGTGACTCTCCTTGTGGGACTTCTGATGCGCTCGGGTCGGCTCGCGGCCTCGCTTCGCCTGGCGGCCACACTGGGCGTGATTCTGGCGATGTCTGCCCTGCTCTTACTCGTTCTCGGCAACGCTTTGCCCTATCAGGAGCGCCTCGCCTCGATCCTGGAACCCGAGGGCGAGGGCTACACGGGCCGGTTCAGCATCTGGGCCGGGGCCCTGCGGGCCTGGCGCAACCACCCGTTCTGGGGCACGGGTCTGGGAACCTTTGCCGCCGCGACGGCCCCCTTCTTCGACCGCGATCACGGTGTTGTCTTCGCCCGGGGTGAAAACGAGTATGTCGACCTGCTCACCGAGGGGGGCCTCCTGGGTCTCGGCCTGGGCCTGGCCTTCCTGTTCGGGATCGGCCGGCGGGCTATTCAAGCCCTGGTCGCGGCTCCGAGCGCACGCGACCGGGGAGCCGTGCTGGGAGGGATCTTCGGCCTCCTTGCCCTGGCCTTCCACAGCTTGAGTGATTTCGGCCCACACGTTCCCGGCGTTGGAATCCCCGCGTTGATCCTCGCTGGCTACCTGGTCAGACTGGGGCTAGTGGCGCACGAGCCCGGCTCTTCGGCCGAACCCAAACCCACGAACCGCGGGCGGCGGGTGTTGACGGCCCTCGTGGCGACCGGCCCGGTTGTGCTGGGGCTGGTGGTAGCGATCCGCAGTTTCGCTCCGTTTCAGGTCGAACGATTGGTCTCCCGATCCGGCCTTCCCTTGCCGGGCACCTTTCAACCCTCTCCTCGAATCCCAGACCTGTCCGCGACCGACCTGGACCTCATGCGAACTGCTCTGGAAGCGGCCCTTCAGATCCAGCCGGACTGGGCTGAGGGGCATCTCCGACTCGCTCAGACCTACCTGGGACTCTACCAGGCGATGACGGAGGAGTTGATCTCCCCGGAACTGAACGACCCGAAGCGGACCGCCATCATGGCCAATCCCCTCTGGCTGCTGAGTCATCTCACCAGCAAGAAAGGCGGTCAGCCTGCGGTGCCGATCCAGGAGATGCTCGAGCAAGAACCGATCCGCCGCTGCCTGGTCCCGGCAGCGCGTTGCTTCCTCCAGGCCCGGCGTTGCCGAGTGGTCTCGGCCCACGCGCAGGTGGGCCTGGCCAGCCTCAACTACCTGCTGGAGCACGGTGATTCCTCCGCGGAGTATCTGAAGCGGGGCCTGCGTCTGGCCGGGGCCGATAGCGAGCTTCTGAACTTCGCGGCACTTGTGGCGGTTCAAGTCGACGAGTTCGAGCTCGCCGCCCGGTTCTGGCGCAGGAGCCTGGAAGTCAAGGACGAGAATTGGGCCGAGGTGGCTGACCTGTCCTCGTCGGTGTTACCTCCCGAAAGAATCCGTGATGACGTGGTCCCGTCCGGCCGAAGCGCCCTGCGGTTCGCCGAACGCTTGTATTCCGCTCCCGCTGACCATGCCACCCGGGACTCCTTCCTCCAGGCGGCCGTGGAACATCTCCCCGAGGATCGCGGCCTGACTGACGCCGAGCGACTCAGCCTGGAAGCCCAGGCGTACGCGCTGCTGAACCACAGGGATCAAGCCTGCGAACGCATGCACGCCGCCCTGGTTCTGGAACCGAGTCGAGTGGAATGGCGCAACATGCTCATCGACTGGCTGCTGGCCTGGGGGCGGTCGCAAGAGGCCCATGACGATGCCATGGTCGGGGTCTATTACCGCCCGAACGATCCCACTGCGCAACGGGCCCTGGAGCGAACCGACGAAGCCCTCGCTCGTGGCGATGCTCCTGCCGGGGCCGCGCCGAGATCGCGGTGACCGAAGAGTGCCGATCGCGTGGGGCGTGAGGCGTGGACCGTGGGGCGTGGGGCCGCAATTGGTCTAGAAAAGTCCGAGAAACGCGGAGTTGTAGCAACCGGAAAACGATCCGAACCCGCCGCGATGCGTGCCAAGCCGGAGATGAGCACGGCGGATCACCTTGGTTCTATAGGGAGGCGCCGAGCCGGGCCCCCGCAGGGGTGGGGCGTGAGCGCCGATTTTCGCGGAACCGGGCCCTCCCCTCAGTGATGGCGTTGGTGGCCCAAGCCACCCAGCTGGCCGGTGCTATGTGACGCGACCGCCAAGCTGCTGCGTGACGAGGCCCAGAGCATGGTCACGAACATCGATCCTGAACAGGTTCGCAAGCTTGCTGGCTGGGGGCTGACGCAGAACGACAGAGCCAGCTTCGTCGGCTGGCGTCCCCAGCCTTCGGCTGTGGGCCCAGTCCCTCATGAGCCTGGGTTTTTCATCGATCTACGCCTTAATTCTACAGCGCCGGGTCCACCACAAAGAACGCCGTAAAGCATTAAATCTGAGTACGTTAGAACGCATCGATCATTTTGAATAACGAGCCGTCGAAATCCAGAGAAACGCCCAGTTA
>JBEKTN010000127.1:0-20545 GCA_049516015.1 Isosphaeraceae bacterium | reverse complement strand
GTCATCCTGACCGGTGATCATACCATCGGTCTGTATCCCCGGGTCAACTACACTGTAGAAAAGTCGGTCGTCAGACTTGCCCGAATCGCCTGGTCAGCCTATTGTGATGCGTAATCCCTGCCGGAAGGACTAGGATCCGGGAGAAAAGGGCGGGCCCGATTATCGGCAACAAGAGGGCCACCACTATGAGTCTGAGTGGCATCTCCTGATCAAGCCTCCCCCCTCCAAAACCATCGGATAAGAGGAGCCATCCTGCTCCGGAGGCGTTCGGTCGGGCTTTTGGCCGACTTGCCAACCTAACGTGTTCCAGCCGTGGTCGCTCAGTTTGTTTGTCGTCCCGCCCGGTGCCACGGTCGGAGCACCGTGCGAGGCGAGCTCGGGCGGCACGCTCAGAAGTCGGCCAGGCGCTCGTCTGCGTCACCGAAGCAGGCGACCTTCACACCCATGCGGTCCAGGAGCGACAAGTACAAGCTACAGAGCTCACGGCTCGTCCCCCCGACCGCCGTAGTCCAGCACGCGGCCGGTCTGCAATGTCCCGCCGAGCCCCCCGGCCGGGGAAGGTGAAAGGTGACAGCCACCAAATCTGGAGAACACAGGTGGAAGAAGAGAGGTTTGGCCAGGCACTCAAGATTGGGAAAGACCAGGAATCTGAGGCATCTGTAGGCGTCTTGGCGACGTGATCAAAAGAGCAAGCTAGCATCCCAGGCTCCCTATTTATCCCGGTCGAAAGTGCGTGGCCAGTGTCTTGCGTGTCAAGAAACTCCGCGAAACCCGCTCCGACAATGAAGCGGCCCTGCCGATCTCGAGCCTCGGCGACGTCGTCTGTCTTGTTCCAGCAACCTGGTGAGCGAGCAATCGTCAGCGGTCAGGGCTCTTATTCGGTGACGAGCGGAGGGACCTGGTCGCCAATCCTGAGCCAGGCGGCCTTGAGGTAGGCGCCTTCGGGCGCGTCGAGCGCGACCGGATGGTCGGCCGACGCTCCGGTCATTGCCAGGAGCTGGACGCTTCGCCCCGCCTTCCGCGCCGCGGCCTTCAAGAGCGCCTGAAAGTCGGCGGCGGGAAGCAAGCCCGAGCAGGAACAGGTGAGGAGCAGGCCGCCGGGCTCGACCAGGCCCATGCCCAGCACGTTGAGATCAAAATACTTCCGCTTGCCCGCGGAGACCTCGTCCCGGTCGATGATCAGCTTGGGTGGATCGAGCACCACGACGCCGAAGGTCCGCTGATTGAGGGCCATCTGCCGCATGTACCCGAAGGCGTCGGCGTGGACCACGCTGAGCCGGACGCTGTTGGCGTTGCCGTTTTCCCGGGCCAGGGCCACCGCCTTCTCGTCGAGGTCAACGCAGGTGACCTCGCGCGCCTGGCCCCTGATCATGGCGTTCAGGCCGAAACCGCCGGTGTAGCAGCAGGCGTCCAGGACCGACTGCTCGGCACAGAACCGCGCCAGGTCCCGCCGGTTGTCGCGCTGGTCGCAGAAGAAGCCGGTCTTGTGCCCCTCCTCAAAGTGGATCCGGTAGCGGATGCCGTGCTCCTCGATCGTGATCCGGGGCGGGAGCTGGGGACTGGCCAGAAGGCGGCCCGGAAAATCTTCCTGAAGCGCGACGCGCTCATCCACATGAACCCGGAAGTGCTTTGTGCCCAGGCGGCCCGCACAGAGTTGCACGATTGGGCCGATTCGCTGGTAGATGCCCAGGCTGAAGACTTCGACCGAGAGCACGTCGTCGAACCGGTCGGCGATCAGGCCGGATAGCCCGTCACCCTCGGCATGGAGCACGCGGTAGGCGTTGGTCTGTTCGTTCAGTCCCAGGGTCTTGACGCGGAGGTCCACCGCCTGGGCAATCTTGTGGTCCCAGAACGCGGGGCCTGGAGGTTCATCCTCGCGCGCGAGGATTCTCAGGCTGATCTGGGAGCGAGGGTTCCACAGTCCATAACCGAGGTGTCGCCCCTCTCGGTCCACGGCCCGCACCATGTCGCCAGGATTGGGAAGGCCGGCGCCAACCGGTCCGATCACCATCTTGCGAAAGACGAACGGATGGGCGCCTGCCGCCCGGATCGCGACCGACGGCAGCGTGCTTTCGGGCTCCAGACCGCGGTCGGGAATCGTCGCTTGTGGAGGTCGAATGGTACGAGGTCGAGGGGATCGTGGCATCACTGAGTTCCGGCCAGGAGATCACGCGCGATCGCGAGCAAAACAACGTGCGGGGAATGGTCGCTAATCAAAATCTGCCGCGTCGTCAGCGTCCGGCGAGCCGTCATCATCAGGACCGGCCTCCTCCTGCCTCATGAGCCGCCGCAGGCGCACCAGAAGGGCCGTGGCGTAGCGCTGGACCGAGAGCTGCTGGGTCAGCACCGCCTCGTCCACCGCACCGCGGGGAATCGCGGCCATCAGCCGATGCGCCTGGATCAAACTTTCCCAGCCGGCATCAAGGACGGCCGGCACCAGAGAACGATTCTCCCTGGCCTGCTTCATCAACTGCCGCGCCTTCTTGAGACCCGCATGCGCCGCTCGAAGCTGGCGCAGCGCGGCTCCCGAACTCATCTCTGCCATGGCCCATCCTCGGATTGCTTCAGGGTGTGCCGTATTTTCGTTTCGCTTTTTGGGCACTTCAGTTATAGAATATGAGTGGAAGCCGACGCGCACAACGTCTACCAGGAGTTCGAGCAATGTCGGGTGACTATGAGTCGATCAGCACCGTCATCGACCCCGAAGTCACGGAGGAGACCCGAACCCGGCGTATGCCTCCCTATCACGTCGTGGTTCAAAACGACGAGGATCACACCTTCGAATACGTCATCGAGATGCTGATCAAGCTGTTCGCTCATGCGATTCCCAGGGCCAAGG
Organism: Isosphaeraceae bacterium; assembly: GCA_049516015.1. Classification (GTDB taxonomy): domain Bacteria; phylum Planctomycetota; class Planctomycetia; order Isosphaerales; family Isosphaeraceae; genus Aquisphaera. The sequence goes on along the minus strand of JBEKTN010000127.1, from coordinate 17,706 downwards.
ACCTGACCTGGGAGATCCACAATCGCGGTCGGGCGATCGTTTACACGACGCACAAAGAGAAAGCCGAGCTGAAACGCGACCAGGTCCTGGCCTATGGTGCCGATCCCCGCTTGAGCCGGTCCAAGGGGCCGCTGCGCTGTTACATCGAGCCCGCGGTCTCGGACTGAGCGGGGGCTTTCCGCCTCTGTTCATTTCCTGAGATCGGGCCGCGGTTCGCGCCAGCCCAGGGCGGCCGGCAGACCCGCCGTGATATCGGGGTAGCGTAGGTCCACGCCAAGTCCGTTGTGCATGCGGCGGTTGGCGATCCGGCGGTTCGCAGTTTCCTGGACAAGTCCGGCACGACCCACGGCCGACGGCTCATACCGCGGCGGCGGAGCGTCGAGCAGGCGGGCTGCCAGGGCGTAATACTCCCGGCGCTCCATGGGCCGATCGTCACTGACGAGATAAAGGGGATCAGGTCTTGCCGAGTCCAGCGCGGCGATGGCTGCTTGCGCGGCATCGTCGATGTGGACCAAGTTCAAGAACCTGGCTGGATCACCCGGGATCGGCTCGCCACGCTGCAGCAAAGCCCGCCGGATCACCCGGTCCGGTCCGTAGAGACCCGAGAATCGGAGAACGACCAGCGAGGCCCCTGCCGCTCGGGCCCAAAGCCTTGCCACCCGCTCGGCCTCCAGGCAAACGCGGCCGGATTCCTGAATTGGTTCGGCCGGCGAATCTTCATCGACCCATTCTCCGTCCGACTGGCCGTACACACTCGTGCTGCTCGCGTAGACCAGCCTCCGAACCAGTGCGGGCAGACGCTCGAGCAGGTTCCGCAGTCCCTCCACGTAGACGGTCCGCATGTCGGCCCCGCCGGCCCGGTCGAAGCCGACGCAGCAGAGCACTCGCTCCGCCGCGGGCAACGATTCCAGAGTCTCCGGCCTGAGCACGTCGGCGATCACGGGATCGATGCCTTGGCTGGCGATCCGTGGGGCTCGCCCGGAGGAACGCACAGTTCCCCAGACGTGATCGCCCCTGCGCACCAGCATCGAGCCGACGCGCGCTCCCAGGTATCCGCAGCCCACGATGAGCGTCCTCACGGGCCGTAGTCCCCCGGGTCGGCGAGTGGCGCACTGGGAGACTCAAATTCGGGACAGCCCGCGTCGAGGTAACCCTGGAGCAGGATCTGAGCCGCCAGCTTGTCGCGCAATTCCTTGCGTTTCTGTCTCTTGAGGCCCGACTGGATCATCAGGTTGTCGGCCTCGACCGAAGTGTAGCGCTCGTCGGCGTACTCGACCGGCAGCCCCGTGGCCGAGGCCAGCCAGCTTCCCCATTGCCGCGCCAGCCCGGCCAGTTGCCCCTCGCGTCCGCTGGTGTGAACCGGCAAGCCGACCACGATTCGTTCCACCTCGTGCTCTCGCGTGAGGCTACGGTAGTGACGCGCGTCGAGATCGTCGTTCCTCCGCTCGTAAACCTCCAGCGGAGAGGCAATCACCCGCCCCGGGTCGCTGATGGCGCCGCCCACGCGGCGTAAACCAAAGTCCAGTCCCAAGATTCGACCCATGATCTTGATTGTTTCCCCGACTCGACCCGGGCAGTGCCACTCTCACTCAGGAATGCCTTACCATCAGTATCTTATGAACCGGGCTGGCCATCATCCAGGCCCGTTGATTCCCGCAGGAAGGAAATCGCGGAAAGTACACGACTCTTCGAAAGCGATCCCGGATATGCTCTTCTGGAGATCGCTTACTGACGACCGGATCTGCTTTACGCTCTGAGGCATTGCGCCCGTCTTCAGGAACCATGCTGCCGATGGAGCAAGGCAATGACCCTGAACTGGCTGCTGGTATTCCTGCCGATCGGAATCGGCCTGAGCTGGTACGGGGCCAGTCCGATCCTGGTGTTCCTGGCATCGGCGCTGGCAATCGTTCCCCTGGCGGGGTTGATGGGCGACGCCACCGAGGCCCTCGCGAAATTTCTGGGCCCGACCGTCGGCGGCCTGCTCAATGCCACGCTGGGCAATGCGCCGGAGATCATCATCTCTGGCTTCGCCTTGCACGCGGGCCTGGTCAACATGGTGAAGTCTTCGCTGACGGGCTCGATCATCGGCAACCTGCTATTTGGCCTCGGAGTCGCGTTTTTCGCCGGCGGGGTCAAACATCGCCGGAATCAGCGGTTTGATACTCAGGCGGCCAGGATGAACACCGCGCTGCTCACGCTGGCTTCTTTTGGCTTGATCATCCCGGCGGCGACCCGGTTCAGTGCCTCGGCCTCCCGGACGATCAGTCTGGAGGTCGCGGCCCTGCTGTTCCTGGTTTATCTGGCGAGCCTGGTGGCGATCTTCGTGACTCGCAAGCCGGTGATCGGCAAGGAGGGGGTCAAGGCGAATCTCAAAGAGCAGGAAGAGCGGCCCGATGAGGCGGAAGACCAGTCAGAGGCTGGCTGGAGCAGGAACAAGGCACTGGGCATCCTGGCCGCGGTCACGATCGCCCTGGCGATCATGAGCGAAATCCTCACCGGCGCCCTCGAGCCCGCCTCCGAAAGCTTGCACCTGACTCCCCGGTTTGCCGGAGTCTTCTTGCTGGCTCTGGTCGGCAACGCCGCCGAGCTCTTCAACGCAATTCGGTTCGCTCGCAAGGACCAGATGGACCTATGCATCGGAATCACGGTGGGCGCCAGCACCCAGGTGGGTCTGCTCGTCGCTCCCGTGCTGGTGTTCCTGGGCGTGATCATGGGCCAGAACATGGACCTGATCTTTTCCCCACTCGAGCTGATCGCGATCGTGATGGCGATCTATCTGACGCGAAACCTGACGTACGACGGCGAGTCGAGCTGGCTGGAAGGATTGATGCTCATCGCCGTCTACGTGATGTTCGGAATTGGTTTTTTCCACCACCCCAAGACCGATCCGCCCAATCCGCTGCTCGCTCTCCCGGCCGCGGTGGCCCAGCCGTGATCGACGCCGGATCGCAAATGCGCCCTGCCGCGCCGAAATCTCTCCTCTGACATGCCTGAATGCCCAATGACCCCTGCGCCGAGAAAGCTCATATTCCGTTTTGTCGATCTGAAGAGGCGATTAATAATCGCCTCGTTGATAGCGATCGCGGTCTATCTGCTGACGTTCCCGCTGAAAACGGGCCTGCGGATCTCGCTCGCTTACGACCTTGCCGTTGCCTCGTTCCTGGCTCTACATGCGTACCGGATCAACCGGATCACAGCACAAGATATCCAGGACTACTACGAGGATCGGGAGCCGAGTAACCGATTCGTCGTCATGACGGCCGTGGTCTTCTCGAGTCTCAGCATGGCCGGGGTGGGTTTCATGGCCGACATCTCCAAGAACTGGACTCCGCTCCACAAGAGAATCCACACCGTCTCTTCTCTGCTGGCGATCGTGCTGTCCTGGATTCTCCTCCACGTTTTCTACGCGTTCTACTACGCCCATCGGTATTACGACGTGGACGAGGGCGATCCCGCGCTTTCCGTCAGGAAAGGGCTGAGTTTTCCCAACGACGAACCCCCCGATTACTGGGATTTTCTCTACTACGCCTTCACGATCGCCATGTGCTATCAGACTTCGGATGTGACGGTGAGCAGTCGATCGATGCGGCGGATCACTCTCTTCCATGCCGTCATCTCGTTCCTCTACGTGACCGCCATCCTGGGCCTGGTGATCAACATTCTCTCCAATGAGATCTGAAGATCTCGGTCGGCGCGGGTCTTCACCATGCGAAACTGGAGACTTCGGGCGATTTTGTTGGTCTCACAAGATGTATCAATTCTCGCGGTTGTAGTGACGATAAAAAGACTATCGATCATCTCCGTTTCGTGGACCGCGCCGCGCCCATATCGAATCGCGGCTGTACGAATCGACCGCGAGGAACACGCATTCATGCGATCTCCTGTCGGCAACGGGTCGCCGAAATCCTGGTGGACCCTCCAGTTCTGGGAGCGAGCAGGGTGTTTTTCGCGATCCCGCCTGGTCTTCGGGGTCTTGATGCTCGTGCTGCCAGGATGCATGACGACCGGACATCAGTCTGCGAAAAGTCTCGACCCGAGCGTACGGTCAGCACCGCCGCGCGGGGTGCTGAATGACCCTCCCACGAACCAAAGGGCCACGCTGCCCGGTTTCCTCGAGAACCCGATCGTCCGCGGCCAGGACCCCGGAGCCGATCAGGAGGGCGGACTGCAGGACGCGGGATCAGCAGCCGTGGTTGCACCAGCGGGGTCGGCGCCGCCGCTTCCGCAGCCGAATCCCCCAGCGCCCGCCCCTCCTGTCGGCAACCTGGCTTCCGCCCCTCCCGGTTTCGCCCTGGACCCCGTGGCCAATCCGGGAAGCGCAACTCCTGCTGCGAGCCCAGGCGGCGCACTGGCCAGCGCCGCCGCCGGACGACCTCTGGGGAATCCTGCCAACACCCAACTGAGCGGCCTGAACCCGATCGCGCGCAATCGCCTCCAGCGTGAGGTCGCGCCCGGAGAGGAACCGCAGTTCAATTATCCTGACATCCATGCCGACCCGGCAAAAATCTACCACGACCGGTTCGGTATCGACGAAGAGCACGACCGCTTCCTCTTTCCCTGGCTCATGAACCTAGTCTTCGAGGACCGCTGGCTGCTGGCGGAGAGAGATCCAACCCTGGCCACTCAGAACCAGTTCCGGCGGCGGATGAAGGTCGACATTCGCGACCCTGACCCCGATACCGCCAACTTTCCCAACGGTGCGTACACGCTGCCCAAGGGTCGCGTGTATATCGAGAACTCGCCGGTCAGTTTTTACGGGCCAAGCACCATCACTCCTCCCCAGTACAACTGGGAATACTTGCTCCGCTACGGCCTGACCGACAACCTTGAGCTGCGGCTCTTCTCCAACGGCCTGACCGCGACCAAGGGAAAGGGGGCAACAACCGGCGTTTCACCCCTGGCCTTCGACTTCAAGATCAACTTCTGGGAGGAGAACACCAGGTACTGGATCCCCGCCATGGGGGTGGAGATCTACATCCAGACCACCTTCGGCTCTCCTGCGTTCAACAGCGGCACCCAGCCCTCCACCGCTCTGCTGTTTGACCACACGCTGCCGCTTGGGTTCAGTTACGAGCATAATTTCGGCTTGACCGGCAACCAGGGCCCCCTCAAGTTGAATATCTATCAATTCAGCTACCAGTGGTCGTTGCAGCACCAGGTCGTGAAGGATTTTGACGTCTTCTGGCAAGGGTTTTACAACGCCTCGGCGTTGCCTCGACTACGCTATTTCGACCTGCTGGAAATGGTCAGAACTCAGACCCGAAATCCCATCGCCGTCGTGACGGGTGTCGGCGGCATCTGGACGGTCAACGACCGGTTGGCCATCTACGGCAGTTACAACTTCGGCCTGACCCAATTCTCCCCCACGACGATCGCCTTCCTCGGTTTCGCCGTGGCATTGTAGATGCGTGGTGCCATGGGAATTCGAAAAGATTCCGCGCTGGGAATTCGAAAGACCTCAGACACACCCCGTTGAAGAATAACCATGTCCCCGAGGAAACTCATTCCAGGTTACCCGAACCGGTTTAGAGGCGATCCCAAAACTCGCTGGCGACGGAAATGTCGCGAGCAGCATCTCAGAAAGGGAAGGCGGGAAAGGTCTTGCGACACCGTAATCGCTCAGAAATCGCTTGACTTCCCAGATACCGCAAATTATCCTCTTTGTGTTATCGTTTAGACTAGCGTGTCCCTAAAGTTTGGCGTGTCCCTAAAGTTTGGCGATAAGCTAGACTTCACTCACTCACTCTCTCTCTCTTCCGATGGTGACTTTGGATTGCGGTGGACTCGGTCCTATAATTCTTCGACCGCACTCCAGCGTGATCGCGTGATCACCTTCGATTTTCAGATTCTTGACGAGGAAAATCCATGAGCGACAACGTTTCTGTCGAAGCCCAGGCCTCCGATCCGTTGAAAACGGTTGCCGTCGCGATGGAGCACGCGGTTCAGGCGGCCAGGGACGGGGCCTCCGACGCCAAGGCGAGGGTTGACCAGGCGCTTCCGGGAGTGAACCGGTTCGTGTCGCGGTTCGTATACACGACATGCTATACCCTTTCCTATGGCGTGGTGTTCCCGACCGTCCTGGTCGCCCGCTCGGTTCCCAAGGACAACCCGCTCGTTCATGGGCTCGTCGATGGTGCCCACGCGGCCGTGGACATGGTGGACGAGATGAGGAAGCGGAAGCTCGAGGCCCCCTCTGGCGAGCCCTCGCCGGCAATCGGTCAGTCCTGAGCAGGCGACTCACGGATTACCCGGACGCGCGAATGGACGACACGGATCTTGGGCCATGATGCTCGGGCCTTCCGGATTTGAGACACTGCGCCACTCAGCCGAGATCTCGTCTCTCGACGAATCGGTCCGAATCTCCGATACTGGTGAGATACGCGATCTCCTGAACCTGTTTTGATTCCACGCACCGGAGGCAGACCGCGATGCCGATGACCAGATCAGAAGCGATGTTCTTCACCGCCGGGCTCGTGATCGGAGCGGCGGCGGGTGCCAATTATCCTCTCCTGAAAGAGAAGTTCGGGCCGCTGCTCTCGGGAGCACTGGCGGGTGCCGGCTCGGCGTTTGGCGAATCGTACGCGGAGATGGCCAAGAAGGTGGCGGAGAAGGTGGAGGCCGTGCAGGACGCCATGGCCGAGATGAAGCAATCGGCCTCGCCCGCGGCGACTCCCAGCGACACGGCGGAAGCCAGGACGACCTGAGAGACCTTTTCCCGTCCGATCGCGGGATATCTGAAACCGCTCGATCACCGCTGCTGACTTCTCTCTCGACTCGACGGATCTTTGTCGACTCTTCTTGACTTAAAGGCGGGGTCACGGACGGACCGACACATTGGCGGGAACAGTCCTGGTTCGATCAACATCGGTCCGGCCCGCCAGACGGCCTCCCGATCTCGTGGGGCGATGGTGAATGCCTTGTCGATGATGAGACCATCACGAACCGCACGAGATAAACCCAAGGGCAACCATGGACATCGCGATCAGCTTTCCCAGTGAGGGCCAGATTCGCCTTGAGAGCCGCGATCTCTTTGCCGAACCGGGCAACGAGACATGCCGGCAGTTCCTTGAGCGGGTCTTTCAGGCTCCGGAGATCACCGACGTCACGATCAATTCGCATCAGAACACCGGGCAACCGCCGCACGCCGACTTGCGATTCTGCCACACTTCGTTCGCCCTTCCTGACGTCGTTCAGAGGATCTCCACCTGCCTGGCCCCTGGCCGGGAGAAAGGGAAGGACGGCCCCCACATCCACGCCCCTGCCACCGGCGAGGCCGGCTCGGACGGTCACGCGGCGGTCGAGACGAATGGCCATGCCGCGGCCCCTGCAACCAATGCGAACGGACCTCATGGCGTGACAATCACCAGGGTGACTCCGATCCGCAACGAGCAGGGCCAGATCCGCTTCTTTCGTTATGGGTCGGCCGTCACGAACTGGGAGGTCAAGTCCGAGATCCCGGGACGACTGCGGATCAAGAACTCGGTGATTCATCGCAAGAGCGACCTCTGCCAGGCCATCGAGCGCGAGCTGATGAGCGTCCTGGGGGTGGACTCGTACAAGACCAATCCGCTGACCAGCACGGTCCTGGTCCAGTACGATCCCAAGGAGCTGACGCGCGACCAGATCATCGAGATCATCGACGGCGCCCTGGCGACAGCCGAGCATCCGCCGCACAAGGACCGGCCCGACCTGCATCTGCCGCTCTGCACGGTCTCGATGCCGCTGGCGGCCGTGGCCCAGTTCGCCGCTCCCGGGCTCCTGCCGGTCGCCGCGGGGCTCTTCGCCTATACGTCGATCCCCACCTTCAAGGGCGCCCGCGACGTGATCGTTGATGAGAAGCGGCTGGGGGTCGACGTTCTCGACGCGATCGTGGTCCTGGGTTGCCTGGGGACCATGTCGATCTTTCCGGGGGCGGTTCTCTGCTGGTGCCTCGGCTTCGGCCGGGTCCTGGTCAAGAAAACCCAGGACAACTCCAAGAAGCTGCTCCTGAACGCCTTCGGCAAGCAGCCGCGGTTCGTCTGGCTCTACCGCGACGGCGTTGAGGTGCAGGTCTCGCTCGACCGGCTGCAAGCCGGCGACGTCATCGTCGTGAACACCGGCGAGGTGGTCGCGGTCGACGGGATCATCGCCGAAGGTCTGGCGATGATCGACCAGCACGCCCTGACCGGTGAGTCGACTCCGGCCGAGAAAGGCGTGGGAGATCGGGTTTTCGCCTCGACCCTGCTGGTGGCCGGCAAGATCCTGGTCTCGGTGGAGAAATCCGGCAGCGAGACGGCGTCGGCCAAGATCAGCCAGATCCTCAATGACACGGCCGGCTACAAGCTGAGCTCCCAGCACAAGGGTGAAGTGCTGGCCGACAAGGCCGTGATTCCAACCCTGACCATCGGGGCAGTCGGGCTGGCCACCATGGGTCCCTTCGGCGCGGTGGCCGTGCTCAATAGCGACTTCGGCACCGGCATCCGGATGGCCGCCCCCCTGGCCATGCTCTCCTCCCTGGCCCTCTGCGCCACCAAGGGCATCCTGGTCAAGGACGGACGGGCCCTCGAACTGATGAACGAGGTTGATACCGTTCTCTTCGACAAGACCGGTACGCTGACCCGCGAACGACCCGAGGTCGGCCGGGTCATCGCCAGCCCCGATCATACCCCCGAGGAAATCCTCCTCTACGCGGCCGCGGCCGAGAAGAAGTTCCATCATCCCATCGCCCTGGCCATCCTGCACAAGGCCAAAGAGCTCAACCTCGACTTTCCCACGACCGACGACACGCAGTACAAGGTTGGCTACGGGATCACGGTCCACATCCACGGACGCATGATCCGGGTTGGCAGCAAGCGGTTCATGGAGCTCGAAGGCCTGCCGATGGGCCAGGAAGTCAGGGACGCCCTGGAAGAGGCTCACGGCGAAGGGCATACAATGGTAATGGTGGGGGTGGATGGCGTGGTCGGCGGTGCCATCGAGCTGCACGCGGCGGTTCGCCCTGAGGTCCGAGACATTGTCAAGGGCCTCAGAGAGAGGGGGATCAAGCACCTCGCAATCATCTCCGGCGACCACGAGGCCCCCACCCGCAAACTGGCCGAGTCGCTGGGGATGGATCGCTACTTTGCCCAGGTCCTGCCGGCCGACAAGGCCGATTATGTGGAGAAGCTGCAGAAGGAGGGCAGGAAAGTCTGTTTCGTGGGCGATGGAATCAACGACTCGATCGCTCTCAAGAAGGCCAACGTGTCGATCTCGTTGCGGGGCGCTTCGTCGATCGCGACCGACACGGCCCACATTGTCTTCATGGAGCAGGGGCTCTCCAAGCTCTGCGATCTCCGCGACATCGCCCGCGACCTGGATCGGAACGTGAAGCGAAGCTGGGGCATGATTCTCGTACCCAACATTGCATGTATCGCCGGCGTCTTTACAATGGGGTTCGGAATCATGGCCTCGGTCATCACCAACAATGTCTCGGCAATAGGCGCCCTGGCCAACGGCATGCTGCCCTTGAGGAAAATTGCCCAGATCGAGGCAGAGAAGAAGCACGAACAGGAGATGAGGCAAGCCTATGGCTTGGCGAGAAAAGCTGTATGAGCGACGGCTCAAGCGTCCCGTGGACAAGCCGACGCTCGAGGCCATCCGCTCCGAGTTTCATCGGCGGCAGCATGAGATCCCGGTGCCCTCGGAACTGCTCCAGAACCCCGCCAAGCCGGAGATGACTATCAAGACGAGATGGCTCTCGTTCATCGTCCAGTTCAACAAGGAGACACTGAGGGTTGACGCCGAGCTCTCGCTGGCCGCCAAGATGCTGGCCACCCATGAGAACCGGCAGGTCGCCGTTCAGTTCATCGACAGCATCGCCAATGACTTGAACCTGTAACGCCTCGCGCGACTCTGTGCCGGGAGATTCGCCGGCACAGCACCTCTCAGGCGGGACTTCCAATAATGAATCAGCAATCCTGCAAGCATGCCGCATCGGGGCGACATTTCAAACTCCGGCCCAAGGTCCGTGAGCAGCCACTGACCCCGCAAACTCCGCGATTTCACGTCTTCTTGATCGATACCGGCTGGAATGGGCCTGTCTCCAAGGTCCTGCACGAACAGATGCCCCTGTTTCATCACTACCATCCGCAGGACCCCGTTTACATATTGAGCCGGGAACAGTCGATCAAGATCCTCCAGAAGGCTCCCGAGCACATCGGCCGTGATCCGATGATCGTCGTTTATGACATCTACCGTCCCAAGAGGAACCAGACCAAGGAAAAGGCGAATTACCATGGCTTTCGCCTGAACCTGGGCATCATCAAGAACCCCCAGCAGGCCCTGTTTAAATTGCAGGAATTCCTCAAGTTCGTCGCCACGCACCGCACGGCCGACTGCCTGTCGTGCGAGGTCGAACGCGAGCTTCACCGCGAGGGCCTGGGAAACATGGTGAAGCTGCTCCGGGAAACCTCCGGTGCGTCGCTCGAACTACTCTAACCGTGCAATCCACTTCACTCGAGGACCTGACCATGAATGAAGAAGGAATTCCGATCTTCCCGCTCCTTGTCGCCTCGTTGGCTCTGTGCTATTTCGGATTCGAGGTGAATCGGCAGCGAAACAAGCTGCGCTCGATCTTCAATGTGTTCGATCGCGAAGAGAGCGAGATCGCCGCCGTACTCGAGCAGTGGGTCGAGAGTGGCGAGCTCGAGCCGTTCGTGGTTTCGAGACACACTTGATTCACGACAGGTCCCGTCCGCCGTACAGAGTCCCTCGGAGCCTTCCTCTCCACCTTTTGCCCCGAGTCCCGCATGGTGATCGACGCCAAACCACACGAAAAGGCACCGCAACCCTCCCGGGTCGGAGTGAGCTGGGGGCCTCAGACACTGCAGCTCCGCGACGAGGAGGTCTTTGGTACGACAGGGGCCGAACTTTGCGGCCGCTTCCTGCTCCGGGTTTTCTCGGTCGAGGAAGTACGCAGCGTTCAGATCAATCGTCCCCAATCCACGGCCGTCATCCGCTATGAGCGAGGCAAGCTGGGCGCCGTCGACCTGATGCAGCGCCTGGCGGCCGCACTGCGGGGCACACACGAGGCCGCGCCCGGGCCTCAGACTGTCAATCTCTTGCCGCGGGACCTGGCGAAATCGAAATTGACGATCCATCGCCACCGCGAGCTCCTGTCCACGTGGGAGGTGGTCGGGGATCAGCCCGGCGTGCTCTGCCTGCGGCACGAGATCGTGGCGGCAGACTCCGCGCTTGCCCGGCGAATCGCCCACCGGATCGAGTCGGTTCACGGGGTGCTCAGCAGCGTGGTTCGGCCGCTCTCCGGAACCCTAAAGATCCGCTTCGATCCGGCACAGACCCGGACCGAGCGGCTTCTGAGAGCCCTCGAATCGGCGCCAGACTCGCTGCCCTTGGAGATCGCGGTGGGTAGTGAACCGGTCCCGGTCCAGTTTGGCCTGGTCAACTCGGCCGTCGCTCTTTCGGTCGTGAGTGATTTCGTGGTTCCCTCGGTCTGGCCGGCGACCGCTGCGCTGCTGGTCGGCTCGAACCTGAAGATGTTCCGCGACGCAGCGAGCCAGTTGGGTCGTGGCCAGCTCGGCTTGCCCGTGCTTTACACGACCATTGCCGCGGGCACGCTTGCCACCGGACAGTTCCTTCCCTGGGCCGCGATGAACTGGATGTTGCGGCTCTGGAAGCGACAGTACCAGCAGCAGCTTGCCAGCGCCCGGCGACGGCTCCTCGGAGAGGTCATCCAGCAACAGCGCTTTGCCCGGGTCGAGGCCGCGGGCGGTGTCGAAGTTGAGGTCCCCTCCGAGCGGCTTGCTCCCGGAGACGTGATCCTGGCGTCGGTGGGCGAAAAGCTTTGCGTCGATGGCCGGATCATCAAGGGGCACGGGCTGATCGACGAACGGTTCGTTCGGGGAGCCATCGGAATGACCCGCAAGGGCCCGGACGAGGCAGTCTACGCGGGCTCGATCGTGCTCAGCGGTGATTTTCAGGTCGAAACGTGCGGGGAAGGATCGAAGAGCCGGGCCGCAACCTTGGCCCGCGCCGCCCTGACCGCGGCGAACCACCAGCTCGGCACCAAGACGCCCACGCTCAAGGGAGAGAAATTCGCCAGCCGCGTGGTCGGGCCGACGCTGGCGGCAGCCGGGTTGGGATTTTCTCTGGGTGGCGCTCCGATGGCACTGGCGATCCTCGACACCGATTATGCTTCAGGCCCCGGCCTGGCCTACCCGCTCGAAACCCTCCAGGCTCTGTCGCTCTGCTATCAGCAGGGCATCGTGGTGCGAGACCCGGAGGCCATCGATCGGCTGGCGGAGGCGGACGTACTCTTCCTCGACCATCACCCCGCGCTCGAGTCGCTCGAGCCGGAAGTCGCCTCGGTGCGGGTCTTTCCCGGGCATACCGAGTTCCAGATGCTGCGGTACGCGGCATCCGCGCTGCGCGATCTGGATGACGAACGGGCCGGGGCCCTCCGGGCGGCCTGCCGGTCGCGGCGAATCACCTTGCTGGATCGAATCCCCACCAGTTACGACACGGACGTGACCCTGATCCATCGGCAGCAGGTGATCAAGGTTGGTAATCTGGGGGGCCAGGGGCCTGGGACCAACCCGGCCGCGCGTCCCCGCGGCGGGCAAGAGACCAGTCCCATTGATTCCTTGATGGTCGGCGTCAACGGCCAGATTGCCGGCCTGATTGATTTTCGTCCCTCGTCCCGTCTGGCGGCCGCGACCGCCCTTCAGGAACTGCGAACAAAGGCGCATCATCCGCTGGCCATCGGGCTGATCTCCGAGAGCGACGAGCCCCGGGTCTGCCACCTTGCGACGAGATTGGGAGTCGATTTTCATCACGGCGGACTCGCGACCGACGACTTGGTTCAGCTCATTCGCGGCTGCCGCAAGCGCGGGCTCAAGGTCGCATACGCCGGTGAGTGCTTGCTCCGCACCCGGGCCGCCCGGGAAGCCGACGTGGCCATCTCACTCGACGCTGACGGCGTCGAAAACCTGGATCGCAACCCCGCTGGGATCGTCCTGCTCCAGCCTGATCTCGCCCGGCTCGGCGTGCTCTACGAAGTCACGCGGATCCATCGCAGGCGCCTCCTGGTGGCTCAGGGCTCGGCCTGGATCCCCAACCTCTTCTGTGTCGCCGGGGCGTTCTTCCTCGGTTTCTCCTCGCTCACGACGGTGGCAATCACCAACCTGGGCACGTACAGCACCTACGCACGCACCTCGGCCGCGATTCGTGGACTCGAACAGCAACTCGCCCGGGTCTCGCGACGCCGGGTGTCCCGGATCGCAAGTTGACGATGGAGCACATCTTGACGCCGGCCACACTGATGACTTTGGAGAGTGAGAGCCAGCAATCGCCAGACCATGAATCAGGTCGGGCCGTCTCGGAGCCACCGCCCGCCGGCGGAGAGCATCCGAAACCGTCCGGCCACCCCGAGCAGGTCCACGCGGAATCTGTCTTGACTCCCGAAGAGGAAGCCGAGCTCCGCCGGATCAAGGACCTTCCCAGGGAAGTGGGCGTCATGCTCATGACCGTGGGAGTGCTGGGCATCATTCTCCCCGGAATCGTCGGCACTCCGGCCGCCATCGCCGGCGGGCTCGTCCTCTGGCCCAAGACCTTCGGCAAGGTCGAAAACTGGTTCGAGCGGCGGTTCCCCCAGATCCACAAGCAAAGCCTTTATCAAATCAACCGTTATCTTAACGATCTCGAGAGCCGCTACCCCGACGCGACTCGTCGTGAATGAACCGCGCAACGAGAATTCCCCTTTGTCTGACCCAGTGGGGGTGAATCATGGCTACCGGAGCCCGAGATGCCCGGCTCAACTTCCGCCTGCCGACCGATCTCAAGGAGGTCATTGAGGAGGCCGCCGCCACGCTGGGACAGTCCGTCAGCGACTTCGCCGTTAGTACCCTCGTTCGGCAGGCCCGAACCGTTATCGAGCAAAGGAACGTGACGGTCCTGGGCGACCGGGACCGGGACCGCTTCATCGCCCTCCTGGACGACGCCGAAGCCAGGCCAAACCCGGCACTACTCAAGGCCGCCAAGAGGTACAAGAAGCACCTTGGCTGAATTCCCTGGCGACGACTGGATCATTGAGCGGCTCGGGTCGAATCACGACCGGTCGTTATTCAACTGCGGCAACCACGTGCTCTCCGACTGGCTCAAGCTGAGAGCCAGCCAGTTCGAGAAGCGGGACCTTGCTCGGACTTACGTCGCCACCAGGAGGGGCGAGACTGTCGTCCTCGGCTACTATGCGATCTCGAACCACCGGGTCACCCCCAAGGCTCTCCCCGCCGATCAGGCGAAGGGATTGCCCCGACTGGACGTGCCCGTGGTCCTCCTTGGTCGCCTCGCCGTGGACGGGTCTGCCAAGGGGAGAGGGTTGGGTTCCCTCCTGCTAATCGATGCATTACGATGGGCTGAATACCTCTCGGGACAGGTCGGAATCCGGGCGGTCGAAGTCGATGCGATCGATGAAGCGGCCCGGAACTTCTACCTGAAGTTTGGGTTCGCTCCCGTGCTCGACAACCCGCATCATCTCTTTCTGCCGATGCACGTGATTCGCAAGCTCGGACTGCCGCCTCTCACACCCTGAGAAGAGTAGAGTCGAGGTGTGGCGCGGTGGTGTAGGTCGAGGTTTGTTTTCCCTTGTTGGCCCGCCCTTTCGTCTGCGGGTGTCCCACCATCTCGACCATGCCCCGTTTCCACACCCCGCTCATCAAACCGGACGAGCCGTTCTCCGGCATCCGGCTCTCGGACAAGGCGATTCACACGTTCGCTCACGAACCGCTGGCCCTGACGCTCCTTCGATGTTGATAGAGTTTCAGCTCCTGGTGAAGGTGGTTATTGCGGAATCGGGGCGGCACAATGGTGTCAGGAACCGAAAAACTACTTTCTTGCGTCAATGTGCCCGAAATGGGTTCCTGACACCTTATCCGCCGTGCTATAAAGTCATCTGATCACAGCCAAGAAATGACCTCAAGAATAAAATAAAGGCTCGAATTGTTTTGTGCGTGCGTGCATTGAACAAGCCGCGCAGATGAGCCACCTCGCCGCCCATCGTGATGTTAACGGGCCGGTGGAAGGCGACCTGTCCGCTGCCCAATAGTAGCCCTCCGATTGGCAGGTCGAAGCCGTTGAGCGTCTTTCTTGAGGTCGGCCCAAGCGGATCTTCCCGGCGCAAGGGTGCGGGCGTTCATTGCGTGCTATGGCAGTGACGCTCCTGACGAGGTCCTACGCCGCTCGACCCAGGTTGAGCAAAGACCAGTCCCGCCGGAGTTGCGTAGGGCGTCCCCGGAACTCCCTCCTGGCGGGCACCAAATCCTGGAGCAGTATCTCGACTCCGGCTACTCGCCGTCCGCTGCCGCCGGCTCTTCGTCGGTCTCGACCACTTCCAGGTCGCGGATCTGCAGCCCCACGCCGAGCTTCTTCCACTCTTTCACCTCTTCACTGAACGATGCGACGGTGAGCGGGTGGGCGGCGAGCCACCCCGGATCAAGCCTCAGCTCAAACCTCTTGCCGTCGTAGTGGGCCTCCATCGGGGGCAGGCGCACGTCACTGCGGCTGCGATGGAGCTGCACCGCCAAGCGCAGCGCCATCACCATGGCCAGGTCGAGCGAGTCGGTGATCTGGCCCTTCATCTTCTCCATGTTACCGCGATGGGCGAGCACCAGCAGCGCGAGGTGCGCCTGTTCCATCTTGGAGAAGCCGGGCATGTCGGCGTGGCTCAGGATATAGGCCGAGTGCTTGTGATAGCCCGAGTACGCGACGGACAGGCCAATCTCTTGCAGGCGCGCCGCCCAGGACAGCAAGTGCAACGGGTATTCGGGATTGGTCCGCAGGTCGAGGGACAACTGGCGCAGCAGGTGCATCGCCAGCACCTCGACCCGTTGTGCCTGCCGCCTGTCCACGTGGTAGCGTTTCATGAACTGCGCGACGGTCGCGTCCCGCATGTCGTGGTGGTGGAATCGCCCGAGCAAGTCATAGAGGATGCCCTGCCGCATGGCGCCGGTGGCCAACTCCATCCGCGGCACCTCCAACTCGGAGAAGATAGCGGACATGATGGCGAAGCCGCCCGGCAGCACAGGGATGCGGTCGGGACGCAGGCCCGGGAACTCGAGCCTGCCCACGTCACCTGCCTTGATCAGCTCCGCCCGGAGTTGCTCCAAGCCGTCGGCGGTGAGGCCGCCATCGCTCCACCCGCGCATCTGCAGGATCTCACCCAGCGTGCGCGCCGTTCCGGAGGAGCCCACCGCCGCCTCCCAGTGGCTGGCGGAGAACTCACGCGCGATGGTCTCCAGCTCCACGCGCGCTGCCAACTCCGCCTGCTTCAAGGCGCTCTTGCTGATCCTGCCGCCGGGGAAGAACCTCAAGCTCCAGTTGACGCTACCCATGTACAAGCTTTCCAACTGGTGCGGCCTGAACCCGCTGCCGATGATGAATTCGGTCGAGCCGCCGCCGATGTCGACCACCAGCCGCCTGTCGCGAGTGACCGGCAGGCTGTGCGCCACGCCCAAGTAGATGAGGCGGGCCTCCTCGCGCCCGGCGACGACCTCGATGGGGGAGCCGAGCGCCGCCTCGGCGCGGGTGAGGAAGTCCTTGGCATTCTTGGCCATCCGCAGGGTGTTGGTGCCGACGGCGCGTACCGTCTCGGGGGGGAGCCCGCGGAGCCGCTCGCCGAAGCACGCGAGGGCCTTCAGGGCCCTCTGCTGCGCCTCTTCGGTGAGCCGCTTGTCGGGCGTCAGGCCGGCGGCGAGCCGGACCGGCTCGCGGAGGGAGTCGAGCGGGTAGATCTGGTCGTCCACCACGCGCCCGATCTCCAGGCGGAACGAATTCGACCCGAGGTCGACGGCGGACAGGGTAGAGAATTCGGCCATGTGCACGCGTGCTTTGAGAGGACAAGGTTGACGACTTGCGGACAACATTCATCCCTGACCGCTTATGCGTCAGGGCTTGAAGCCGGAGTGGACCGGGCGGGATCCGAAGCCGGCCTCGACATCCATGATCCACCAAGAAAGTCGTCGAGTCAAAAGCATTCTTGCAATCGGACGGGTTCGATCCGAGCGCTCAGCCCGATCCGCCCCCCGCTTTCCACCCGTCCAGTGATCCCGGTGACCAGTTCGGGCATGTTGCTCGGTCGAGTTGAATGTTGACGAGCGTCGATTGCGCTCGAACCGAGGCCCACCTCCTCGGCCGCTCGTTTTGGACATGCTCGGTGAGTCTCGAGCGGCAGGCCGGGCCAACACCCTGGGGACCCTGGACACAGCGAAGGCGGCCTGATGAGCGCCCCGGCGTTGGCGCCCCGGTCTCCGCCTTGGCGTCAGTTTCGGCACCGTCCCAAACGGGGCTCTAAACCGACCCCGGTGTCACCGGCCGCGGCGTTGAAGTTGGCCGAGACCGGGATGACCACCACGATCACCTTTTGGCTCAAATCGGCCTGTGGTGGGGACGGGATCTCACGGCACGCGAACACTCGGCGCGTGTCGAACTCAACAGCGTCTTGAGCCGAGACGGTCGTCGAGAGGCTGAGAACGGCGACGACCGTCAGAACGGTGAGGCGTGGCATGCGCGCACCTCTAACACGGGGTGGTCGGCTTGAGTCGGAGGTCAGATCCTTACTTTCCGTCGGTGGTCGCGGCAATTTCCCGGCATTTTCCAGCGGGCCGTGCAACCGGCTACGCCAGTCCGTAGGTCCGCGGGTCCAGGCCCAGGAGGCGAATGATCGAACGTTGCGTC
>JBEKTN010000126.1:0-20594 GCA_049516015.1 Isosphaeraceae bacterium | reverse complement strand
TGGTTTCCCACCATGGCTCGATTGGCACGTGTGATAGCTCCTGGCATGCCCCACCATGTCACCCAGCGGGGAAACCGCAGACAGCAGACGTTCTTCGGTGAGGAAGATTACCAGCACTACCTTGAGCTCATCTCGCAATTCTGCCGCGCAGAGCAGGTCGCGATCTGGGCATATTGCTTGATGCCCAATCATGTTCACCTGATCATTCTCCCGCAATCCGCCGAGAGCCTGCGTCGCGCCATCGGCGAGGCACACCGGTGGTACACGCGGTGGATCAACTTCCGGGAGGGCTGGCGGGACGAACAAAGGGGACGTTCTTAATTGATGTGGTAAGATGCCCAGTCTGCGGAAAGCCGGTTTGCCTAGATCGTGCGATTTACCAGAGCAATTAGGAATGCCCCTTCGCGCACCCGGGATGGCGCTGCACCGGAGATCACGGCAGGATGTCCTTGACGGCGACATGACCGATCTGAGCGCCGTCGATCACGACGGGCACGGAGTGCCCCTCCTTGAAGATCAGACGGCTCCTGTAGGCCCTGCTCATCGGCAGGCTGAACACCTCGACGACGCTGCGATCCAGGTTCACGATCCAGTAGACGGGGATCGCAGCTTTCGCGTAGCGTCGGTACTTCGCCTTCCTGTCCTTGGGGTAGCTGCTCTCGCACACCTCGACAATCAGGGCCGTGTCATCGGCCCCGGGGAGCCGCTGCTCATATCTCGGCTTCCGGGCACCACGGTGTACCGCCACGTCGGGCAGTGGAGTCCAGCCGTTGAATTCCACCAACTCCTCCCTCCCAATGTACCAGTCTCTCGAAGGCAGGAGGGCGGCGAGTGCCTCGTACACGTTGTGGACAGCGTTGCGATGCTCAGGACTCTCGGTCATCAAGACGAGACGGCCTCCGATCAATTCCACCTTCATGTCCTCGAAGCATCCCGCCCGGTACGCCAAGCGGTACATCTCGGTCGTCCAGAGAGGCGGTGCGTAGACTTCCGGACGCACGGGTGCCCGAACAGTGCTCATGTTTCAATCCCCTCCCGGTTTTCGCGCCGGGAATCGGTCGGTTCGTGGGTACTGCCCGCTGGCGACTGCCCACCCGACATGTTCGACGAGGGGCGGCGGTTTTGCAAGACCTAGCCCGCTGCCGCGCCGCGGCCGCGGAGAGTCTCAGGGTCTCAGGGCAAATGTGGTTCGCGGCCGTCCTGCATTGCCCGGCAGCACAAGCCTCCGCTATAATTTCCTCTTTGGCCGGTCAAACGGTGAGACTCCTCGCTGAACTCCACCATTCCAGAGCTGCCAGGATCCGGGTGGCTGGCGGCGGAGCCAGAGGCGACGCCCCAGACGCACAGGCTTCGGCCCTGGGGCTTCCCTACGGTCAGCCCCAGCCACCCTAGCGTCTTTCCTCATCATGGGATACAACGAATCACGGTGGAGTTCAGCGAGAAGTCTCCAAACGGTTGTTGTATTTTCGGGATCGCTCGAAAAGGCTTGAAGGACGGAAGGAAGCGCGGAATCCGCGGTCTGGGTCTCCGTCAGGTTCCCGGGACGGAATCGACCGGGTTCGGGTTGGGGAACGCCGGATCGTCGGGACCGTAGTCTTCTTCTTGCGATGACCTTCCCGCAGCCGTCCTTACCCTTCGCGAACCTCGCGGCTTCGTGAGGTTCCAGACCTCCCTGCATTGACGGCGGTGGCATGATGAACGTCACGGGCCTATGGGCGAAGTACAGTAACGAGCTCCGGGACGACCCGCTTCTGGTCCTGGCTCTCACGGCGGCCCTGTTTGCCCTGGCGACCACGCCGATCGCCTTCGCGATACTGGGCCGGATGGAGTGGTTCAAGGCCCGGCGAGGCCGGGTCATGCAGCGACCCGAGTTCGCCTCGATCGTGGTCGGCATGATCCTGGTCATGGCGATCCCGGCCATCTTCTCGGCCCTGGTGCTCAAGAGCCGATACTTCGACAAGAACCGCTACGAGTTCGACCCCAACAAGACCTGGTCGGTGCTCGAGCAGGGCCGCGGGCTCGCAAGTGTGAAGGAGGCAGACGCCGCCGTCCAGCGCGAGATGGAGCGGCTGGCGCTGGAGCGGAAGAACCTCGTGGACAACGTCAAGAAGCTGGATGAGGCCATGCTCGCACTACGAGCGGTAGCCGGAACCTCGCCCGCGGTGGCCCAGACGTTTCCCGGCGTTTTGCAGTCGCTGGCCGGCGTCCGCAAGAGCGTGGGCGTGGACGGCCCGCAGCAGCTTCTCGACTTCACCGCCCCGCCGGTCGAGCTGAAAAATGCCGCGGCGGGATCGCCGCTTCCGGCCTCGGTTTCCACGTCCGCTCCCACGGCCGGAACTGGAAATGGCCTGGCGCCCGCCCAAGTCGAGGCCGAGATCGCCGCAGTGCCCGAGCCTCAAAAGGCCATTGCCGCCATTCTTCCGCTCAGCGACTTGCCATCGGGCTGGACTCCAGGCAAGTCGGGAACCAAGTACATCGAATCCTTCAACGCCGAGAACCTCTACGAGAAGATCGACGGTCGCGCCGAGAGCTTCCTCCAGTACGGGGTCAAGGGCATGGCCTACACCTTCTACCACCCCACCGGCGACCTGTCCAACGAGCTGCAGCTTTACGTCTTCGAGATGGCCGACTCGCTCAAGGCCCTGGGCAAGTACGGATCAGAGAAGCCCGACGAGGCCAAGGTCATCCCGGTAGGCGACGAGGGCTACACTGCCGCGGGCAGCACGCTCTTCTACGCCGGTAAGTATTACACCCAGATCGTCTCGACGCAGGACGACCCCAAGTTCGCTGCCTTCGCGCTGGAGCTGGCCAGACGCGTCGCCGCCAGGCAAAAGCCGGGAGGCAGCCCCGCGGCTGCGCCGACTCCGCTCGCGGCATCCCAGCCGGCCCTGGCGTCGGCTCCAGTTCCGACCGCCGAATCCACGGCGAAAGCCGCGGCAGTTCAGCCCGCTGCCGCCAGTCCCACGGCCGGGGTCACGCCTGCAACCTACTTCACGTTCCTGCCGGCCGCAGGCAAGCAGGGCGACAACAAGTACGTCGCCCAGGACGTCTTTGGGTATAGCTTCCTGTCTGACGTCTTCATGGCCGACTATAAGGAAGGAGACGTCTCCTGGCAGGGGTTCCTGCGTCCTTATCGCGACGACAAGGAGGCCAAGGAGGTCCTCGAGAAGTACGTCGCCAGCGTCAAGCAAGACGGCGCCGAGGTCAAGACCCTCATGGCCGAGGGGGCCGACCAGATGATTATCAGCTCAAGCATCGGCCTCTTCGATGTGGTCTTCCGCAAGGGTAACACCCTGGCCGGCGCCAACGGCGCCACCAACCTCAAGCCGGCCGAGGCATTCGCGCGGTCGTTAGCAAAGACCTTACCGGCCAAGGTCCAAGCAATCAGTAGTGGGAAGTAGGCTGTGACGAATTGGTAGGGTGCGTCAGGTCCTCGACAAAGCACCGGTTCGTGTTTTGGGCAGTGGGCCTATGTAATGGAGCCTTCCCGGCCTGCTCTTTGCCAAATCTTGACCGAGGTTGACGCATGAGCGAGAAACTGACCCGGACCCAGATCAAGAACCTGGAGCGCCTTGGCGGGGTCAACCCGGCCGACCAGCCGTTTTCGCGCAGGCAGTTCGTCCGCCAGGTTGGCGGCTACGGCTTGGTGGCCGGCGGCGCGGTGGGCTCCGGGCTCTTACTCCGCGACCATTGGGGCATGGAGGGCGTCAAGCCGCCGCTGCCCGTGCGGCTGAAGGATTACTCGGTTGCCCTGTCATCGAGCCGCCCGAATCTGGTTGTGGTGCGTTCCAGCCCGGTCCGAGCCGAGGAGCACGTCACCAAGGAGGCCGAATTCCAGGCCCGGGAAGAGCAGGCGATGAAAATGGTCAAGGCCGCGCTCGACGCCATGGGGGGCGTCTCCCACTTCATCCGCAAGGGGGACGTGGTCGTGATCAAGCCCAACGTCGCCTTTGACAAGAACCCTGACCTTGCCGCCACGACCCAGCCCGACACCGTGGCCGCCGTGACCAAGCTCTGCCTGGGCGCCGGGGCGCGCAAGCTGATCGTCGCCGACAACCCGATCAACAACCCCGAGAGCTGCTTCTACAAGACCAAGGTCGGCGAGGCGGCCGTCCGCGCCGGGGCCGAGCTGATGCTCCCCAAGGACAGCTACTTCGAGCAACTCTACATCGGCGGCGAGACGATCACCCATACCTGGCGGATGTTCTACCGCCCGTTCCGCGAGGCGACCAAGGTCATCGGCATCTCGCCGGTGAAGGACCACAACCTCTGCAAGGCCACCATCACCATGAAGAACTGGTACGGTCTGCTAGGCAACCCCCGCAACCAGTTCCACCAGAACATCCACGGCATCATCTCCGACTTCGCCCTGATGATGAAGCCCTCGCTGGTCATCGCCGACGGCCGCAAGCTCTTGATGCGCAACGGCCCCACCGGCGGCAGCCTGAATGATGTCAAGAAGGGAGACACGATTGTCGTCGGCACCGACCACACGGCCGTCGATAGCTGGTGCGTCACCCACCTCCTGGACAAGCCCCGCCATGAGATCCTCTACCTCGACAAGGTGATCAAGCGCGGGTTAGGCCAGGACTGGCGGCCGCAGTGGACGCAGGAGATCACGGTGTAAGGAGCGAGCGCATGATTAAGCAATCCTGGACACGCTGGGACCAAGGCGGCGTATCATTGGCGAGGTCCCGAGGCTTCTGCCCGGCATCGGGGTGATCCATGGCCACCGTCGAATCCAAATCCGCCGCGACCGAAACGACGCGCCGCAACCGCGCCCCGCGGATCGGGCCGCAGTCGGCCGGCAATCGCATGACGGTCGAGGAGTTCGACGCGCTGCCGCCCTCCCGCTTCGTGAAGGGCTATCGCTATGAGGTCATTCGCGGAGTGCTCGTCGTGACACCACCTGCCGGCGACGCTGAAGCCGACCCCAACGACGAGTTAGGACGCTTGCTGAGGAATTACATCGAGTCGTCATCAAAGCAGGAGGATTTCGGACTTACCATGCCGGAACGCACGGTGCCCGGAACTCCGAACCGCAGGCGATGCGACCGAGCGATCTGGGTCGGCCTGGGACGTCTGCCCGACACCACACAGGATGTCCCCGCGATCGTCATCGAGTTCGTCTCGTCCAGACGGCGCGACGCGGTGCGCGACTACGAAGAAAAGCGCGACGAGTACTTGGCCGCCGGCGTCAAGGAATACTGGATCATCGACCGCTTCCGGCGGGTCATGACCGTCTACCGCAAGGGGCTCACGGGACCGACGTATGAGATCGTGACGGCAGCCGAGACGTACCAGACCAATCTGCTCCCCGGCTTCGCTTTGCCGCTCTCACGACTGCTCGCGAAGGCCGATCGTTGGCGGCCGAAAACCAAGCCCAACCCTCCTTCGAAAGAGATGGATCAATAGGAAACCGCCGGGCAACGCGCAGCCAATAACCCCGAGCGCTCGGGTGAATCATGGCGACCATCGAAACCGAACCGACCACCATCGAATCCAAACCCGCCGCGACCGAAACGAGGCGCCGCGACCGCGCGCCGCGGATTGGACCACAGTCGGCGGGCCTGCGCATGACGGTCGAGGAGTTCGACGCGCTGCCGCCCTCCCGGTTCGTGAAGGGTTATCGCTATGAGGTCATTCGCGGAGTGCTCATCGTGTCGCCGAGTCCAGGCCCGGGTGAACGAGGCCCTAATGACGAACTTGGGTACCTGCTCAGGCAATACCACGAGACCCATCCGCAGGGATCGGTCATCGACGACACTCTTCCTGAACAGACCGTCTCCGCAACCCATCGGCGCCGGGCCGACCGTGTGATCTGGGTGGGGCTCGGCCGCGTACCCGATGAATTGAGTGACATCCCCGCGATCGTCATCGAGTTCGTCTCGTCCAGACGGCGCGACGCGGTGCGCGACTACGAAGAAAAGCGCGACGAGTACCTGGCCGCCGGCGTCAAGGAATACTGGATCATCGACCGCTTCCGGCGGGTCATGACCGTCTACCGCAAGGGGCTAGCCGGCCCGACGTACGACATCGTGACCGAAACCCAGTCCTACGAGACCGGCCTCTTGCCCGGCTTCGTCCTTCCCTTATCTCGACTCCTCGCCAAAGCCGACGACTGGACGCGCGCCAGGCGCCAGCGGCGAGACAACAAGACCAAGCCTACCCCTCCCGCCGGAGGGACCGATGGTTAAGATTCGACGTGCTTACGAGGGCCTGTTCCTGGGGCTCTTTCTTTTCTTTCTGCTGATCACCGACCTGCGTTACCTCAAGGGGTGGCCGGTGTCGCTGTTCCTGGAAGCCACGCCGCTGGTGGCCGTCGCCACGGCGCTGACGACCCATACGATCTACCGCAACCTGGTCTGGGGCCTCCTGATCATCGCCATCACGATGATGCTCGGGCGGGTCTGGTGCAACTGGATGTGCCCGTTCGGCATCCTGCACCACATCTTCGGTGTCATCGGCAACCGGCGTAATACCAAGCAGATGATCGAGGTCAACCGGTACCGCAAGATCTACGCCATCAAGTACTACATCCTGGCCGCCATGATCGCCATGGCCGGCCTCTGGATCATTCCTACAACGATCGACGCTCCCGGCAAGATCTGGCAGGTCTACCAGGGCGCCGAGCTGAAGCAGTCGGGGCTGTCCCGTGTCGTCGTGGCCATCGGCTCGGGCATCGCGCAGTCGGCCGATGAGCACAAGTTGGGGAACAGCTCGCTCCAGATCGGTCTGCTCGACCCGATCGCGCTGACGGTCCGGTCAATGACCACCAGCGTGCTGCCCACCGTGAACAAGGCGACCGAGAGCGTTTACACAGAGCCCCGCGAGTACTGGCAGGCCTGGATCGTCGGCCTCATTTTCATCGGCTTCCTGTTTGCCAACTGGTGGATACCCCGGTTCTTCTGCCGGGCGATCTGCCCGCTGGGCGCGCTCCTGGGACTGTTCAGCCGGTTCTCGCTCTGGCGAATCGATCGCGACCCGGTGCGATGCACGGATTGCGACCTTTGCCTCAAGAGCTGCGAGGGCGCCTCCGACCCGCAGGCCGACCTTCGCAAGAGCGAGTGCTTCGTCTGCCTCAACTGCATCGAGGATTGTCCCCACGACGCCCTCTCGTTCCGGTTCCTGCCGCGCAAGGCCAGCGAGGTCGCCTATCCGGCCGTCGGCCGCCGCGAGCTGCTCCTGGCAGGACTCTTTGGCCTTTTCTTCTTCCCGATGACGCGGGCCTCCGGCGGCGTGAAGAAGAACTTCAGCCGCAGCGCGATCCGTCCACCCGGCTCGGTCGCCGAGGACGAGTTTCTGCGCCGTTGCATCAAGTGCGACCAGTGTATCCGGGTCTGCCCAACGAATGTTCTTCAGCCGGCCATGTTCGAAACGGGCCTCGAGGGCCTCTGGACGCCGATCATGATCTCCAAGATGGGCTGGTGCGAGCTCAACTGCACGCTGTGCAGCCAGGTCTGCCCCACCGGCGCCATCCGCGAGATCTCGATCGGCGAGAAGCTGGGGATCGGCCCGTTCGAGGGCAAGGGGCCGGTCAAGACGGGCACGGCCTTTTACAACCAAGGACGCTGCCTGCCCTGGGCGATGGACACAAGTTGCGTCGTCTGCGAGGAGGTCTGCCCGGTCAGCCCCAAGGCCATCTTCACCCGCAACGTCGAGATCACCGACCGCTGGGGTGCAACTCTCCAGCTCAAACGCCCGTTCATCGACCCGGTCAAGTGCATTGGCTGCGGTATCTGCGAGCACGAGTGTCCCGTCAAGGACGACCCCGCCGTCTACGTCACCGCCATCGGTGAATCCCGCGACAAGAGCCGCTCGCTCCTGCTGTCCCTGGTCGATGGCGAGGGACAGGACTGGCTGTCAGTCTGACCAGAGCGATGCTTAGCTTGCCTGTGCCATCAGGACGGTGATCGGCAGCACGGCCGTCGTGCGCGCAGAGGTTATCATCCCCGGTGACGTCGCACTCCTTGCCTGCCAGGGAGTCCTTGCCTGTCAAACGCGCCGGGGGCCTGGCCCACGCGCTTTCCTGGAACGGAAATCCCGGTCGACTGGAGCATTGCTCCGGCCGATCGATTAATATAGCAACATGGCGCTCAGCTTTTGCCTTTTTACACACTCGCTGGTATCAACCTGGAGGTCCCTCTCATGAACTGGCGCACGGTCGCTTTGAAAACGGCCTTCTGCCTCGGGGTGGTGGTTGGCCTGGTGCTACTGGCTCCACGAGCGAAGGCCCAGGAGGATGCGACGGCAACGACCCGGGAGTCCAACGCAAGCATCGTGCAGCAACTCTCGTTTCAGGACTCGGAGGATTTCGAGGACGCTCAGCGGGGCTTCGTCGCAACGCTGCCCGATGCCACCATCAGGTCGGCCGACGGTCGTGTGATCTGGAGCCTGAAGGATTACGAGTTCCTGAAGGACAAGGCCCCTCCGACCGTCAATCCTAGCCTCTGGCGGGTCGCGCGGCTGAACTTGAA
Organism: Isosphaeraceae bacterium; assembly: GCA_049516015.1. Classification (GTDB taxonomy): domain Bacteria; phylum Planctomycetota; class Planctomycetia; order Isosphaerales; family Isosphaeraceae; genus Aquisphaera. Next base: position 12,117 of record JBEKTN010000126.1, on the reverse strand, counting down.
CCACGGGCTGTTCAAGGTGACCGACCGCATCTACCAGATTCGCGGCTTCGACATCTCGAACATGGACATCATCGAGGGCGATACGGGACTCATCGTCATCGATTCGCTCGTCTCGGCGGAGGTTGCCCGGGTGGGAATGGAACTCTACTATCAGCACCGCCCCCGGAAGCCGGTCGCCGCCGTCATCTACACGCACAGCCACGTCGACCACTATGGCGGGGTCAAGGGCGTGGTGTCCGAGGACGAGGTCAGATCCGGCAAGGTCACGGTCCTTGCCCCCGAAGGGTTCCTCGAGGAGGCGGTCAGCGAGAACGTCTTCGCCGGCAACGCAATGGGTCGCAGGGCGATTTATATGTTTGGAATCCTCCTTCCCAAGGGGGAACGGGGGCAGGTTGACAGCGGCCTGGGCAAGACCACCTCGGTCGGCACGGTCACGCTCATCCCACCCACCGACCTGGTCAAGAAGACGGGAGAGACGCGCACCATCGACGGGGTGGAGATGACGTTCCAGATGGCACCAAGGACCGAGGCCCCTGCCGAGTTCCTCATCCATTTCCCACAACTGCGGGCCCTGTGCGCGGCCGAGGACGCGACTCATACGCTCCACAACCTTTACACGCTCCGGGGAGCCCAGGTCCGCGACGCAAAGAGCTGGTGGAAGGCGCTGAACGAGTCTGTGGTCCTCTTCGGCGGCAAGACCGATGTGGTCTTCGCTCAGCACCATTGGCCAAAGTGGGGACAGAAGAAGGTCCTCGATTACCTGAAGCAGCAGCGCGACCTCTACAAGTACATCCACGACCAGTCGCTCCGGCTCATGAACCACGGCTACACGATGCTCGAGGTCGCCGAGATGGTGAAGCTTCCCAGGAGCCTCGACCGGAAGTGGTACAACCGGGGCTATTACGGCTCAGTGAATCACGACGCCAAGGCCGTCTATCAACGGTACCTGGGCTGGTACGATTCGAACCCGGCGAACCTCCATTCCCTGCCGCCCGAGGAGGCGGCGAAGAAGTATGTCGAATTCATGGGAGGGCCGGCAGCAGTGATCTCCCGGGCCCGCGAGTCGTTCAACAAGGGAGGGTATCGCTGGGTGGCCCAGGTGATGAACCACGTTGTTTTCGCGGACCCGGAAAATCATGAGGCCCGAGAGCTCCAGGCCGCTGCTCTGGAACAGCTTGGCTACCAGGCCGAGAACCCAACATGGCGCAACGAGTACCTGATGGGCGCCCACGAGCTGCGCCACGGCGTTCCCAGGGCCATCGCCATGAGGGTTGACAGCCGGGACACCCTTCGGGCCATGACGGTCGAGCTCCTGCTCGACTACCTGGGCATCCGCCTCAACGGTCCCAGGGCCGAGGGCAAGACCATCACGATGAACTGGTCATTCACCGACACCGGCGAGACCTACGCCGTGACACTCGAGAACGCGGCCCTCACCTATACCGCCGGCATCCAGCTCCCCGTGGCCGACGCGACAATCACGTTCCGCCGCGCGACTCTCGATCGGGTTCTGGTCGGCGAGACGACTCTGGACAAGGAGATCGAGGCGGGAAGTATCCGGATTCAAGGTGACCGCCGGAAGCTCGCGGAACTCCTGTCTCTCCTGGATTCCTTCGAGCCGATGTTCAATATCGTCACCCCTTGAGACGGGGATGTGCTCGTGGAATGAAGCCTGATCGTTCGACCGGGCCTACATCGGTGACAAGCCGGCTCTTTGTGCGATAATGAGGACGATGTGTCGTGGCAGTCGCCTTGCAATCGCGACACGGGAAGAGGAGCCGGTCGATGAGACCCTCGTTGAATCGTCGTTAACTGCCGGCGGGGCTAGGTGGGGCGGGGCTTGCAAGCCTTGGTCTGGATCGCATTCACGTCCCCGCTCGGGCGAGCAGCCCGAACGAGAAGCTGAACATCGCCGTCATTGGCTGTGGCGGCCCGGGGGCCGAGAACCTCAAGCAAGTCTCGGGACAGAACATCGTCGCCCTCTGCGACGTGGACGACGAACGCGGGGCTGAAGCCTTCGGGCAGTTCCCGAGGGCCAAGCGGTTCCGCGACTACCGCAAGCTGCTCGACGCCATGCACGGGCAGATCGACGCGGTGGTCGTGAGCATCCCCGACCACATGCACGCCCCGGTCAGCCTGGCGGCCATGGAACTGAGCAAGCACGTCTACTGCGAAAAGCCTCTCACCTGGAGCATCGACGAGGCCCGGCGGATGGCCAAGGTCGCCAGGGAAAATGCTTGTCGCCAACCTCGGCCTGCGAACCGGCAAGAATCTCCGCTGGGATGCCGAGACGATGGCGGCAACAGGTTGCCCCGAAGCCGCCCCGTTCATCAAGCGAGACTACCGCACGGGATGGTGAGAACAACCTTCGGAGCCTCAAACGACCAGGGAGATTCAGGAATATGGCCGGCAAGGTGAAGGTCGGAATCATTGGGTCCCGATTCGAGGCCGACATCCACGCGGCCGCCTTCCAGATCATGCCCGACGAAGCCGAGGTTGTCGCGGTAGCTTCGCCCACGCCGGGGAATCCCGAGGCGCTGGCGCAAAAATACGGCATACCTCGCGTCTTCCATGATTACCGGGCGATGCTCAAGGAGCGCGACATCGAGATGGTCACGATCGCCGCGCCCAACGGCCTGCATGCGCGGATGACCATCGACACCGCCCATGCTGGCAAGCACGTCGTCTGCGAAAAGGCGCTGTGCATGACCCTGGAGGAGGCCGACGAGATGATCGACGTCTGCCGCCGCCAGGGGGTACTTCTGATGTATGCCGAAGAATTGCTCTTCACCCCCAAGTATGTTCAGGCCAAGCGAATGGCCGACGAGGGGGCTTTCGGCAAGGTCTACCTCGTCAAGCAGAGCGAGAAGCACTTTGGCCCCCACGGCGACTGGTTCTGGGATGTCCGGAAATCGGGAGGCGGCGTGTTCATGGACATGGGTTGCCATGGAATCGCCTTTTGCTATTGGTTCCTCAACCGGCCGGTGATCAAGAGTGTCTACTGCCAGATGGGCACGTACGTGCACGGCGACAAGACCCGCGGCGAGGACAATACCCTCTGCATCCTCGAGTTCGACGGGGGCGCCGTGGGCCTGGTTGAGAATAGCTGGGCCCGCCGGGGCGGTATGGATGACCGGGTCGAGGTTTACGGCGAAGGAGGACTGACCTTCGCCAACCTGTTCATGGGCAACGCCCTGCCTACCTACAGCGAGTCTGGCTACGGCTACGCCGTCGAGAAGGCACCGACCACCAAGGGCTGGTCTTACCCCGTCTACGAGGAGCTCTGGAACTACGGCTTCCCCCAGGAGATGCACCACTTTGCCCGCTGTGCCCGCGGCAAGGAGACCCCAATCGCCACCGGCGAGGACGGCAGGATCGTCCAGGAAGTTCTCCTGGCCGGCTATCGCTCGGCCCGGATGGGCGTGAAGATCGGCCTCCCCTTCCGCCCCACTGGCATCAAACGCCCCATCGACCTGTGGCTCGGCGCGGCCAATGAAGATCTCGCGTGATCCGCGTCCCCCGCCAGATCCCTCTTGATTTCTTCTCCTTCTGCCGATATATACTATGTCTATCGACATAATATGAAATAAGGGTGGGCCGCAGCATCTCATCGAAGGCAATCGCAATGATCACGAAGAAATCCAACCCGAGCGGCATCCGATCGCTTGTTCAGCAGTTGCGGCACGTCAAGGAGACAAGGTCCGCGCGGCAGAAGCGCCGCCGGGCCTCCCTGACCCGGGTCATCGAGCAGGTCGAATCGCCTTGTCTGATCTCGGGCGAAGCAATTATCGGTTGAAGTCATACGATCAGCGGCTCGGCTTCACCTGCTTGGCCGGGGTGATCGATGGCACCGGCGATTACTTCGCTCCCATCCGGGAGAGGATTGCGAGTATGGCTTTGCGCAAGTCGGACATGGTGCCGAAGCGGTCGGCCGGGTCTTTCTTCAAGCAGCGCTGGACAAGCTGATCGACGCTGCTGGCCATGCGCGCATGAGAACGAGGTATGGACGGAACGATCGAGGGGGGCTCGTAGCGGGAATGCTGGCGGTTGAGCATGTCCAGCGACTTGCCCTGAAACGGCAGCTTGCCCGTGATCATCTCGAAGAGAACGACGCCAAAAGCGTAGATGTCGGCACGACAATCCACCGATCCGGGATCATGGAACTGCTCGGGGGACATGTAGGCGCCGGTGCCAAGCCTGGCGCCTGACCGGGTCAGGCGGGGATCGGCCGTCTCGCCCAGCGAGATGTATTCCGAGGTCTCTTTCTCCTTCTCCTTCTCCATCGTGGTCGGAGTGGGTACGGCAGCGCCGATCAGGCCGTTTTTCGAGGCGGGAACCGGCGAGCTCAAAGTCTTGGGCGTGGACTTGGCACTGGCAGCGGTGGCCGGCGCTCCCGCACTGTCTTGCGCCGATGGGCGGACGGTCCGAGTCGCTTCGGGGTTGGTGAAGCCAATTGGCCGGACCTCCTGGTCTCGGGGATCGGTAAAGATGATCCGTTGAGGCGATTTCGGGGCATCGGCCAGCGGAATCGTGCCGTCGGGAAGCTCGGGACGAAACGCAACCATCTCCTCGCAGATCCGCGCCAGGCCGAAGTCGGTGATCTTGAGGACGCCGTCCTGGGTGATGAGCAGGTTGCCAGGCTTGATGTCGCGATGGCAGCTCAGACCCTGCCGCGTAGCGTGCTCCATTCCCTGGCAGAACTGGACGCCGAACCGCAGCGCCTGGACAAGGTCGAGCCGGGGGCTACCGATCCAGCGAACCAGGTCCCCACCCTGAACCAGTTCCAGAACAACGTACGGCTTGCCCTCGATGATCTCGACCGCGTACGCCTGGACGATGTTGGGATGCTGACCGAGTTGCACCCAGAGCCGGCACTCGGTGGCAAACCGCGACCGCCTGATCTTGTGACCCAGCAGTTCGTCCTTCAAGGTCTTGAGTGCGACCACCGGCCGACCGGATTTGCCCAGATGGTCGTGGACCACGTAGACCAGGCTCATTCCACCTTCGTGCACGTCGAAGATCTCGAATCGGTCACCGATCCAGTCGCCCACACTCCGGACGCCCACCATGAGCAAATACCTCATCCCCGGATCTCATCACCGTGCGCGAAACCACCGATCTTGCCGGCACCATTATACGCCCGATCCAGCCTTTGGTTCGGACATCCGCCAGGTCCTCCAAAGAAATTCGTGCCCGGTGCCCCGAGTTTGGAAACAATCCCTTCATTAAATTCGGCTGGGCTCGGCTCGGCTTACGTCCTGGGAACGGAGGCGGCCACCACTTGGACTGGCAGTAACCGCTCATGAGTGGAGGGATCAGCGGCATTCGAGCCAGTGGTACGCAGGCAGGGGATGGAGTGAAAAAGCTGGCCGGCGATCAAGCGGTTCGCAGGCCCCGGTCCATTTGCCAGTCGGTCGCGGTAAGACGGTAGAGCCGGTGCGGCTGGCTGGCGAAGACAATGTCGGTTTCGTGGCGAAAGCCGAGCTTTTCCATCACGCGCTGGGAGGCGACGTTGAATGGCAAGGTCCAGCTTGCGACCTCCGGTAAGGCCAGTTGCTCGAAGCCGATTCGCAAGCTGGCCGCGGCCATCTCGGTGGCCAGGCCGCGATTCCAGTGATCGAAGATCACGGCGTAGGCCAGCCCTACGACGTCCTGATCGTCAATCGTGCACCACTTCAACCCGCCCCGGCCCAGGAAGTGCCCACCCTCCCTGGCCCGGAAAATCCAGTACCCGAAGCCGTGCTCTGCCCAGTGGGCATCGTTCTGCACAAGCCCGTCCTTGGTCATGTTCTCAGGCAGAATCTGGCCATCCCGAGAGCGCGTTTTCATCACCTGCGGATGCAAGTGCAACCGACGGATCTCCGGGTAGTGAGTCAAGGTGAGCCGCTCGGCTGTCATTCGACGGGTGGTGAAGCGTTCGATCCCTGCCTGCACCGGGTCAATCCTTGTAAGAATCATGGCTGCCCTGCTCTTTGCACGTCGAAAGATCGAAAAGTCCGCTGCTATTCTATTCTACGATCTTTCCATGATTTGGTCGATCGGATTACCCGGCTCGACTGTGAAATGGGGCACGGTTCAATGACGGGCGTTTCCGGGTGACAACCGAGGCGAAAGCAGAAGGGGCCACCCATTTCTGGCACAAAGGATACGTGGTTGGCCCCCAACGTCCCCCCTGGCCACTGTTCTCCCGCCCCCACGCCTCACGCCCCACGATCGTCAGGGTCCGCCGTCGATGCCGCGCGCCGAGCTGGCTACAGCACTCCCCACCCGGTAGGGGTCAACATGCTACGACATGCTACGTTTTCCGGTTGCGGCAGAAGTTTTGCGAGCTTAGTTGTCGACGTAAGTTGATATAGAATTTCTTCTTACGTCCATTTCTCTCTTAACTCTCGTGGGCCGCAACTTTAGGCTTAACTGTATTCTATAACAGGAGTTGCGCCTTTATGAGCCACGTAGCCGATTCCCCAAAAAATCGCCTTTTCGACCCCTTTTCAGGGCGTTTTACCCCCATCCGGCCAACAAATCAGCGCTGAGAAGATTGAGCCAGGGAAGATTGAGCCAGGCACCATTGTCCGGGATTGATAAGAGGTTTGGAGTACCAGTCGCGCTTCTCGGTGACGTCGTCGAGACGCCCGGCGACACCTCCACCGATCTTTCCCAGTCGCAAGTGCGTGGCCAAAACTTCCCTGCATGGCACCGATCGCCGAATTGTTAAAGACCGAACGGGGCCCGATCTCGACGAGCGGCCCGTCTATATTTCAGTATGTCACCGAACCAGGCAATTGCTTCGGACAAATCGAGAGTTCTCACTGAACTCCACCGTGATTCGTTGTATCCCATGATGGGGAAAGACGCTTGGGTGGCTGGGGCTGACCGCAGGGAAGCCCCAGGGCCGAAGCTTGTGCGTCTGGGGCGTCGCCTCTGGCTCCGCCGCCAGCCACCCGGATCCTGGCAGCTCTTGAATGGTGGAGTTCAGCGAGGAGTCTCGACGAATCAATCCGTTTCTCCCCGCTCGCCGCCGCCCGACCGTTGACCATTCTCTCGTGCCAGGAGGCGCTCGACGCCACCCGCTCCAAGCGTGCCTGCCAGATGGCCGTCAGCGTCAATGCTTGGCCTCCTCTTGTGTTCTTGACCTTGATGTGTCTTCCTTTTTTCGTGTGTTTCGTCAATTTCGTGGTTCCACCTCTCTGCCCTTTTGTCCGCTCCGCCGCACCAGTCGATGCCCACGAACCGTGAATCCTCGCTCCGCCAGCCGCCGTTCCCACCCCTCGCGCGTGCCGATTGTCGCCGTCTCGTCGAGCAGGCCGTGTTTTTCCTCCCGCCGGGTGAGCCGGGCGAACTTGGCCACCAGCGTGTGCCCGGGTGGGAGGAACATTTCCTTGCGGTGGAGGATGGGGGATTGGTGCTCTTTGCGCGAATTGCTCGTTCATCCCCCCCAGCAAACGCAGATGATCTCACTCACTGCGCCGTCGGCTCGATGAGCTCTTTGAGCATGGCGGGGAAGACCGCCCAAGCCTCTTGGTAGGTCGCTTCCAGCGGGGCGGGGATGTAGCGAGTCTCGGAAAGGAAGATCGGCAGCGAAGGGAGCGCGTCGCCGATTCCGACGGACTCCACGTAGGCTGTTGGGATGTCTCCGCCGATGTAGGACGCCACGATCAGCGGTTTGCCGGGCGGCGCCACGAACGGCTGGTCGCCGAGTTCGTCCCAAATCGCCTTGTGAATGCCCTGGGGGTCGCGGGGAGTTGGCGGGAAAAGGTCCACGACGAGCAAATTCACCCCTTGATTGAGGATGTCGGCCGCTTTCTCGACAAAGGACCGAAGCGCTGCGCGGCTCTCCTTATTGCCCGGAGAGAGGATCTCGATGATGGCGACGACTTTCCCGCGTCCGTGTCGAATCACAACGCGGTCGGCCCGTTTCGCGTAGTTGACACTCTGGATTTTGGCGATCAGCCGCGCGGTCGGCGGAGCCGTGGCGACGGCGATCCCGCCTTCAGGCCCTCCTTTTGGCTCGTAAGCCTGGAGCGTGACGACATCCGGAATCGGACGACCGGTAACCTGCTCCGCCATGGCCATATAACCGGGTGGAAGCAGCCCGGCGTTCAAAGCGTTGCGGATCGCGACCACCCAGCATTGGTGAAAGTCGTGAAAATCACCAGCTTCGACTCGAGTCCAGTCGTGAATCGGCATGTTGCATCTCCTCGGGTCGCGTCTATTATACCCTGGCCCGACCGGCGGGGTAAGTTTCCCCGTCTTGCGATTCCGATCACACAAGTCCTGTTGCCCGCCCTCGTTCGCTCCGGGGTCGAGCGACCGGCTTGCTTTCTCCTCAGACATCCGGGCCAAGCTTGCCGCCCCAAGAAAGACTGGATATGGCCACCCACTTTGTGGCACCAACGTCAGCTTGTACAGGACCCACTTTCACCGGTACTGGACGGGCGTCCGGTAGAGATAAGGAAGAAGCCTGTACACGAAGGGCCGGCGCAGACGATGGCTTCACCGCAAGCCGTTCCGGCCTTTCGGGTACAGGCTCTTGAACGAAGCCGTGGGGCGGCACAGGGTTTGCTTTAATAAGCAGATTGGTCGCCCGGGCAAGAGGGGCGGTTTGGGCAAGCGACTTGTGACGCGAAGCAGGAGCAAAGCAAGGCCGACGCGGGCTCGCCGGGTGACTGTGATTTTCCCACCGCGGAGCGGTTTCGTTCAAGTAGAGGTTCCTGGAGTTTCGGCCCCGCTCAATGCCCCCGTGGGACTTCCGATTCTTTGTCATAAGTAGTTATTTGACAACAACAAACACCCGAGAAGTCGGCCTTGTTCTGACCATTCTCAATCATTTTCATCTCTTTCCCTCGGGTCCACTGGCTCAGAGCGCGGAGGGGCCACTTACTTTGTAGCATAGAGTAAACGCGGATGGCCGATTTCGCCCAAGTGGTTCTTGGCGTGGGCAGCGCTCGGGGGTGGGGACGTGCTTCCATGATGCCGGACCAGGTTCGAGCGCAAAGCCATCGGTGTGCCGTAATGCCGTCAAACTGACTGGTCGCCTGAGACGAGCGTCGGCGGACGTCGCAAGGGAGACGTTTCGCTCCACGTGCTCCCCAACGTGCGCAGAAAAAAGCACCGGCACCAATAAATCGAGTCCTAAAGCCCTGAAATCCGGCTCGCGTGTGAATGGGTTACGGACATAGCGATCATCGACCGATTCTGCGCCGATCATAACGATCGCCAGGATGTAATCCTCTGGCTTTGTCCAGGCCGGTCAGGATTTCTTTCCAGCTCTTAGTGGCAGTCGTGGTGTCGGGATCTGACCCCACAATGGCACTGACCCCGCAAAGGCACTTTTCGTTCTTCACACTCCATGTCTTCTCCTCTTTTCTTTTCGTGTGTTTCGTCAATTTCGTGGTTCCACCTCTTCGCCCTTTTCATCCGCTTCGTGGTTTTCCCTTCGCCGTTGCAGCCGATGCCCGCGAACCGTGAATCCTCGCTCCGCCAGCCGACGTTCCCATCCCTCGCGCGTGCCGATCGTCGCCATCTCGTCGAGCAGCCCGTGGTTTTCCTCCTGCTGGGTGAGCCGGGCGAATTTGGCCACCAGCGCGTGCCACGGTGGAAGGAACGTTTCCTTGCGGTGGAGGATGGGGGGATTGGTGCTCTTGGCGTAGCCGAAGCAGTCGAGCTCCCTCGTCCGGAGCGAGAGCTTGATGCTGCGGAGCAAGGCTGGGTGCGGGCCGGTGGCGAAGTCGGGATAGACCAGGTACGAGACCTTCCCCGAATGCCGGTGCAGCTTGATCAGGTTCGCCCCCTCGACCTCGCCCAAGTACGCACGGGCGCAGGCCTCGTACATCCGGAGCAGCGGCTCGAGCGAATCGAGGGCGTCGCGGTGAACATAGAGGGCGTTCAGCAGGAGCTTTCCGACCGGGGCCCGCTTTGCAGGCCTTATCGACCGACTCGGCGTTCCCTGAGCGGGACAGCAGGTCGTCCGCCTGGCGGCAGAATTAGGAGAAGCACATGAAGAAGGTCGAGACGTCGCGGTTGAGGCTGACAGGCTTACGTTTCATGGGGCGACTTCGGCCCGTTGTCCGGTTACTGATTCGCGGTTTTTGGCAGGAACACGGTCCCCGGCAGCCCAAAGATGCTGGCCACCGCTTGCATTTGCTTGACCGTGAACGGGCGCTTGCCGGTCGTCAAATCACTCACCGTGGCCCTGGCGAGACCCGCAGTCCGCGCTAGCTCCGCTTGCGACATGCCGCGCTCCTCCAGCATTTGGGCCAACAGTTCGTGGGGCGGCAGCGGCGCCACAGCGTGGTGTTCCTGTTCGTACACGATCACCAGGTCGGAAAGTGCGTCCAGGTAGGCCTGTTTGCCGTCGTCCAGCTCCTCGCGCAACAAGTCATCGACGACCGCCTGAGCCGCATCCAGATCGTTTTCACTTCTGATGCTCGTGAGTGGATGCCGTTTCACCAACGCCAAGTAGCTGTCGGGGATGGCGCCCGCTCGGACCGCGCTTTTCGTTCGGCTCATGATATCGGGCTCCATTTCGCAGGCCGCTTCTTTCAGGGGGACTTCGGCCGCGCAGGTTGGGTCGGTTTGGGCGGTGGCTGGTGGCATTCACATTGCTTGGGCCAGTCCTCGCGGTCGTATTCGGCGTGCGTCATCACCCGCAGGACATACACTTTGTGGCTCGCGTAAAAGACCCGGGCGACAAGGCGGTATTTGTTGCCTCCCAGGTTCAGGACCGTACAGGTTCCCACCAGATCGGCTGACGGGAAGGTGCTCCGAAGCTCGCTAAAGGTACGCCAATCCGCTGCCGAAGTCTGGGTGAACCAGGCCCGAAGCGGCACTTCGGCATGCGGGTGGAGCCCCCAAAACTCACGCAAGCGCTTGAGCGACACGACCCACATGGGGAACCCCCGCCGCAAACTCACTCCTAGCATGATCGATATTTGCGAGCGCGTCAAGCTGAACGTTCGACATTTGCGAACATATCCTGGTTATTTCTCGAGCGGCGGCGGGGCGACTTCCGGGTACTTCGCCCGCTCAGCTTGCCACTTCTTCAACTCGTTCGGCTTGTTCGTCGGCTCGAGGAGATCCTTTCGTTCTTGGCGATCAGCCGCCCGGGCGGCGGCGCCGCGGCGACCGCGATCCCGCCCTCAGGTCCTCCGTATTCGTCCCTTTCTTACTTTCGTACGATCAGCCGATGCCCTTGGACCAGCAAACCTCGCTCCGCCAGCCTGCGCTGCCACCCCTCACGTGTGCCGATCATCGCCGTCACGTCGAGCAGCCTGTGCTTTTCCTCCTGCCGGGTGAGCTGGGCGAATTTGGCCAACAGCGCGTGCCCGGGTGGGAGGAACGTGTCCTTGCGGTGGAGGATGGGGAGATTGGTGCACGACGCATAATAGTAAGGGTTGGGTTCCCGCGTCCGCAGCGAGTGCTTGATGCTGCGGAGCAAGGCTTGGTGCGGGTCGGTCTCGAAGTCGGCATAGACCAGGTACGAGACCTTCCCCGAATGCCGGTGCAGGTTGATCAGGTGCGCCCCCTCGACCTCGCCCAGGTAAAACCGATTGGGAAGCCGTCAACAAGAAGAACGCCAAGCGCATCAACCACGGAGGCGTATACTACTCGACGGAGCTAATCTTCTTCGGTGCCGACAGGGAGGCCAACGCCGAACCTGGTGCCGAACTTGGCCACCGGACCCAGTAGCATTTTCACGCAACGAGCCGACAAATAGCTAAAAGCACCGCCGGCACTGGAAGGATAGGCCATGGTGGCGCGACCCACCAGACCGCAAACTTCGTCGGCTGGAGTCAGTCCCTCATCAGCCTGGGTTTCTGATCGTTTTATGACTATAGGCGTCAGGCAATTAAAAACGGGGTTGAACAAAGTCATGGGACGCAATCTAATCGCTTTGGTATGAAAGACTTGTGGCCATCGGCAAGCCGATTCTGGAAGGATCAAGCCAGGGTCAGAAACGGTCAACAACCCAGATCCTGACTCTTTCCGACCCCATAATCAGAGGTCAAGAACCCAAAACCCTAAGCAAACGCGCCCACAACCCCCTGTTGAAAGAGGCTGGGCTGACAAAGCCGACAGCCGCCCACCCCTCCGGGGGCCCGGTGGCTGGGGGGGCGA
>JBEKTN010000125.1:0-20599 GCA_049516015.1 Isosphaeraceae bacterium | reverse complement strand
ATCCTCGATCGCCCAATGTCCATGCATTGTGCCACAGGCTCTTACGCGGCGAAAGACCCCGTCCGATTTGGCGGCTAACCATAAGGTCGGGTGACACTCCGGTCAGCCCCAGCCACCCAAGCGTCTTTCCCCATCATGGGATACAACGAATCACGGTGGAGTTCAGCGAGAAGTCTCGCACAATCGTGACCATTATCCTCGCAGTAACGAAAGTCGCCAGCGACCTGCCAAGCGTGTTTGGCATCATCGGGGCCTCGTTCGGGCCGATTTGCGGCGCGATGGCGGCCGACTACCTGCTGGCGGGCAAGCGCTGGTCGGGTCCACGCGCGGGTTTCAATCCGGCCGGCTGGGTTGCCTGGGCGCTCGGGTTCCTGGTGGGGATCCTGCCCAACCTGCACGGCCGCTTCCCCGGCGATCCCGGACGTTCCGGCCGCCCCGGTGGCCGCCTTCATCGTCGGCTTCGCGGTTTACTTCGCTTGCGCCAAGATCGGCCTGATCTCGCCGGTGATTTCCATGCCGAACCGGGCCGACGTATCGTAAGCTCAGAACATGGGGCAAGCGAAGGTCTGTTCACTGCCCCAGCAACGTGGCGATCAAGCCGGGAGGTTTGGTTCCCGGGACCACGACTCGGTCGCCGGGGAAGAGCTGGTAATCGGTGAGCGTGTCGCCGCGTTCCTTGATGCCGCACCAGTCGATCTTGAGAACCTGGTCGGGTTCGCCCGGCGGGTGCGGCCGAACCAGGTAGGCCTTGTCTGGGAGGCTGTTTGTCTTCAGCCCGGCCTGAAGGATCGCGTCCAGCACGGTCTCGTTGCCCTTGATCGGGAACCGCCCCTGCGTCGTGACGGCCCCCATGACGTAATAGTACTTACTCTGAACGTTTGTTAATCGCACCGAGACGCGGTAGGGCTGGTCGATCTTCTGGTTCTGCTGCATTGCCGCCGCCGTGAGCTGCTGGGCGATCTTGAGCTCGATTTCCTCGAGGGTCAGCCCCACGACGAAAACGTCGCCGGCGAATCCCAGGTCGATCACGCCGTCTTGCTGGACAGTCACGGTGCTGAGATTCCAGTCCGGTGGCGCGGGCTTGATCGAGACCTCGATCTCGTCGGGAGGCTCAACCACGTAGCGGGGCATCGTGACCTTGTCGAGCTCGCGGGCCTGTTCCGGGTCGATGTATCCCCGCTCGGGGACTCGCCGCGCTTCGTGTTTCCGGCCCATGCCGGCGCAACCCGGAACCAAGGTCAAGCAAACCGCCGCGACAACGACGAGAGTGCGCCGGCAAGAGGCTGAGGGCATCCCTGCGATCATGGACCTGGCACCTCGAGACTCGTGTTTGGTCCCGCCTCGGCTCAACCCGACGCAAAGAGATCGTTCCCCGATCGAGACCGATCGGCTAGCACTACTCTACGAATTCGGCAAACTTCCACATCGGGCTCAAGGAAAACTCGAGATTGACCAAAGTAAGTTGACCGGATACCGTGCCGGCGTTGTGTGGTGTGGCTCGGGCCCGGTTTCCATTGTGACCGAAAGGATATCCAGAGGCCGTCATGGAAGATATCGAGAAGGTCGTCCACGGTTACATCTTGAACGAATTCTTGCCAGGTGAGGATCCCGGGGAATTGACTGATCGCACACCTCTGATCACCGGCGGAATCCTCGACTCGATCACGACTCTCAAGCTGGTCGTGTTCCTCGAGGAGCACTTCGGAATCACGGTCGAAGCTCATGAAGCCGGTGTCGAGCATCTGGATTCGATCGGCCAGATCGCCAGGCTGATTGCTGAGAAGAAGCAGGCTGCGTGAGTTTCTGCCGTCGGTTCAAAGGGCGCGGGTTGCGGCCGATGAGCCGGGCCGGATCTCGAGCAGCACCTGGCCATTTTGACGGAGAAACTGGACGAGTTCGTGCGTGAGGGTGCCCGACCCGTCCATGCGGGGCACCTTGTTTTGCCCGCCGAGCTTGCCGCGAGATCGCATCCATGAGTTGAACGCACCCGCCTGTGCCACGACCAGTGCCGGCAATGGTAGCCCCACGCCCTCGGCGCGATGAGCCAGATAGTCGGCATTGCGCCGGGACAGGTCGCCATCGAGCAACCGGCGAAAGCGGTCTGGGTCGTCGGGCGTCTCGAGAAACTCGATCACGTACTGATGATACCCCAGCGCCCCCTCGAAGACGGGCCCGACATGCCAGTCCCGCACCGCTGCTCTCGAGGCCGACGAGGCCGACGCCATCGCCGCCTCGACCTCCTCGTTGATCAGGTGCTCGCCGAACGCCGACAGCGTGTACCTGGTACGTCCCGTGAAGCTGAGCAGCGGCGGGTCGAGCGACTCGAACCGCACCGTGTCGCCGATAATATGTCCCCACATCCCGGCACAGGTCGACACCACGATCGCGTAGTTGACGCCCCTCTCGAGCGTGCCCAGCCAGTGCCGCGTGGGGTTGGGCGAGTCGAGCTCCGTGACCGCAACGAACTCGTAGAACAAGCCATGGTCCAGGAGCAGCCGCAGGAGCTCCGTTTTCGGGTCACCGAAAGCGATGAAGCCCTCGGAGCAGGGGTAGGTTTCCTGCAGGCGGATGTCCGACCGTCCGAGGATCTCCTGGAATGACTTCTGGTACGGATCGAACTTGACACCCCCGTGAACGACCACTTCGAGGTCGGGCCAGAGCGCGCCGATGGAGCTTTCGCCAGTGAGCTCGAGGACGCGCTGGAAGAGCATGAGCAGCCAGCTCGGCACACCGCTGACCAGAGTGATCCGTTCCCGGATGCTCCGCTCGGCAAGCAGGGTCAGCTTCGTGTCCCAGTTCGACTCGAGGGCCAGCTCGAGCGGAGGAAAGGTGTAAGGGCGAAGCAGCGGGGACAGCTCGAGGGCGGCGATCCCGCTCAGATCGCCCTGGTGAACGCCGGGTGCGGGTTGTTCCAGATTGGCGGTGCCGCCCAGGAAGAAGAGCCGGCCCTGAAAGAGACGGGAATCGGGCCGGGCGGCCATGTGATAGGCCACCATCGTCTGGGCAGCCTTGCGGTTGGAAACCACCATCTCAGTCGAGATGGGGATGTACTTGGTCGTGCCCTGGGTCGTGCCGCTCGTCAGTGCCAGAAAGGGGATTCGGCCAGGCCAGGTCAGGTTCTCGAAAACTGGGTAGCTGGAGCGGAGGTAATCATTCCAGAGAGTCTCATAGGTGCGCAGCGGAACGGCCTTCTGGTAGTCGGCGACGCTGCGCACTCGATCGAACTCGTGATCCCGACCGAACCGGGTTGCCCTCGCCGCGCGCACCAACCGCAGCAAGCCCTGCTCCTGGACGCGCCGGGGGTCGAGAGAGTCGACCTTCGATGTGCGCAGCCGGGCATGAAGGTGAAACCCGGCGTTCACCAGATGACGCACCGGCAAAGAGCCCGCTAGCATCACGGCAGCCGAGGTGCGGCTCGGGGTTGGGACCGTTGGGGTCGGCTGTGCGGGTGCGGTCGATACTGTGGACGTCATCGCGGATCAGGCTATCGGTTTCACCCGCCGGCAGAAATAGGCGCCGGCCGGGGGCAGGTTGCGTGGCTCGAAGACGAACTGGACGTCCTCGAAATACTTACGATAAAACCTCAGGTAGACCCAGGGCAACTCGGTGATCTGGTTGAATGTGCCCTCGGGCCGGAGAACCTGGCGCACCACCCGGAAGAGGGCCTGCTGCAAGTCGCGGGGAAAGGATGGCACAGGCAAGCCCGAGACGATGTAGTCAGCCTGGCCGATCCCCCGGTCGGCGAGGATCGCGGCCAGGTCGCGCACATCGCCCTCGACAACGTCGAGGTCGGGCCGGCCCGCGAAACGCTCATGAAGCAGGCGGCAAAAGTCCGGGTCGCGCTCCAAAACCACAACGCGGCAACCGGGCAGGGCTTGGGCGGCAAGAACGCGGGTGATCGGACCCGTCCCGGCGCCCAGCTCGACAATCACGCGAGCCGCTGTCCAGTCGATGTTCCGAACCGTCGTACGCGACAGCCACGGGCTGCTCGGAGCCAGGCTGGCGATGGCAGTTCCCTGTTTGAGGAACTTGCCCAGAAACAGCGTGAAATCGCTCATCAGATTCCTTCTAATGCGGAATGCGGAATGTGGAATTGAATTCCTCTTCATTCCGAATTCCGCATTCCGGTCATCCATGAATCGGCCGCGAGAGTGTCGCCGCGAAACGGGACTTTGCCTTGGGGCGACTGGCGCTTTCCAGGAATCGCTCCGGATCGAGTGCGGGGGGGATGGTCTTGAGCTTGTCTTTGAGGTGACGCACCACGAGCTGGTTCACCAGCCGGGCCTTCTCGATCTGCGGCGCGTGCCCGCACTTGGGGATCACCACCTGGCGGACCTTGACGATCCGGTCCGCAGCCCGGATCGACCCGGGAATATTGGACAGCACCTGATCGGTCGCTCCCCAGATCACCAGCGTCGGCTGCGTTACGTGCGCAAGCAGTCCTGCCACAGAGTGCCCCACGGTTCCCCTCAGCGTTCGCAGCACTCCCTTCTTCCACTTGCGGTCCTGGAACTTCCGTTCGAAGGCCTTGACGAGGTCTTCCGTGGCGAAGCGTCCCTTGTGGAAGACCGATTTCACGAGCGTGTCATACTGACTGCGTTTCACGCCCTCCATCGCCGGCAGGTTCTCATCGCCATGAAACCCTGATGGGCAAATCAGAACCAGCCTGGAGACGTGCTCGGGGTACTTCACCGCGTAAGTCAGAATCACCTGACATCCCAGGCTCGATCCCACGAAGTGATAGGGAGGACGCTGAACGAATTGCTCGAGGTAGACCGCCAGTCGATCGGCCAGATAATCGACGGTCACCTCGCCACCGCCGTCAATGTGCTCGTGCAGGGCAGATCCGTCGTAGACGAGGATCTCGGGAATCTTGACGTCGAAATGACGCGAAAAGTGGACCCTGTTGGCGAACCAGCTTTCCGGCTGCTCGGCCAGGCCATTGATCAGCACCAGCGGCGTCCGTCGCTTGTAGGTGTGCAGCAGCCGCGGCAGGTCGAACCACTTGCGAACGTTGGGAGGCATGATTTGCCGGAACTCCTGGATGACGCAACGAGGTCGGGGAGGAAACGTCGAGCACCGCTGCTCTCGAGGCGAAAGCGGCGCGAGGCCGTTGCAGCATATCAAGCGTACTGAAACTACCACGATCTGCACGCGCGGCCAACAACTTCGTCATCAAGTTCATCGTAAATTCACGTGCCACAGCATCATGTGCCGTACGAACGGTAGGGTCTCGAGAACATGCGTGATGCTTGACGAACGAGCGGTCCTCACTAAAAGATGAGGGGGAGATGACGGGCGCTGGCTCTTGCATCGGCATTGCGAGCTTAGCCTGGCCCTGTCGGTTGACGCGCAGCGACTCGCTGACGCTGAACAGGGGGCGATGTTCATGAGGGTTTTCATTACGGGCGGCTCGGGGTTGATCGGTCGACACCTGGCCCGCGGGCTGCTGGAGGCCGGACATCAGCCAGTGATCCTGTCGCGGCACTCCGACGTGGTCCGGCGCAAACCAGAGTTCCGGCTCTACCAGTTCGTTCAGGGTGACACCACGACCGAAGGCCGCTGGCAAGATGAGATTGATGGTTGCGACGCCGTTGTCAATCTTGCCGGTCATAACCTTTTCGCCGACCGCTGGAATACCGAGATCAAGCGGAAGATCCGCGATAGCCGGGTTCACGGCACGGATCACGTGGTGGCTGCCGTCAGCAAGGCCCGCAAGAAACCCGGCGTCCTGGTTCAAGCCTCGGCGATCGGCTACTACGGCCCGCACGGTGACGAGGAGCTCGACGAGACAAGCCCGTCAGGATCAGACTTCCTGGCGGTCGTCTGCCGGGAATGGGAACAGACGGCTGAGCCGGTCACGCAGCAGGGCGTGCGCTTTGCGGTCGTGCGGATCGGCATCGTGCTGGCCCCCGGCGCAGGGG
Source organism: Isosphaeraceae bacterium (assembly GCA_049516015.1). Taxonomy (GTDB): domain Bacteria; phylum Planctomycetota; class Planctomycetia; order Isosphaerales; family Isosphaeraceae; genus Aquisphaera. The sequence continues at coordinate 14,675 of JBEKTN010000125.1, read as the reverse complement.
CGCTTGCATTCATGACGCCGATCTTCAAGCTCGGTCCAGGCGCGCCGATCGGCAGTGGCGGAAGTCTCCTCGCCAAGGGGCGGCAATGGATGAGCTGGGTGCACATCGACGACATCGCGGGCATCTTCCAGATGGCTGTCGAGAAAGCCGAGGCGTCCGGTCCGATCAACGGCACGGCTCCGAACCCGGTCCGCAATGCCGAGTTCTCCAGGACGCTGTCGAGCGTACTGCGGAAACCCTATACGCCCTGGCGATTCTTTCTACCCATCGGTCCTCCCGACCTCGTCATTCAGCTCCTGCTCGGTGAAGTCGCGGGGGTGGTCACGGCCGGTCAAAAGGTTCTACCTACCAGGGCCCGGGCACTCGGCTACCATTACAAGTTTCCTGACCTGGCGGCAGCCCTGCGGGACGTCTACACCCCGAAACCAGTGCCTTCCCCACCCAGTCCCAAGCCTGTCGCGGCCGGAGCTGGATCGCAGCACTGACCAGTCATGCCCGTGGCCTCGTCCTGGCACGCTGCAAGGTTGGCCTTGACATGGCCAAACCGCCTCGTGAGATGTTATCGGTTTTGTTGCGCTCGGGCGATGGGAGAGTGGTCCTGGCATGCTGCAAAGTTGGTCTTGACCGAGCTGGAGGGACGGTTTCGAGAAGCGTTTTCTTGTTGCGCGCGATGGAATGAGGTCGCGAGCGATCCCTTTCCCCCCCTTGCGAAGGGGGTTAGGGGGGGGTGGTCCGGGCACGACCGGTCACAAGGTCTTCCCATGCTCTCTCCCTCTCAGTGCTTCTGCATCCCTCTCGCGAGGCGGGAAGAGTCGGTTTCGATCTCCAAGGCTCGCGCACCAGATTGCGACCTGCTCTGGGCGGCAGAATCGCGAGATGAGCTCGAGGTAGTGCTGGTAATCTTCCTCACCGAAGAACGTTTGCTGTCTGCGGTTTCCCCGCTGGGTGACATGGTGGGGCATGCCAGGAGCTATCACACGTGCCAATCGAGCCATGGTGGGAAACTAACCCGGCCACAACTTCGCGGCAAGAGTTAGGTACGGTATCCCCGGAACTCAGACAGCTTTTCAGTGCAGGGGTCAAGCGGTGAACTGGATGGATGATTTCAGAACGGAATCTCCTCATCGTCAAAATCTGTAGCCTCTGATTCGGGAGGCTCAGGTTGGGACGGAGCACTAAGAAAGGTAATCAGACGCTCACCCTGAGCTAGTAAGTGATCGTATATAATTATATTGGTGTCAGTTCTGTTGTCGTTGAAAACAGAACTGACATCAATTGTTTCCTTCAGTCGTCATTGACCCTGCACACCTCAATAGACCTCGATTAACGGAGTCTGGCCGGCGACCGTATCCTTGCTGCTACCGCCCGTTTCGGTATTCTGTGCCTGCACTAATTGTCCCAGGTATTCTCCCAGTTTGATGCGGGTTGCCGCGAAGCGGCGGGTCAGGACATCCGGGTAGCTGTCACGAAGCCTGATGTACTTGGGATCGTCTGATCGGGGTCGAATGTCGGAGACATCGACGAGCTTCAGGGCACCGGCGAAGGGAATCTTGTGCCGTTTGAGGCGGCGAATGGCATCCTCGGAGAAGTCGGGAGGCAGCGCCTCGCCTTCGTCGAACAACTCGGGGTTCTCTGCCTGGGCAAGCTCGACGTAAGCGGCCAGCAGTAGAAGCTCACGGATGGCTTCCTTGAGCGAGGCGACGTGAGCCTTGTGGTTCTGGTCGGCGACAAGATGGTCTTGATCACCGAGTCCCTCGACGTCTTCGACGAAGCGTTCCCGGACCTGATCCATCTGATCGGTCATCAATGTCGGCGGGGGTTCTTCGTCAAGCCGCTTCCGTAGCGAGGCGAAGGTCAGGATGGGCTCGGGCTGACCGTCCTTGCCTGGTCCGTAGTAGCCGACCACGGGCACGGGAGACTCGACCCGGCATCGTGCCAGGAACCCGTCTGCTTCGCTGGTGGCGGGCGGCTCAACGGCTTCCAGCAACTCAGCCAGGAGGTCGGAGCCGAAAGAGAGTAGCGTCAGCGTGTTGGGATGCTCGTCGAAGAGGGTGGGGTTGAACGTGACCTCTTGGTCTTGCCCATTCCAGTCCAGGAGGTGCGCCCCTGAGATCGTGGGATGGGGGTGGAAACGGTAGCGGAGTGCCTGCGACTGGACGAGGGTTCGTTCCAGATCCGCCAAAGTCAAGGGCACGGGTAACACGGCAGGGGCTTCCACGGCGTCACCCGAGATAGTGTCGAGACCGATCCCCGACGATTCTCCCTGCTTGACCAGTCGGTTGATTTCTTCCACGTGCTCACGGATCAGGGCGTCCCGCTGGTCACCGCTCGCCATGACTGCCGACTCGATGGCACGGGCGATCCGGCTGAGGATGGGCTGTAGCTCGCCGACGACGTTCTCGAACGACCCGATCCGGTCGTCGAGTCGCTGGTAGATCGTTGCTTCGACGGTCTGGTCGTAGAAGTAGTTGCGGACCCAGACACGTGGGTAGACCTGGCCGATGCGGTCGATACGACCGATGCGCTGCTCGACCCGCATCGGGTTCCACGGCATGTCATAGTTGATCAGAACGCCGCACGTCTGGAGGTTCAGACCCTCCGAAGCGGATTCCGTGCAGAGCAGGATCTTGACCTCATTGTGCTCCCGGAAGGCCGTCTTGATGTTCTCTTTGCTGGTGCCAGACCAGGCTTTGCCATTCCACTGTTCGCCGCCCCGGCCGCTGTAGCAGGCTACCTGGGCACCGTAGACCTGACGGAGCTTGTCACGCACGTAGTCCATCGTGTCGGTGTACTGAGTGAAGACGATCACCGAATCCCGCCGCTTGAGGAACTCGTTGAGGTGCTGGACAAGCCGCTGGAACTTGCTGTCGGTGCCGATGGTCCTGAGCCCGGCCAGGAAGTCTTCGACGTACTGGATCTCACCCTGGAAGAGATTGCGGGTCTCCGGGGTCGCAAACTGGAACAACTCCGTCACATCGGTTTCGAGGTCGTCCTGGTCGGTGTCATCGTCGTCGGTCAGGCCGGTGTCCTTGCCCTTGAGAAACTCAAGGCGTCGCTCCAAGCTCTTCTGGATGGCGTAGAAACTGCTCGTCAGGCGGCGGCGGTACACCGTCATGATGAAGCCGAGCCCCTTGCGTTCGGCTTCGTACTTCCGGTAGTGGTCCCGGATGTACTCCTCGATCTGGTCATAGAGCGTCTTCTCCTCCGACCTCATCTCGATCCATTCGGGCTTGGGGTCACGGTAGGGCACGTTCTCCTTGAGCAGACCCTTCTCGTGATAGACCCGCAGCAGACGCCGGGTGTTGCGGAAGACGTAGCGCTGGAGCGGTGTCTGCTTCCGTGCCATCGTCACGAGCACTTTCCGCCCAGCGGAGTCGAGCCCCTTGATGGTCGGTTCAGGGTTGGACGACGACGGGAGGTTCTTGATCTGGTCCCAGACGACCGGCCCGAGCGTCCGTTCGGACTCCTCGCAGAAACGCTCGTCCCACTGACCGCCCGTTGCGAAAAAGTCCCGCTGCATGGCGAGCATGAAGGGCCAATCCACATCGGCGAACGGCAGCCGGAACTGCTCGAAGTAGCGGGTGAAGTTCTCCTCCCCGGCACCCCAGCGACCCCCCATGCCCAGCAGTTTGAGGAGATCCCAGACCTCGATGGGGTCGATCTGCATGGGGGTCGCCGTCAGGAGCAGCAGACACTTGGAACGGTCCCGCAAGCCGGGCTTGGCGTTCGTGCCCTGGAGCAGTTCAAGCAGACGGTTGGGGCGGTATTGCTCCAGGTTCAGGAAGTCCTTGCGGCGGGCATGGTGAGCTTCATCGACCACGATCAGATGCCACGGCTGGGCCTCGATCAACTGCCCCTGCCGCTCCCGCCGCTTCGCCAGGTGGCTTGACGCCAGGAAGACCGGATGGGCGTCCCACGGGTTCGTCCCGCTGGGCACCTTGAGTTCCCTGCTGAACACGTCATAGAAGCTGCTGCCGTCGTAGCGGGGGATGTTCAGGATGAACTTCTCATAGAGTTCTTCCTGCCACTGCACCAAGACGCTCTTGGGGACAAGGATCAGTGCCCGCTGAACCCGGCCGGAGAGGACCAACTGGCGGATCGCCATACCTGCCTCCACCGTTTTGCCCAGACCCACCTCATCGCACAGCATGAACGAGTGCGGGAACCGTTGGACGATGGCATCGCCCACCCGGATCTGGTGGGGCCAGGGCTGGACCGTGCTGGTCGCCACGCCCAGCCGGTGGGAGTTCAGGAGGTGGTGCGCATCCCGAAGGAACTGGAAGACGATCCGCTCCTTCTGGGCAGCGTCGATGTGCGGTTTGATCGGCGGTTGTTCGTCCTCGGGCTTGGGCTCACCAACATCACATACGGGAGGTTTCGAGGTGCGGTATTTCAGTAACTCCAGCTTGACCGCCTCGGGCACTGGGACGGCGATCCAGTCCTTTTCCCGGCCCTCCCAGAGCTTGTCGAACTTGATCTGGATCTGTTTCAGGTGGGCGGGGCTGGAGTTCCACGAGTTGAAGACCATGAAGGACTCGTAGTTGTCCTCCAGGGCGGTGGCCGACTCGTTCACACTGCCCGAGAAGCCGACCTGATTCCCCTCGGCGTCGGTGAACAGCCCCTCTTTGGGGTGGTAGTAGCTCTCGGTCTGTGAGGCGGGCAAGGGCTGCCCGTGCTTGTCCGTGGGTAGGACGACATTGATCTCCATCTGCCCGGAGCCGACCAGCCACGCCAGGGCTTCGAGACGCTTCTTGACGAACGTGCTCTCCGGGATCGCCCGGTACATCTTGATCATGTTCACGGCGAGCGTGGCTTCCAGGTCGGCGTGACCTTTGCTGATGGCTTCGACATCCTCTTCGGAGAGTTGTGCCCCGCACAGCAGCCGCATCTTGCCGCCGTTGGCGATGAGCCGGGTCACGCCCGCCGCCGCAACAGCGAGCATGGTGCTGGAGAAGTAGCCTGCGGAGCGGTCGTAGCGGATCGAAGCGGCGAGGGCCGGAATGAAGAAGTCACCGAGCCGGTCATCACTTGGCCCGTAGGCGATACGCAGCGGAAGATCCCGGAGTCCTGCCATCGTGGGTCACTCGTCATCCGACTCCTCGTCGTCGTCCTCGGAGTCTTCGTCGAATTCCTCGTCGGTCTCGTCGTCCTCCTGGTCAGAGGAGGGCTTGCCGAACATGAGCATCTGGGTGTCGATCTTGGGCATCTCCTCCTCGGGTGGGGCAGGGAGGTCGTCCCAGATAACGTCTCGCAGGGCGTCCAGGGTCGTCATCTCGGGGCGCAGGAACCTCCCGTCCTTGCCACGGGTGGTCGGGATCGCCTGCATCGCTGCCTGGACAAGTGCCTTGATCCGGCTGTCGTTCCGCAAGCCGTGGCGGTCGATGAAGACCTGGCATGCCTTTGAGCCGTCCTCCTCGTAAACCATCATTGCCGTGTGCAGGGCGTCGATCAGGTGCGTGAATGAATCGGCCTCCGGGTCCACCATGCCCTTCTTGCGACGGGCAGTGGGAAGGGCGATCGAGACGTTCTTGCCCTTCTTGGCGATGAGTCTTTTGTCACGTACGAGGTTGGCTTCGAGATCAAGTCCAAGAGCCAGAGCCAGCTTGATGGCTTCGTCGGCAGGGAACTCCTGGGCACGGAATGCGTCCCAGGCCATCAGATACCAGTCGGTCACGGGGTCGAACTCGACCGAACGACCGAGGAGGAGACCCTGCTTTCGCAAATTGATGACCTCATGCCGGGCAAGGTCGAGGGCTTCACTGGGCTGGAGCGGGATCGGGTCGCCAGTTTTGGGATCGGTGTTGCTGGTCAGGACCGGCCAGCGTTCCGAAATGATCGAGAGCACCGGACCAAACGTACTGATGTAGAGATCGACGCCCCGGATGCCCTCCTTCTCGAACCGCTTGGCCGTCTCACGGGCGGTTTCCTTGACCTGCCCCTTGAGGTCGTCCCACCAAGCGGGCTCGCACGAGGCTTCCCGCTTTCGGCAGACGAGGAGGATGGTGCTGGAGGCGGCGTTCTTCTTCGCTTGGTGGAGGCTCGCTTCGCTCTCGGTGTGGACCGGCCATGAGGCGTCGATGCGGAACCCTGCCCGCATCAGTGAGGAGCCGAGCGTGTCCCAGGCTTGGACCTGCTTGTGGGTGAACATCACGGTCAGCACTCCATCGGGATGCAAGACCCGATTCATCTCCTTGAAGCAAGCGAACATCTTGTTCTCGTAGTCGGCGGTTGCGAGGGCTTTGGCTTTCTTCCCCATCGCTTTGAAGCGAGCCGCATTCATCACGGCTTCGTCTTCAGAGTTCGCCAACTCCGACGAGAAGCTCACCCCGGCTCTGTCTCCAAGAGTACGCTTCAGCCATACGTAGAAGTAATTAGAACACTCTGCATACATGACATTATCGTAATACGGCGGATCAACAGTGATGCAGTGGAGATGATCGTCCGGGATCGAAGTCAAGTTCTGGGCTGCCCCATTTGTGATCTTGAGTCGATTTACGGGCCTAATCGCTTTATCGGAGATCAGCTTTGGCTCATCACGATAGGACAGCTTGGCAATTTTCCTGAAGGCATCCTCAATCTGGAAGCAGATCCAAGGAACGAGATTTCGACTAGCATCTATTTCACTAAAGCTCCACCTCATACTAAGGTCATGACGCTGAAATGCGTGAACAACTTTATCACGTGTGGAATCATATTGTGTCTGCTTTGAATTGTAGTCGGCCGCAATGTCGAAAGCCAAAGCCATCAGAATCGAAAGTGCCATTGCTCGGTTTTCATCAAGCACTTTCATTTCTGTAATCAATTCACGATAGCTTTCGAGCATGGTCAGAAGCGACAACAACTGACGGGGCGAATAAGTGTCACACCAGCGTGTCGCACCATAGATTGCGCAGGCCCAATCCGCTCTTCCTTCGTTTCTCGGCTCTTCGGGGATTAGCCCTTCTGCTTCCCACTTTGCTCGGAATTTAGCCAGCGCAGCGTCAGCCCGTGCTACTGCCTGAATATCGGTTTCGTTTGGAGGACGAAAAGTGAAGCTCCCGATTCTCTTCAAGCCTATCGCAAAAAGCTGCTGCCCCATTCGCCCTGCTTGAGCCTCTGCCTTGATGTAGTTTCCGTCGATGGTGTCACCAGTCCACGGACTGAGTCCTGTTCCTCGCTTCACCGTCCCCCGATCTGGTCCGATCCGTTTACATGCTGTCATCCCATGAACGATTTCAAACTGACACTGGTCTTGGCTGGGGTCTGCGACAACCTTCACTGCTACAGGATTATTCCCCTGACGAATCCACCAGTTGGGTGAAAGTGGAACGGGCTTTCCTGTTTCGGGGCAGGCGACCGTACGTGCCCAAAGGTAGCACGCTCCGATTGCGTCATCGTCCTGTTGTGAAAAATACGATCGGAGTCGAGATTGCACTTTCTCTGCCCAGCTTCTCCCATATTTCTTGATGTCTTCCACCATCGAGGGACCAAATCGTGCCGGATAGTCAAGGGTGGCCTTGAGAATGACGCTGGCAACCGGATTCAACTCGTTTGCAGTCACGGTCATCCCATACCGCAACGCCTCGAACGGGATGGAACCACCTCCAGACATCGGGTCGCAGAACGAGATATCCCGTGTTCCCCAAGTCCATTCAAGTAGGTCGAAAAGCTGTTCGAGTTGCTCTTCGCTTGGATTGAACGTGTAGGCTCTGGCATGCGTGTATGGGTTAGGGATTTTCAAGCCTCGGTTTTTTGCCCATGCCAGGTACTTCTGAGCGGTCACTGTGTCACCATAGATGCCCACCAATCGACGAAACCATTCTTTGTAGCTGTCAAAGCTTGGGAACAGTGACCGGAACCGATCCGGGAACGGACGGGCATCAGGATCGTCTTTGGTGGCATAAGCTGGCAGCAGGCTCGCCAGGATCGCTGCACGACTTACCGTCAGCGGACGCCGAGCCCACCAAATATGCAGAAAATAGAGCGGGGGCAGCGCCGAGGACGCCCCACGCTCCCGCATGCACTCGGCACCGATCGCCTCAATGGGGAGCCACTGTTCGATGAGCAATTTGGGACTCGACATTGCAGGTCCACACGTGGAGCCGAGTGGTTAGAAGAGCCGCCGGGCTCGCCCTGCGGCCGATCGGAACTCGTTCGTGACGGCTTGCTCGAACGGCACATACCCCCGGGGGCATTGCGTCCGCAGGTCATCAAGCCTGGCGTGGTCTTTCCAGTGATTCTCAACGAACTCTCTCGCAATTTCGAGGTTTCCCCTGCCGTAATAGCGATCGAAGCGATCTGAAAGTTGGGTCAATTCATCGATCGTCCGCTTCGGATCATCGTCCCGCTCGCTCTGATAGCGAGGTTTGGCAAACCGACACGTGGCGGGAAGTGACGACGAAAGTCCTGTCCATGCGAGCGTGTTTGTCCGATCCGCCAGCCACCAGGCTTCGATCTCCTCGATAGCGATCCCGAGAATAAAGCGATCGTGTTTGGACACGAGCTTACGGACTTCCCGCTGGACAGCCTGGGTCCGCCGGTCCAGGAGGATCACATAAAACGCATGGCCATAGACCTGGGTGGAGAGAGCTGAGACCAGGTTGCGGACGGTCTCCAGGACGCCGCCGTGACCTCGCTTACGGATCTGGAAGACCTCGGCAACATCATCTGTGGAGACGGGCCAGTCGTAGTCCGCTCGATCCCGGGCTATTCTCTCCAGTAAAACGGGGAGCAGGGCATGGTCGATGGGCCCCTCGGCGATGATGCCAAGCTTTGTGCTCATGGATACCGGACCCCCGCGGTGGCCCCGATCAGGCCGCTCGTCCAGGCTTCACCGAGCGACTGCTTGAACGCCTTCCGGGCGATCTTGACCTGCGCCGAGTCGCTCAATCGTTGGATCGTGGCCCCAGCCAACGGTCTTGGACGATCCAGGCAGTAGACCTGCTCGGGATGCTGCAGGAATTCGTCCAGCACGTAGGGACTGTGCGTGGTGAAGAATACCTGGCACTCATTGGGCGGCTTGCGCTGGGTGATTTCTCGGAGGATCTGGATCTCCTCCCGTACGAGTTGGGGGTGGACACCGTTCTCCGGTTCCTCCAGAGTGATCAGCGAAGGAATCTCGTCGAGGTAAAGCAGAGAAGTGATCGCCAGAAGCCGCAGGACGCCGTCGCTGATCTGGCGGCTGTTGTACGAGGCTGCGCCGGTTCCTTGGCCCTCCTGGAGCATGATTTCGCGCCAACCCCAGCCACGGCCCGACACGGAGAGTCCGGTCAATGACGGGAAAAGCCGGGTGAGGCGGGAGACTAGCTTCCGAAATGCGTCCGGCTTCTTGTCCTTGAGATGGCCAACGATTGACGCCAGGTGCTCACCAGACGGGCCAAGTTCTCTACGCGGCCCGCGATCTGGGTTGCGGAGGACCTTGGGGTCCCAGATCAAGTAAGAACGGAACCGTTCAATCCAGCGCCGAAAGTGAAGCATCTCCGGGAAACGTCGACGGTCCTCGTCCCTGTCCATCTGGCTGATGGCGCTTGCCGGCAGCCCGATCGCACGAAAACTTTCATTGGTTCCGGACTGTCGGTTGAGCATCTTCCATTCACGCCCATCGCGATCGAGCAGCACCAATTCGGAGCCACCGTTTGGCGTGTACTTGAGTATCTCCAGACCGATGCCCAGATGGAGACGTGGCTGGAGTGTAACCGCGTAGTGATATTGCCCAGCGCCGATTCCTGAGCTGTCAGGCCCGAGTTCCGCCGTGAGTTCCCACCGAATGGTCTTCGACGTTTGGCGTAAGTTAGGGAGATCTTTGTATTCCCAGCCTCGCTCCTTGATGTAGACCTCTACAGAGGACCGGAAGAATGCACGGAGGAAATCAATCGCCTGAAGGAGGGACGACTTGCCGCAGCCGTTCGGCCCTATCAGCACGTTCACGGGACCGAAAGGGATGAGTGATCCATCCGCCGGCACCGACTCCAGGTTCTTGAAGTTCTGAATCGAAAAACCTGTCAGCACTTCACTCCTCCGCCAGTAGCACTCGGAGCGCTCGCTGCGATCGTGTCGCCGTCCGACCGTGTGTGGCCTTGCTGAACCAATAATACACCTCTTCGTCGGTCATGCCTTGAATCTGCTCCGAGATGGCCGACATTCTGGAGGCCTTCCGTAGGGGTTTTACGGCCAGGAGCAGGAGACCCAGGCGAACGCCGAGGCTCTCGGGAATCTGGAACGGGTGAAGGCGAGTCCGTGCCAGTTCCGACGCTTTGTAGCCCGCCTTCTTGATCGTAGCCAAGACCTGATCGAGTACCGCCTTAAGCGGCTGACCGTGGACCCGGACGACCAGTTGCCACTCCTCGACCTTGCCGGTGCGGTCGAGGTCACGGTGGGGCTTCTGGAAGAGGGCGAGACCGTACTGGGACTCCCCGTTGGGCTGGACTCTTAACTCGAAAGCCTCGTCAGCCATCGCTCGCCTCCGGGCTCGCCGGAACGGCTTCGACGGCGATCTTGCCGATTCCCAGGCTCTCCAGAACGTCTCGGATCATCGTGAACTGGTCGCCGCCCACATCCAGGTCGGAGTCGAATTCCGCCCGGAGGACGAGCTTCACGTTGGCGTTGGACGCCTCTTTGCTGAGTTCGTCGGTGAGCGTCTTGACCCGCTTGTACCGATCCCACGACCCGGCGAAAGTCACCTTGAAGCTCTCCCCGCTGCCGAATTCCAGGACCATGTTCTGATCCAGGGTGAACTTCGCCTTGCCCATCTGCGGGATGGCCAAACCCAGCGACCGCACGGCGGTGGCGGCATTCTTGCCTGGACCCTCGACCCGGATGAGCAACCGTCTCAGGCCCTTGATGGCGTGGTCGTGGCACTTGTCAGCGATCGCCTGGAAAGTCTGGGCAGGGGTTCCGTCCACCGTGATCGGGGTCAGCTTCTCGTCGTCGTCATCGTCGTCGCAGACACAGGGGAATTGACCGCAAACGGGGCACTTCTCCTCGACCACGGTCTCCCCCTTGATCTTCACGCCGACACGCTGGGCTTCCTCGGGCGTGTAGAGAGTGACGTTCTCGCTGATCTCGACCAGCGGGGCGGGAGAGACCGTGCCGTAGCCGATCGCTTCCTCGGAGGGGTAGTAGACCCAGATCCCCTTGGACACGCCGTCCTTGATGGTCTTCTTGAGTTGGTTGATGTCCAGCAGCATCTTCAGCCCGAGCCGCTGGGCGAAGGCACGCCGTAGCTCCTCGGTCGTCAGGGAGGGCGTGTTCGTGGGCCACGCCTTCGCCTTGAGGTACTGCGGGTTCAGCGGGTTGTCGTCGGCGGTCAGGACTTTATCGAGGCTCTTGAGGACTCGGAGAATCACCGTGGTTTGGTCGGTCTCGACCTCGCCCTGGTCGGCAGGCTGGAGCAGGTGGTGAGCCAGATTGCCGTTCTTCTTGGGTGCGTCTGCTGACGGATAGTAGAGATGCCGGTACGACTTCGTGATGGCGACCCGCAGGTCGAGTTCCGCCGCCTCAGCCATCTTCTTGAGCTTCCCGACCTGATCCTTGTTGAACTCGGTCATGCGGTCCTGGTCGCTGATGATGCGGTGGACGGCCAGGTATCGCTGGGCAACCTCGATCATCCGCTCAACCTGATCGGCGTCAGCGACCAGGAACACGAGGTTGTTTTTGTAGGTGCGGTATTCCTCCAGGCTCCCCTTGTGCTCGAAGAGTTTGAGAACGAGGTCGGGGGGCGGGCTGGTCTGGGTCGCCTTCACGCTGGCTGCGTCGTAGTGGATGACGGCGAGCTTCGGAGCGGCAGCGTCATCGTCCAGGTCCATCGCCTCGGTGGGGAAGAAGACGGGCGTGAAGATCCCCTTCTTCCAGACCTTGCGGATACGGTCGTCAAGTTCCGATTTGGCCTTGACCTTGCCCACCAACCCCATCTCGTCATCGACGATCTTGCGCAGGGCCGGTTCGGTCTTGAAACGGTAACGCATCCCGTCGTAATCGAAGAACCAGCAGCGGTCTGAGAGCCGCTGCATTGCCTTGTCGATGAGGGCAGGGTCATCGCCGGGCTGAATCACCGCAAGCCGCAGGTCGCCGGGCTCGACGCCGCTCTGCCCTGTCTGGACGATGCTGTGCAGGAACGCCGCCGTGGCGACCCGCTGGGCATACGGCGGCTTGCCCGCCTCCGTCCAGTCCCGATCCACTTCCTGGGCGTGAGACAGGGTGCCTTGGCGGGGGCTCACGATGTCGGCTTCGATGACTTGCTTGAACTGCGGGCGATCCAGGCGGCTGGTAAGGTCGTTCGCCGTCTGATCCGCCCCGAGGTTCAGTTGGTTCGGGCCGATCAAGTAGCAATCCTTGGGGCGTGTCTCCCAGAGGTCATGGATGGTTTGAGCTAGAAGCCGAAGGACGCCCCGAGTCTTCTGGAAGTTAGGAATCGTCGATGTCTTACGGTTGAGCGTGGTGAGCAACTCGGGATGAAACGGGTAGTCTTGGACGATCTCAGCCTGATACTCGGAGCGGGTCGCTCGCTGGGGGAGGTCGGCTCCCTGCTCGATCATTTTGCCAAAGTAGCGGACGTACTCCTCCCCGACCTGTTCGGCTGCCCCGTGGTCCAGGCTGGCGAACATTCGGTGGCCGACGATGGCACTGATCTCGTTCTCGGCGGTGGGCGTCAGAATGTGCTCCTGGCGGGAGGACACGCTTCGAGCCTCGGCAAGCTCTTCCCGCAGTTCATCGGTTTCCTTGCCGAAGGCATCTGACGAGTCCGTGAGCGTGTAGACCAGGACGGCCCGCTGGCTTTCCGCCACGAACTTGATGAGCGACATCAGGAAAGCGACCGTCTGCTTCGCCAGGCTGGTAGAGCCCACCGTGGTGCCCTTCGCTGCCCGCAGGTAAGCAGCGATCTCATCGATCATGATCAGGGCGGGGGCGTCACCGATCAGCTTTTCCCAAACCTGGGTGCCAGGTGACGTGCGTTGCTCATCGCTCTTGCGAACGATCTCATACCCCGCTTGTCCTCCGATCTGGTAAGCGATTTCACCCCAGATCGTGAACGTCTTTAGCACTCCGTGATCGATCCCGTTGGCCACGTCCATGTCAGGACCGACAATACCGGCGATTTTCTGGATCGGCTGCTTGGGCAGGAGTTCGGGCGACACGAACCTGCTGATGAATATCAACTCGATGCCGCCACGGCAGAGGTGCAGCACGGCGATCAAGTTGTGCGTCTTGCCGCCGCCGAAGCTCGTTTCCAGCCTGATGATCGGTGCGTTCGAGAGCTTCGCCCCGCTCAGCCTGCCCAGGGTTTCCCGCAGCAGCGATTTCAGCCCGCCTGTGGGATACGTGTTCGCAAAGAACTTGGCGGGATCTCCATAAACCTCGTCAGCTTCGCCCCGCAAGACCTTAGTAAGCGAGGCTGCGAATTGCTGTTCCCGCAAGTCGCCCTTCAGCACCTCTTCACGAGGCGTGCATGTCTCAAAGATCGTCTTCAAGGACCTAGCCCTAAGCCTTTATTCCGAATGATCGTTCGGCGATACCATTGGGGCTCAGCCAACCGGCCCAGATCGGCCCACGTTCGCAAACATCAAGTTTCGCACGCTGGTTGGGGACTAGCAAGAAGGGACAAGGGCAGAGGCCGCAGGGTCTACCCACGATTCCTGGTGCCAGACAGCGGGACGGAAACAGGGATGCGATTAGTATTGACAGCAATCCGCTGCTCAGGATCCCGAGTAACATGATCGCGTCCCGGTTTCCCACCCCCTCTCGACTGTTCCACTGCTCCATCTTCTCCTGTTCTGAAAAGACCGCGCCGGAAGAGCAAGCCGGCGCGGCCCGCAGTACAGATCGCAGAGAGACTCGGGGGATGAGCCTCATTTGTCAGTGTACGATACGATCAGGCGTCTTGAACCGTGAGTATCCGTGGATGCGTCCGGTACTCCAGTCCGGCCATGGAGTTGCGGCCGCGCGCCAGGGCATCGGCCGCGCACCGCGAATTGGCCCCTCAGATGGATCGCAGGTCGTTGCAGGCTGGAAAAAGGGACGCAGCGAGTTCTTGATTCTCGCTATGTCCCCGTTTCTGCTCCCCGACCAGCAAGGTCACCGACGACCACCTGTTCATCGGCAACAACCTTGGAGATGCAAGGATCGTGTCTGAGGGGGGCGACTGGCTTTTCGAAGGGACTGAGAATCGGCTGCCCGGGTGGCGGTGATGCCTTGCCGGGAACGAGCAACAGGTTTGTCAAGCGCGAGCCTTCGTTCAACGCCGATTATCGCGGAGGCGTAACTTGCCTCGATGACACCCAACTTCCCGGCGCCTGCTTGCATGCATCCGAGTCCGGTGGCCGCTATCGCCCTGGGGCCGTCAGGGGCATGCCAGACGTACCAATCGCCCCACCAGCCACCGGGCCCCCCGGGGGGTGGGCGGCTGTCGGCTTTGTCAGCCCAGCCTCTTTCAACAGAAGGTTGTGGGCGCGTTTGCTCAGGGTTTTGGGTCCTTAACCTCTGATTTTGGGGTCGGAATGGGTCAGGATCGGGGTTGTTGACCGTCTCTGACGCTGGCTTGATCCTTCCAGAATCGGCTTGCCGATGGCCACAAGTCTCTCATACCCAAGCGATTAGATTGCGTCCCATGACCTTGTTCAACCCCGTTTTTAATGCCAGACGCCTATAGTCATAAGACGATTAAAAACCCAGGCTGATGAGGGACTGGGCCCACAGCCGAA
>JBEKTN010000124.1:0-20642 GCA_049516015.1 Isosphaeraceae bacterium | reverse complement strand
CCGCGGCTTGACACTGCGAGTCTTCTCTCCCGCCCGGTTGGGGAAATTGGCCAGTTCTGCTTGGACCTGCTGGTCGCACTCGGTGATCTGTCGATGATGGAACTGGTACAACTCGTATGCCTGCCGCAGCTCGAAGAGATGTTCGGGCCGCCACGTTCCTTGCAATGCAAGGGCTATCTGTTCCTCACTGTGCTGACATCGCTCATCCCGCAGTTGGGCCAGTTTGACCGGATCGCGTTCGCCCTCCAGGATGGCGGCGATAATCAACATGCCGGTCACTCCGGTGATGTTACTGACGACTTCCGCCAGTTTGACATTGCTTTGCTCCATGGCCTTCTGCATGTGCTGGACATGACTGGCGGCGTAACGCACCTGCATCTGCCGCTGCCGCCAGTAGGCACGCAAGGCCAGTACGGAATCCGGAGGCCGAAAGGAGGCACGCAAGAGACCGTAGGAATGCAAGCGTTGGATCCACTGTGCGTCCAGTACGTCCGTCTTGGGGCGCGCGCCGCAACGCGAAAGCTGCCCCGGTTCGACCAAGTTGACCTCGAAGCCCTCCGACTCCAGAAGCTCGAACAGAGGGATCCAGTAGACACCGGTGGATTCCAAAGCGACCGTCTTGATGCGGCACTTCTTCAGCCAGGCGACGATCTCCTGAAGATCGGCGGTGTTGGCGCCGAACTGGCGGACTGGGTTGGCATCGCGGTCGGCGGGGACGCAGACCATATGCATGTCGGAATGCACATCGATTCCGGCCGCGTCCGGGTTGATGACTTGGAGCGCCGCCGCCGAGGCGGGGACGGGGACGGGAAGCGACCTCTCACGCAACTTTTTGGGCTTGGTCGGCTTTTTGGGCTTGGTTGGCTTCTTAGGCTTGGTTGGCTTCTTGGGCTCTTCGTTGGGGACGACCATGGATGTCTCCGGTTCGCGGATGCGGGTGTCGAAACAACAAGGCGCCGCGAGCCAAGAGGGGTATCGGGGACGTTTGAAGTCTCCCCAACGGGATCAATACCACGCCGGGAAAACCCGGCAGGCAAGTCACCAATGACAAGGTCGAAGCCTCTCGGGCCAAGCTTCGCTTCGGGCAGTAAGCACCAAAGGGAATACGGCCACTGACACGCGTCACCAGACCCTAGAGTGAAGGCAAACAGCGAGCAGAACAAGATCTCCCGACCCAAAGTTCACGGGACGCGAGGGTGCCGCCGAAGGCGGCACGATAGGTTTCGCTTGCGCTTCAGGCTTGTTGCAAGCGTCTTCCCCGGCATCGTTTGCATCCACGACGGCGATCGATCTGGCGCTGTAGAATTAAGCTCCTTGCTCCGGACTCGGACGTTGTGGACGAACTCGAACTGAACTTGACGCACCCATTCCTTCAGCGTACGATTCGCCCTGCATTTCATTGCAGTGCAGGTCATCAGCATCAAAGCTCGACACGAGCCTCGATCGACCCCGGCTTGGCTGTTGAATCCCCCGCTTGAGGGGCGTCACACCATTTGGCGCTCCCTTCGACACGCGCCCACGGCACCCTCGACCTTCTCCTTCTGATGAGGGGAAAGGCGGTCAGGGTATTGAACGAGAATTCCATTCCATCTCTTCTTCGATTCCTCAATCATACTTTACATGCCGATTTACTCCGAGATTCGGAAAGAAACTCTCAACCCATACAACCCGCAAAATCGATACTCCTTCACATCGTGTCCAACCAGGCCAAGCGGCCATCATGTCAAAAGTTCAAATCTGAGGTGATTGGAAATGAAGTTCGAGATCGCCCGACTGAAACGAAGGGGCAGCCGGCTCGCAGTGGCCTGGTTCTCGATCGTCTGGTCCTCAGTCGCCCTGGCTCAATCCACGGCCCCGCCGGTGCCCAGTCCGAATCCTGAGCCGGTGGCGGCGGCTCCGGCTCCGGCCGTGGCCGCTCGACGAACGATGACGGTCGAGGAGCGGCTCCAGAAACTGGAGGGGATGAACCAGCGACTCCTCGAGCAGAACCAGCAGTTGACTCACGAACTGAAGGCCGTCACGGAGAAAGTCAATACCCCGGGTGTACAGCGTCGGATAATTCCGGTCGTACAGCCCCCTGCTGGCGGCGCCAACACCCCCGCCACCCAGCCGACGACGGGGTCCGCCTTTGGTGGTGGCGAGCTCATGGCCCCGCCGAGCGGTCCGGCTCCCCCCGGCCCCGGCGCCAACATCCTCTTCACCCAGCCGATGTCGGGGTCCGCCTTTGGTGGTGGCGAGCTCATGGCCGCGCCGAGCGGTCCGGAGCCCCCCGGCATCGGCGGCGTCGGCGCCAATGTCCTCAGGGGTGTCCCGAGCGCGGCGGCCGCCGCCGGCGGCGGCGATCTCATCTCCTTCGACGAAAGGGACACCCGCGGCATCGAGGCGACCGGGCGGTTCGGGAGGAGGTTCGTCAACAACGGCCTCTGGTTCTCTTCGCCGAACAAGAATTTTCAGTTCCACCCCGGCGGGCAATTCCAACTCGACACTACGTGGTTCAATGCGGGCAATACCGTTCAGTTCGGCCCCAGAGGGATCGGCAAGCTCCGCGACGGCACCGACCCCCGCCGCATTCGCCTCCGGGTCGAAGGGGCGATGTACGAGAATACTCTGTACAACTTCGAAATCGAATTCGCCAACTCGGTTCTCCAGCAGGCTGGCACAACGGGGCCATTTGGGCCGTTGACGAGCACGTTCAACACCCCCGCGGCAATGTCTCCCACACCAACGGAGGTGTTCATCGCTCAACGGAACATCCCCATCATCGGCAACATCCGGATCGGCAACCAGAAGGAGCCGTTCGGCTTCGAGCAGCTCATGAGCACCCGCTTCCTGAACTTCATGGAACGCTCGTTCAACAATGATGCGTTTTACGCGGCACTCACCAACGGGTACAAACCCGGCGTGATGGTCTACAACACGGCGTTCGACCTCCGCATGACCTGGGCCGCCGGGGTCTTCAAGAACGTGACGAACAACTGGGATTTTCAGGTCGGCGGTGGCGACTGGGCGGAGACGGCGCGTGTCACGGGGCTGCTACTTTACGAGGATGAAGGGCGTAAGGTCATGCACCTGGGCATCACGGGCCGCAATAGTGGTTACGACAACGGCACGAGCCAGTTCCGGGTGCGCGGCCCGGAGCGCTCCGGCCTTAACCAGGAGTGGGACAATTACGCCAATACCGGGGCCTTCCACGCGAGCGGCGGTCAGCAGGATATTAACCTCGAGTCCGTCAATGTGTTCGGGCCGTGGACGATCGATGCGGAATACGACTTCCACTTCGACCAGAATGCGTTCCTGGGTGGGGCAAACGGGCAGCGCCAGACGAGCGTGGGGACGCTCTTCTACTCGGGCGGCTACGTCGAGGTCATGTACTTCCTGACTGGCGAGCACCGGGCCTACATCCGCCAGTCGGGCCTCTACGATCGCATCGTGCCGCGCCAGAACGCGTTTTGGATCAGAGGCGCGGACGGCAAGCCCAACGAGCACGGCTGGGGAGCATGGCAGGTCGGGCTCCGCTACAACTACCTGAACCTCAACGACAAGGGGATCAATGGAGGCGTCCTGAACGACATCACACTGGGCCTGAACTGGTTCCTCAACCCGAACATGAAGTTGCAGTTCAACTACAGCGTGACCGACCGGCATTCGCCCGCGTCACCGGGGATGCCGATCGGACAGAGCGACGGTACGATCCAGGGCTTCGGCATGCGACTCGCCATGGACTTCTGAGCCGCCCCGTCGATAGCGAACCCGCCGATCGGAACCGACGGGTTCATCTCATCCTGAACCTTGAGGCCGATATTTGGCATCTGATCCCAGCCCCGGGGGGGCCCCATGCAAGGAGTTGGGGAACCCCCAGTCGTCATTCACGGAGGCTAGAACCCGATGACACTGAAAAACCGGCTTCGTCTCTTGCTCGTCCTGAGTTGCCTTTCATCCCCTGGATGCGCGGGACTTGATCGCCATCACCAGGAAAAACAAAAGCCCCCGAAGGAGGCCGAACTAACAAAAGAAGAAAAAGAAGATAAATATTTTGACGATTTGGCAAGGGATCTTCATATGTACACTGATGGGTAACATTATCAGCATTTGTTGTGTGTTTTCGCTTGACCCCGCAGCACGCGTGGGTCTTGTCGATTGAGCGTCGATTTCCGGTGTTGATCTTCAAGGAATAGAAAAGGAGCTTACCTACAGCGGCTCACGTTTTGAACTACGCCCCCACATAGTGTCTGACCCCGTGAAGCCCTCCCCCCGCGAAGCCCTCCTTGGGTTCCTCGATCATTTCGGCATGAAGTCGTCGGAAACGCTGGGTTTTCCGGGGAAAAGGCGTAAACGCCATGCCGAAACGGCCGACCCATCTAAGAAATCCCGGCCAAATGAACTCTTCTTGGCGCCGCTGAGGGCATGAGCGCGACTCGCCGATTCATGGCTCAGGCGGTAGGCTCTCCGCTGCTGGTTTCCGGGAAGGGGTGCTTCACCGTGAGGACGGGGCAGTGTGCCTTCCGGGAAACCGCCTCGGCCACGCTACCCATCAAGAGCCGGCTGAGCCCCGTTCGTCCGTGAGTTCCCATCACGATAACGTCGCTCGAGATTTCCTTGGCCAAGCGCAGGATTTCGGTCCCCGCATCTCCCTCCTTGAGGACCCGCTCGATCTGGGTGGAATCATCATGCGGCTGCAACTTGTCCAGTTCCCCCCGCAACTCGCGATCCACCTCTTCGGCGTTAGTGATCAGGGCATGAACCTCGCCACCCATCATCCGGGGCGGCTTGACATGGACCACGACCAGTCGCGCGTCATAGTCTCGCGCGACCGCGCAGGCCAGATCGAAGGCGCTTCTCGCGCGTGCGGAGAAGTCGGTCGGATGGAGGATCGTGTGAATCGGCAGCATAAGAGGCTCCTTCGGCCTATCGGATTGGGGGCGCACCGCGGCAGTCAGACAAAGAGCCGGAACAGCCCCACGACCAATACCAATGACTCGGGCCGCGTCAGCGAGCGAATCATAAGCAAATGACGTTCGGGTGCATGGTTACTGATGCGCAAGTTGATCTCGCTGGATCTTGAGCGTGGAAGATGCTTTCACGGAGCGATTGCATCCACTGCCTGAAGCTCGGCTTGCCGCACCTTTTCCGGCAGGGGAATGTAGCCGAGCGCCACGCAGTCCTTCTGGCCATCGGTCACACAGTATTTCAAAACGTCCTTCAGGGCGGCGGTGGTTCGAGAGTTCCCATCGTGTTTGTGGACGAGCAGCCAGGTGTACGTGACGATGGGATAGGAGTCTTTACCCTCGGGGTCGGGGACCCAGCCACGCAGGTTCGCCGGCAGGGGGGCCGAGTTCAAAGCCGCCTGACCGCTTTCCAGGCTGGGCTGCACATATTCCCCCGACTTGTTCTGGAGCCAAGCCATGGGGAGTTTGCTCTTCTCCGCGTGGCCGTAGCCCAGGTAACCGATCGAGCCGGGTTCCTTCTGAATAACGGTAACCATGTCGTCGCTGCCCCTGGCTACCGTTCCCGCGGGCCAGACCACAGTCATGCCCTTGCCGGGCCCGCGCTTCCAGGCATCGTTGATCGCACTCAAGTGCTGGGTGAAGACAAAGGTTGTGCCGCTCGCTGCCTGCCGGTGAATCGGGTTGATTTTAAGCTTCGGCAAGCTTGCCCCCTGATTCGACTCGGCGATTTTCGGGTCGTCCCAGCGGGTGATTGTCCCGAGGAAAATCCCGGCGTAGGCGTCGCGTGAAAGTTTGAGGTTTCCCGAAAAGCCCGGCAGATGGTAAGCCAGGACGACGTTGGCCGCGGTCACCGGCAGCAGTTGGACTCCTCGTCCAACCTTGTCGATTTGCTCGTCGGTCATCCCGGCATCGCTGGCACCGAAGTCAGCCTTCCCCTCCGTGAACAGGTCGATGCCGGCACCGCTGCCCATCGAGAGGTAGGAGACGCGGACTTCCGGGTGCGCTGCATGGTAATCCGCAAACCACTTCTGATACAGCGGCGCGGGGAAAGTCGCGCCGGCACCCTGAATCGTGACACTGTCGTTCGCAGTCTTCGAGCCGGAGCAAGAGGCAACTGCCAGGGAGAAGGCCACGAACAGCAGACTGATGGCTCGGCAAGGCATGGACTTGTACTCCTCGTCAAAGGAAAAGCGGCAGCAAGAGCCCTGGATCCCCGGTCAGACGAACAGCCGAAACAGCAGGAAGAATCCCGCCGCCAGCAGCATCGCCACCGGCAGCGTCAGGACCCAGGCCAGGGCGATGCTCTTGATCGTGGACATTTGCAGGCCTGATTTGTTGGCTGCCATCGTGCCTGCGACTCCGGAGGAGAGCACGTGAGTCGTGCTGACGGGCATGCCCAGGATGTCGGCCATACCGATGGTGGTCATGGCGACCAGTTCCGCTGAAGCCCCCTGGGCATAGGTCAAGTGCGTCTTGCCGATCTTCTCGCCGATCGTCGTCACGATGCGCTTCCAGCCCACCATGGTACCCCCGCCCAGCGCGAGGGCGACTGCTGCCAGCACCCAGGTTGGCGCGTATTCGATGTTGCTGCGCAGCGTTGCCCGTGACTGGCCCAGGATGCCCGCTTTCTGTTCCGACAGGACGGGGAGAATGCGAGCCTGCAGGTGGGTGAGTGCATTCTCGATCATCAGGGTCTTGGTGCGAATCTGCCACCGCAATTCCTGGCTCAGATCTCTGGGTGCCGTACTCCCCACCAGGTCGGTATTCAGCGACTCCGTCAGTTCCTGCACCGTGTACAGGTCGGGATCGCTGAGTCGGTCTTCCGGAGGAGCCCCCACCAGGGAGTCTTCCGCGGCGCGAGCCTCGGGAATGAAGGAAAACGCCAACCCCGAGGAGGTCGGTCTGGTAACAGCCACCGCTTTTTCGACCTGGGGATCGCAGATGATATCCTGAATGTTGTTCGCTGCCTGGCCCACCTGATGGAATTGCTCGGGAGTCTGCGCCATGTTCAGGGCATAGTGGCTTGGCACCAGGCCGATCAGGATCAGCATGATCAGACCGATCCCCTTCTGGCCGTCGTTGGAGCCGTGCGCAAAGCTGACACCAGTGCAGGTCAGGATCAGGATGGCGCGGATCCACCACGGCGGAGGTTTGTCGCCATCGGGGGGTTTGTAAAGTTCAGGATTCTTCACCAGGCGCTTGAGCAAGATCAGCAGCCCCGCTGCCAGGGCGAAACCGATCAGGGGCGAGATGAGCAGAGACAGGCCGACCTCCCACGCCTTATGCCAGTTGACGCCCGTGCCAAAGTGGCCCGCCAGATACGAATTGGCCAGACCCACTCCGATGATGGCACCGATCAGGGTGTGCGAGCTGGAAGCCGGGATGGCCA
This sequence comes from Isosphaeraceae bacterium, assembly GCA_049516015.1. Taxonomy (GTDB): domain Bacteria; phylum Planctomycetota; class Planctomycetia; order Isosphaerales; family Isosphaeraceae; genus Aquisphaera. The sequence goes on along the minus strand of JBEKTN010000124.1, from coordinate 13,307 downwards.
AGTACCAGGTGCCGAAGTTCCAAATGATCGCGGACAGCAGCAAGGCAATCACCATGGCCATGCCGGCGCCGGTGTCGATCTTGACCAGCAAATCCACAGGGAGCAGGTGCACGATGCTGAAGGCGACCGCAATGCCGCCGAGCAAAACCCCCAGGAAGTTCATAAGCCCCGACCATACCACCGCAATCTGTGGTTTGAGCGACTTGGTGTAAATAACCGTCGCCACCGCGTTGGCGGTGTCGTGAAAGCCGTTGATGCACTCGAACAAAAGGGAAGTCCCGAGCGCAAAAATCAAAAAGAGCAGCGTCCCGTAGGCAATTTCCATGGGTGTCCTTTACGTTGAGGAGGAAAGAGGCGGTCATCCGAAGCGGGTAATGCCCACCGAGCAGTTGCGGGCTCCACGCGCACTTCGGTTCCAGGGTTTGGGTTTCTCGGGATCACGTCCTGCGAACGGTTTTCGCGGGGCATTCATCAGATGGTTCGGCAGGAGTGCTTGAGCCGACTCGAGTCAGTCCGCCTTCTTGCGAGCGAGCCGCGACCACGCCTGAGCCCGACCTGCAGCGACACGAAACAGCCCCAACGACTGAGCGATCTGGTAGAATTGGTACCAGAAAAATGTTTCAGAATGCGATGGCATGTGCGTTCATGCAATCTTCTTCATCCAGAATTGAGATCAGTCCCCTGGTCGGCTGATCGAGGGTTCCCACTGGAACTTGAAGACTCAGGGATCGCTAGAACGCACCCATCGAGCCGGCGTTCGACTCGGATAGCAGCATCGTCTGTTTGCTCCGGACCCAGGTTGCCGTCGTGATAAACGAAATAAGACGTGCCCTGACCTATCGGAACCGCGAGATAATCCGTGTTTCTTTACGGACGCTCAGTATGCAGATCAGTACGGTATCTAGCGCATGTACCATGTAAGGTCACGGAACCAACATCTTCCTAGCGTAATCAGAAACTCGGAGCCAATTGTGAAGATTTTGGGAAAATCGGATAATAACCTAGACCACGTCGATATTGGGGCGGGTCGCGCTATCGGCGACGAAAAAGAGCGCGATGTGGGGATCACTGAGGCATGCAAACAGCACAAGGGTGCTGATGCCGATAGCAAGGCCATGTGCTGGCCTCCACATCATGATCTTCCATCACCCGACCACGAAGTTCACCAGCTTGCCAGGTACGACCACGACCTTGCGGATCGTTTTTCCCTCGAGCAGAGTGGCGATCCGCTCGTCGCCGCGGGCTGCCGCTTCGAGCTGCGGGCCATCGGCGTCGGCCGGCACGACGACGCGGCCGCGCAGCTTGCTGTTGACCTGGACGGGGACTTCGATTTCTTCATCCTTGAGCAGGGCCGGGTCGAAGGCCGGCCAGGGCTCGTAAGCCAGGGTCTGATCGTGGCCGAGGATCTGCCAGAGCTCTTCGCCCGCGTGTGGGGCCAGGGGCGCGAGCAGCAGCGTGAAGGTCTCCATCGCGGTCCTGGGGCGGACCTCCATCGCCGTGAAGGCGTTGACGAATTCCATCAGCCGGCTGATCGCCGTGTTGAACCGGAGAGCCTCCAGGTCGTCAGTCACGGCGGCGACAGTGCGGGCGATGACCCTGGCTTGTTCCTGACTCGGCGCCACATCCTGGACCCTGGGATCGAGGCGAAGCTCATGGGCTTCGGCGTCCACGATCATCCGCCAGGCGCGGCCCAGGAATCTGTAAACACCCTCGACGCCCTTCATGCTCCAGGGCTTGACGGCTTCGAGCGGTCCCATGAACATCTCATAAAGCCGCAGGCTATCCGCGCCGTACTCGGCAACAACCGCATCGGGGTTGATCACGTTGCCCCGGCTCTTGGACATCTTGTGGGCGCGGGCATCGACACGGATCTCGGGATTCTCATTGAGGACGAACGCGTCGCCCTTCTTGGTGACCTGGGGCTCCATCAGCTTGATGGGGGTCATCTGCACAGGCGGCCTGGAATCCTTGAGGACATGGCCGTGTTCGATCTCCTCGACATTCGAGGCGGAAACCCACTTTTCCGATGGGTCTTTGTAGCCGGTGAACTCCATCTCGCCCAGGACCATCCCCTGGTTGACCAGCCGCTGGAACGGCTCGGGCGTGCTGACCAGGCCGCGGTCGAAAAGCACCTTGTGCCAGAACCGGCTATAGAGCAGATGCAGGACCGCGTGCTCGGCACCGCCGACGTAAAGGTCGACGGGCATCCAGTATTTCTCCTTCTCGGGATCCCAGGCCCTTGCGGCGTTCCGCGGATCGAGGAAGCGGAGATAGTACCAGCACGACCCGGCCCACTGGGGCATGGTGTTGGTCTCGCGGCGGTAGCGCTCGGAGTAACGCACCCAGTCCTGCGCCTTGGAGAGCGGTGGCTCGGGCTTGCCGGTCGGCTTGAAGTCGTCGAGCCCGGGCAAGAGCACCGGCAGCTCGGATTCGGCGACGGGCCGCACCTGGTCGCGCTCGTCCAGAACGATCGGAAATGGCTCGCCCCAGTACCGCTGGCGCGAGAACAGCCAGTCACGAAGCTTGTAATTCACGGCGCGGCGGCCCAGGCCCTGCTCGGCCAGCCAGTCCGTGATCATCCTCTTGGCCAGGGCGGTTGGTTGAGTGCTTATGCTCAACTCGGAATTCTCGGACTGGATCGAAGTCCCAAGGTCGCAGTAGGCCTCGACGAACGCACCTGGATTCCTTACGTAGGCGGCGCGGAACCGGCTCCAGTCATGCTCGGGCGCGGGCACGGATCCCCGATGTGTTTTCAACCACTCGTCCGGCGGCATCACCACTGCCACGATCGGCAGGTCGAAAGCCCTTGCGAACTCGAAGTCGCGCTCGTCATGGCCCGGCACCGCCATGATCGCCCCGGTGCCGTAACCCATCAACACGTAATCGGCGATCCAGATGGGAATGGGCTGGCTGTTCACCGGATTGATCGCGTAGCCGCCCGTGAACGCGCCGGTCTTGGCCTTGGCCAGATCGGTGCGGTCAAGGTCGCTCTTGCCGGCTGCCTCCTTGCGATAGGCCGCAACCGCGTCCTCCCGCTCGTACGTCGTGATCCGGTCAACCAGGGGATGCTCGGGTGCCAGCACCATGTACGTGGCGCCAAAGAGGGTATCGGGCCGCGTTGTGAAGACCCGGATCACGTCGTCGGAGGGAGCCTCGGGAAACCCCTCGGACTGGCGGCGGACCTCCCAGCTCACGAGATCATCGTCCAGCAGGATGGGGAAATCGACCTCCGCTCCCTCGCTGCGCCCGACCCAGTTGCGCTGCATCTCCTTGATGGGGCGGGGCCAGTCCACCAGCTCGAGGTCGTCGACCAGGCGCTCGGCATAGGCGGTGATTCTGAGCATCCACTGGGTCAGGGGCATCCGGACGACCGGGTACCCGCCGCGCTCGCTCTTGCCGTCGATGACCTCCTCGTTGGCCAGTACCGTCCCCAGCGCCGGGCACCAGTTGACGGGAACCTCGGCTCGGTACGCCAGTCGCTTGCTGTCGCGATAGACGTCCGGATCGGCGGTTCCGCGGGGTATCTGGAGCTCGGCGATCGGCCGGCCCTTGCCGGTGCGCTCTCTGCCTTGCAAGTCGGTCCAGACGAATTCGGGGTCGTACCAGGTGTCGTGGAGCTTGAGGAAGATCCACTGCGTCCACTTGTAATAGTCCGGGTCCGTTGTATCGATCTCGCGGTCCCAGTCATACGAGAAGCCCAGCGACTTGATCTGGCGGCGGAACGTGTCGATGTTGGCCTGGGTGGTGATCCGGGGATGAGTGTTGGTCTGCACCGCGTACTGCTCGGCTGGCAAGCCGAAGGCGTCCCAGCCCATGGGGTGTAGGACGTTGAATCCGCGCATCCGCTTGTACCGGCACAGGATGTCGGTCGCGGTATAGCCTTCCGGATGGCCCACGTGCAGCCCTGCACCGCTGGGGTAGGGAAACATGTCCAGGATGTAGAGCTTGGGGCGGTTCCGATCGAAGTCGATGGCGCGAAAGGTCCGGTTCTGATCCCAGTAGGCTTGCCACTTGGGCTCGATGCGTTGAGGGTGATATGCAGGCATGGAAGGGATTCTCCGACCTCGGCCTCATGATCCGGACTCTGAAGGCAATAACCCAGGCTGTCTGCCCGGCTTTCTGGACAAAAAAAGCCCACCGCATGTTCGGGGGCCCGTGTCACTCGATTTTCCAATGAGAATAACGTGTTCGCGGCGGTCGTGGAAGGGTCAGACGGTTCAAGAACCGCCGGCTTCCAGCTCGGGGCACTTCGCAGGTAGGAACAAAAGAGAAACCGGACCCACGCGTCGAGCGTAACAAGACGATTTGGTTTGTCTCAGAACGATCGTTCTCCAGGAAGACTTCAGCACCAGGGGGTGGCCGATTGGAGGTGATCATACTGTACACAAATATAGATGTTACAAGGCTTGGTAAGAACGACCAAAAGGGGTTGCGGCATGGTGACCGCTCGACTTGAAAAAAAAACTTACAATTTTTTGACTGCGGCCGCCTATCGGCCAATCGGCGTGTAGACTTGAGGCGAAGGTCAGGAAATTGAAACCCTCGCCGTGGATGATCAGCCTTTCGTTCGGCACCGCGATTGCGATCCACGATGATGAGGGCCCGACCCTGGATGTCGGGAACATATTCAACCCTGGCAAGGAGATGGAACATGGCCCTGAAATATATGGCCCGGATGGCGCTGCGCCCGCGCCGGGCTTGGCTGATCGCAGTTGCCGCGCTGGCGCTCCTGGCTGCGGCCGGCTGCGGCGGTTACCATCGTGATTCGCTTCGTCCCGTCTACAGCATGCCCGCGGCCACATCTGCCCCATGCACCAATTGCGGTTCGGGTTCCGGCTCGAGTGCGGTCGTCACCGAGCCGGCCGCGGGTGCCGGCCCGGCTACCGCGCCTCGGGCATTGTCGGCCGAGCCGGCGATCGACGTGCCGGCGGCCGCAACCGAGTCAACGGTCCCGTCGCTCGGCTCACCGGCCGGCTCAGCCCGGTCTTCGCAGCGAAACGTACTTCCCGAACGGGCTCCCAAGGCGGTGATCGGTGATGAGCCGGATATCGACATGATCCCCTCGCAATCGACCCGACCGCGCAGCTCTCAAGTCCCGTTATCACCCGCACCAGCAAACAAGCCGGTGCTGCAAGGGCCGGGCTCGTCGCCCACATCGTCCATGAACACGACTGATGGCGTTCGCACCACGTCGGCAAGCGGCCCGGTGCGCCAGGCAAGCGCCCAGCAGACACTGAATTCTTACTTAGGCGAGTCGGGGGGCAACGAGCTCTTCTATCCCAGCAAGGCCGACCGGCCCTGGAAGTACATCGTCCTGCACCACAGTGCCAATACCACGGGCAACTACGACCAGATCGACCGTGAGCACCGTAAGGTTCTGGGCATCGATGGCTGCGGTTACCACTTTGTGATCGGCAACGGCACGGGCAGTGAAGACGGCCAGATCGAGGTCGCGCAGCGATGGGTCAACCAGAAGCACGGAGTGCACTGCCGCAATGCCAAGAATGCAGAGGTCGACGAGTACGGCATCGGCATCTGTCTCGTTGGCGACCTGGATAAGGAGCCCCCCACACCCCGGCAGGTCGCCGCGGCCAAGGCACTGATCGCTTACCTGAGCTCGCGCTATGGCATTGGCCGGGGGCACGTCGAGACCCATGCGCACCTCGCGGCGACTCCGACCGTCTGCCCGGGCAGGCATTTCCCCCTCGAGGCGCTTCTCGCCGCCAAGCCCCGCGCTGGCAAGGACGAGGCGACCGCAAGCCGCCCTGTCCCCACCTCCTGGCGAATGGCCCGGCGGCCCGGGCTCGAGGTCTACTCAGCCGACCGTTGAACCAGCCCCAAGAGCTTCCTCCCGAGCCATCTCCAACCCGCACGGAGGCGGGTTTTTCCACTTCACACCCGCTCAATTCCCTTGCAGTCTCCGCACCGCTTCGTACAGCAGGGCCACCACCGTGATGGAATCGGTGATTTCGCCCCGTTGGAGCATGGCCCAAACTTCGTTCCACGTCGTTCGCTTCGCGTGTAGCTCCTCGGTCCCTTCGGGTATGCTCTGGCCGTGCGAGAGCTCCGTGGCCCGGTAGATGTAAGCGATCTCGTCGCAGACCGAGTTGGACAGATGGGCGGTGCTGATCAGCTCCAGCCTGCCGGCAGAGAGGCCCGTCTCCTCCTTGAGCTCGCGGCGCGCCGTCTCCTCGGTCGTCTCGGATTGGGGACTGCCTCCCTCGGGGATCTCCCAGGAATAGCTGTTCAAAGGGTAGCGATGCTGCCCGACCAGCCAGATGCACCCTTGGTCATCAACAGGCAAGACGCCCACGGCGCGGTTCTTGAACTCGACCACCCCATAGATGCCCGGCTGCCCGTCTGGCCGCAACACCTGGTCTTCGCGCACTCGAATCCACGGGTTCTCATACACCAGGCGGCTGCTCAGGGTCGCCCATGGATTCGAAGGATCGGACATGGCTTTCCAGGAAGATCGGGGAGACGGTGCGTCCTCGGTTCGAGTCTTGATCTCATGTTCAGACAGGCAAACACCAGAAAAAAGCTCCAGGAAGGACAAGCCGGTTTGGCTATCTCTCACCGTGGTCTTGAAACCTGTGTGGCACAGGCCTACTTGCCCAGCGCAGCCTTCAGGGTCGTTCCCATGTCGGCCGGGCTCTTGGCCACGCGAATGCCAGCACCTTCGAGTGCCGCGATCTTGTCTTCGGCCTTCCCGGAACCTCCCGAGATGATGGCACCGGCGTGCCCCATTCGCTTACCCGGAGGCGCTGTCTGGCCGGCGATGAAGGCTGCCATGGGCTTGGTGAACTTGCCGGAGGCCTTGAATTCGGCGGCCTGTTCTTCGGCGTTGCCGCCAATCTCGCCCATGATGAGCACGGCGTCAGTGTCAGGATCGGCCTCGTACAAGGCCAGGACATCCACGAAGCTGGTGCCATTGACCGGGTCGCCGCCGATGCCGACGCAGGTACTCTGCCCGATGCCCAGGTTGGTGAGCTGCCAGACCCCTTCATAGGTCAAGGTGCCCGATCGGCTGACGACGCCGACTCGACCCGGCTTGTGAATATATCCTGGCATGATGCCGATCTTGCACTCGCCCGGGGTGATCACGCCCGGGCAGTTGGGGCCGATCAGCCGTGCGGCCGGATGATGGGCCTTGAGAAAAGCCACGGCGCGGGCCATGTCGAGCACGGGAATTCCCTCGGTGATCGCGACGATCACCGCGATCCCGGCGTCGGCGGCCTCCATGACGGCGTCCGCGGCGCCGCCGGCCGGCACGAAGATCATCGTGGCGTTGGCGCCGGTGGCCTTGACCGCCTCGGAGCAGGTGTCGAACACGGGAACCCCCAGGGCCGTCTCGCCGCCGCGTCCGGGCGTGACGCCCCCCACCAGGTTCGTGCCATACGCCTTGCACTGCTCGGCATGAAATGCCCCCGCCTTGCCGGTGATTCCCTGGCAGATCAGCCGCGTGTTCTTGTTGACGAGAATACTCATCGGATGGTTTTCCAGGAGCTTTGATCCGACTCGGGGGATAAGACCCTCGAGTCGGTCGTGGTTTGTGAATCCAGCAAAATCTTGATTCGTCAGCGGTCAGGCCCGTCCTTCACGCTCGAGCTCTTTCATCAATCTGCGGTAGGTCGGGCGCAGTGAATGAGACGACCTAGGCCGCACTCCCTCTTGCCGCGGCGACGACCTTGCGGGCCGCGTCGGTGAGGCCGTCCGCCGTGATGATCTTGCGGCCGCTCTTCTCCAGGAGCGCCCTGCCGAGGTCGGCGTTGGTCCCCTCGAGACGGACGACCAGGGGAACCCGGAAGTCGATCTCGTCGTAGGCCGCCAGGATCGCGGCGGCGATGATATCGCACTTCATGATGCCGCCGAAGATGTTGACCAGCACGGCCTTGACATGCGGCGAGGAGAGCAGGATGCGGAACCCCTCGAGCACCTGATCCTTGTCGGCGCCGCCGCCGACGTCGAGGAAGTTGGCCGGTTCACCGCCGTGGTACTTGATCAGGTCCATGGTGCTCATGGCCAGCCCCGCACCGTTGACCAGGCAGGCGATGTCGCCGTCCAGGCTGACGTAGGAGAGCCCGGTACGCGCGGCTCGCAGCTCGGCCGGGTCTTCCTCGGCCTCGTCGAGCATTGCCGCCACGTCGGGGTGGCGAAAGACCGCGTTGTCGTCGAAGTTGAGCTTGCAGTCGAGCGCCAGGACGTCGCCGCTCTCGGTGACGATCAGCGGATTGATCTCGGCCAGCGAGGCATCCTTGTCAATGAAGAGCTTGACGAAGTTCTTGAGGAACGCTGCGCCTTTCTTGGCCGTCGGTCCGGTAAGGCCCAAGGCCTTGCAGACCTTGCGGGCCTGGAAATCGGCCAAGCCGACAGCCACGTCGATCGGCTCGCGATGGATCTTCTCCGGGGTCCTGGCGGCAACTGTCTCGATCTCGACGCCTCCCTCGGTCGTGGCCATGAGCACGGGGCACTTGAGGTTGCGGTCGATCGCCAGGCCAAGGTAGAGCTCGCGGGCAATGTCGTGGCCGACCGTCACCAGCACCTTGGAGATCGCCTGTCCAAGAGCGCCGGTCTGGTAAGTGACCAGCGTTTTGCCCAGCAAGCTGGCGGCTGCGCTTTGAGCTTCCGCGGCCGAGTTGACGAGCTGAACCCCCTTGGCCATGCCGTCGGGCCGGGGCTTCTTGCCGCTGGCGATGGCCAGGGCGAGGTCACGATCGATCTCGGGGCCGACTGCGACCCCCTTGCCCCGGCCGCCGGCGTGAACTTGAGCCTTGACGACAATCAGACCCTCGCCCAGCATAGCGTAGGCTTTGGCCGCCTCGGCAGGCACAGTCACCACGACTCCTTTAGGAACCGCGACCCCTGCCTGCTCCAGCAGTTCCTTCGCCTGATACTCGTGGACCTTCATAGTTACACGGTCCTGTTAGAAGAGAAACATGGTACCCTGGCCGCCTCATCGGCCGGGCTGAGCATTACAAGAATCCTTTTTACCGCGCGCCACGCGTCGATTCCAGGAGGCAGATCGCAATCAAGCCCGGAGAATCAGTCCCCTGCATGGTCGTCGGCCACCCCCGCCCCACCCCTGACACGGCCGTTGCCTTACCATTTCTCGGCAAGATCGAAATCGTGTCGCCGACCCGGACATGGGCGATTCCTGGGGGCACATCGGACATGGTAGAATACTCGCTCGACGATGTCCCCAGCCTGAAGAAGGTTGAGTGCTGTGGGTCCATCGAAGGGCGCGATTTGTTCCATCACCCTCATGACAGAAAGAACCGCGACTGGCCTTCTCTTGCGACGCCGAATCGGATGTTTCCATGGAAATAGCATACGGCCAGCGGAGCCGTCTGCCGCGTCCACCAGTTCCCCTGGCCAACCAGTGCCAGTCCTGATTGCTCCGCGGCCCTTGGTTTGAAAGAAAGGAAGACCCACGTGGCGATCTCCCCACTCGCGGGTAAGCCGGCACCGAAAGATATGCTGGTCGACCCCGCCCAGCTCGAACGGGAGTATTTCGAGCGTAGCCCCGATCTGGGCGACCCCAATCAGCTCGTCAGCTTCGGCACGAGCGGACACCGTGGCACACCACTGCAAGGAACCTTCACCGAGGCACACATCCTGGCCATCACCCAGGCAATCTGCGACTATCGCCGCGGCCAGGGCCAGAGTGGTCCGCTCTATATGGGAAAAGATACCCACGCAATGTCAGGGCCGGCGCAGCGCACGGCGCTCGAAGTTCTGGCGGCCAACGGCGTGGAAACGGTCATCCAGCGCGACGACGGCGTGACCCCGACGCCCGTCATTTCGCGAGCCATCCTCGTTTACAACCGCGGCCGCAACGAGCAGCTCGCCGACGGCATCGTCGTCACGCCGTCGCACAATCCCCCCGAGGATGGCGGCATCAAGTACAACCCACCCAACGGCGGTCCCGCCGACACCGACGTGACGAAGTGGATCGAAAACCGGGCCAACGAGCTGCTGCGTACCGGCAATGCCGGCGTCAAACGCATCCCGTTTTCGACGGCCGTCAAGGCGGGGAACACGCACCAGGAAGACTTCGTCCTTCCCTACGTCAACGACCTGCGGAACGTCATCGACATGGACGCCATCCGCGCCGCCGGCCTCAAGCTGGGCGTCGATCCGCTCGGCGGTGCGGCCTTGCACTACTGGGAACCAATCAACGAGGTCTACGGCCTGAATATCAACGTGGTGAACCCCAAGCTCGATCCGACTTTCTCGTTCATGACCGTCGATCACGACGGCAAGATCCGCATGGACTGTTCCAGCCCATACGCGATGGCCCGGCTCGTCGGTCTCAAGGATCAGTATCGCGTCGCCTTCGCCAACGACCCCGACGCCGACCGGCACGGCATTGTCACGCCCTCGGTGGGCCTGATGAACCCCAACCACTACCTGGCTGTCGCCATAGGCTACCTGCTCACCCATCGCCCCCGCTGGTCGGCGCAGGCCGCGGTCGGCAAGACGCTGGTCAGCAGCAGCATGATCGACCAGGTGGTGCACAAGCTGGGCCGTCGGCTGTGTGAGGTGCCGGTGGGCTTCAAGTGGTTTTCGCCGGGCTTGTTCGACGGTACGTGCTGCTTCGGCGGCGAGGAGAGTGCCGGGGCGAGCTTTCTGCGGCACGACGGCACCGTGTGGACGACAGACAAGGACGGCCCGATCATGGACCTGCTGGCGGCCGAGATCACGGCGCGAACGGGCAAGGACCCGGGCGAGCACTTCACCGAATTGACGGCGGAATTCGGCATTCCTTACTACACGCGGATTGACGCGCCGGCGTCGCCCGAGCAGAAGGCGCGGCTTGGAAAACTGTCACCCGAGGCTGTCAAGGAGTCCAAGCTGGCCGGCGAGCCGATCACGGCCAAGCTGACCCGCGCCCCGGGCAATGACGCAGCGATCGGCGGGCTCAAAGTCGTGAGCACGAGCGGCTGGTTCGCGGCCCGGCCGTCCGGCACGGAGAACATCTACAAGATCTACGCCGAGAGCTTCAGAGACCAGGCCCACCTGGACTCCATCGTGAGCGAGGCCCAGCGAATCGTGAACAACGCACTGGAGTCCTCTGGCACCTGACACACGCTACAGGGATAACGACAACGAAAGGAACGCATATGACGGCCAGTATCGAGTCACTCACCAGTCGTCCGGCCTGGAAGGCACTGGCGGCTCACCATCAAAAGATCGGCGATTTGCACCTTCGAAAGCTGTTCGCGGATGATCCCGAGCGCGGCGAGCGGATGACGGCCGAGGACCTGGGCATCTTCCTCGATTACTCGAAGAATCGCATCACCGACGAGACCCTCAAGCTGCTCCTGCGATTGGCCGAGCAGTCCGATCTGCAAGCGCGGATCGACGCCATGTTCCGGGGTGAAAAGATCAACGTCACGGAGAACCGCTCCGTCCTGCACGTGGCCTTGCGCGCGCCGAAAGGTGCATCGATCATCGTCGATGGCGAAAACGTGGTGCCTCAGGTCCACGCCGTCCTCGACAAGATGGCGGATTTCTCCAACCGGGTGCGCAGCGGCGCCTGGAAAGGTCACGCCGGCAAACGCATTCGCAATGTCGTCAACATCGGCATCGGCGGCTCCGACCTCGGGCCCGTGATGGCCCACGAGGCACTCAAGCAGTACAGCGACCGGGCCACGACGTTCCGGTTCGTGTCCAATATCGACGCCACCGATCTGGTGGAAGCGACCCGCGACCTCGATCCGGCGGAAACGCTGTTCATCGTCTCGTCCAAGACCTTCACCACCCTGGAGACGATGACGAACGCTCAAAGCGCGCGTGACTGGTTGCTGAAGGGCCTGGGCAACGATGCAAAAGCCGTGGCGAAGCATTTCGTCGCGGTTTCGACGAATGCCGCGAAGGTGTCCGAGTTCGGCATCGACACCGCCAACATGTTCGAGTTCTGGGACTGGGTCGGCGGGCGTTATTCGATGGATTCGGCGATCGGCCTCTCGACCATGCTCGCGATCGGGCCGGACAACTTTCGAGCCCTGCTCGACGGCTTCCATCAGATGGACGAGCACTTCCGCACCACGCCGTTCGAGCGCAACCTGCCGGTGCTCTTGGGTCTGCTGGCCATCTGGTACAACGATTTCTTCGGCGCACAGACCGTTGCAGTCCTGCCGTACGACCAGTACTTGAAACGATTCCCGGCCTACTTGCAGCAGTTGACGATGGAGAGCAACGGCAAACACGTCACGCTCGATGGGACGGAAGCCGCCTATCAGACCAGCCCCATCTACTGGGGCGAGCCCGGCACCAACGGCCAGCACTCGTTCTACCAGTTGATTCATCAGGGAACCAAGCTCATCCCGTGTGACTTCATCGCATTCGCCCAGACGCTCCATCCACTCGGCCGGCACCACGATGTGCTGATGGCGAACGTCTTCGCCCAGACCGAGGCGCTCGCCTTCGGCAAGACGCCCGAGCAAGTCAAGGCCGAGGGCACGCCGGATTGGCTGGTGCCCCACCGGGTCTTCGAGGGCAACCGGCCATCGAACACGATCCTGGCCCAACGACTCACTCCGCAAGCGCTCGGCAAGCTTGTGGCCCTGTACGAGCACAGCGTCTTCACCCAGGGCATCATCTGGAACATTGACTCGTTCGATCAGTGGGGGGTCGAGCTGGGCAAGGTGCTGGCCCAGCGCATCATCCCGGAACTCGAGAGCAAGGTGGAACCCAACCTCGCCCACGATAATTCAACGAACAACCTGATCCGCCGCTACCGCGAACTCAAGAATCCCGCATGAGAACAGCAGGACTCGAAGAGCCCTCTGCTTTGACAAAGGAGCCAGCCGTGCAACTCGGAATGATTGGACTGGGCCGAATGGGCGCCAACATGGTGCGACGGCTTCTCCAGGCAGACCACGAGTGCGTGGTTTTCGACGTGTCGCCGCAGGCGGTGGAAGAGCTGGTCAAGGAAAAGGCGGTTGGAGCGTCGTCGCCGCAAGACTTCGTGAAGAAGCTGGACAAGCCCCGAGCGATCTGGCTCATGGTCCCCGCGGCCGTCGTCGACAAGACCGTCGCCGGCCTCCTGCCCTATCTCGAGGCAGGTGACATTCTCATCGACGGTGGTAATTCCTATTACGTGGACGACATCCGCCGTGCCAGGGAGCTCGCGCCGAAGGAGATCCATTACGTCGACGTCGGAACCAGCGGTGGAGTCTGGGGGTTGGAGCGCGGTTACTGCATGATGATCGGCGGTTCGGTTGAGGCGGTGCAGCGCCTGGACCCGGTGTTCAAGACCCTGGCGCCTGGAATGGGCGAAATCCCACGCACCCCGGGCCGAG
>JBEKTN010000123.1:0-20703 GCA_049516015.1 Isosphaeraceae bacterium | reverse complement strand
GTAACTGGGCGTTTCTCTGGATTTCGACGGCTCGTTATTCAAAATGATCGATGCGTTCTAACGTACTCAGATTTAATGCTTTACGGCGTTCTTTGTGGTGGACCCGGCGCTGTAGAAGTAGACGATGCCCCTGGCGTAGTTCACACGGCCGATCAGACGATAGCGATTGTTGCCCACATCGAAGACCACGCAGTTGCCTACCAGGTCAGCCGATTGGAACGTTTGCCTGAGCGCGCCAAAGTTCGTCCAATCCGCGTTCTCGGTCAGCTTGCGCCAGGCAGAAAGGTTTCTCTCCGCGATCCGGGAGTCGGCGCCTCGCGACTCCCAGTATTCGCGTAACCTCCGATTCGAGATGATCCTCACCAGGAGATTTCCTTCCTTGGACGCGAGCCCATGCGCAGCCTTTATCCTTCGTCCGTTATCGCATAGTGCGGTAATCTGATCAACGCAAGTATCGCACGGTGTGATCGTCAGAACCTCCGGAATCAAGTGCTCGCAAGAGCTGTCATGTGCTGGCTGATGGCTTCGAGCCATTGCCGCTCGGTCATGTGCGGGGACGTCCGGACCGGCCGGAGGGGAAGCGAGACGCCATCGATGCGCATGACCGTCCCCGAGTCGTCAAGGCCCGGTGTTGCGGCGAAGCACCTCACGCCTGGTTCCACGGGCCATGGATCCGCGTCATCCCGCGGGGCGATCACCACCGCGGGAATCTTCTCGAGCTGTGCACGAGAATTCTCATCGAGTTGCTCCAGCGGCAAGGACCCCACAATCAGCGCCAAGTCCGCCTCGCCGCAACCGAGCCGTCGGCTGGCGGTCGTGACGCCGGGCAGCGACCGGGGATAGCCGGCAGACAGGTCCACACTCGTGGGGAATCCGGTCTGCCAGGTCAGGACGGCTTCGGCCCCCTGGGAATTGCCTGGCTCCCCCATGCCCAGGATCACGAACTTGGCCTGACGATTGAGGTCGCGAACCAGGCCATACGCGGCCTCGAGTGTTGCTGAAGCCTCGTTCATTGTTCCCTGAGTGATCAGAGACCCATGAAAGAAGGCTCCGTAGCGAGCAGCCATGAGTCGCCCGCCAAGCTCTCGCAGCCGCGGCAGATCGGCACCCGCCAGCTCGCGAACCCGAATCGGGTCGAGCACCACTCCTCGAACCAGGGCGCGTAATATCCAGAGAACCTCGAACTGTCGGCTCGCGTCGATCTCCAAAAAGAGGTCGGCCTGCTCGGCCGTGGCCGTGCGCTCTTGATCAACGACGATCACGGTCCTGCCGGCTCGTCCGTCGGGAATGAAACGCCCCCGAGGTTCTACCGAGTAGCGCTGCCAGTGCCGGGGATGGCTCACCACCGGATCGGCGCCCCAGAAGAAGACGACGTCCGCCCGGTTCTTGACCTCGCCCAGGGTGGCCGAGACCCTGCCGACACGCTGAAAGGCAAGCATGCGAGGAGCGGACGAGCGGCTGTCGCCCGGGTCGACGACCGCACCGATACCATCCGCCAGTTCCAGGGCGGCCGCCACGGTCTCATTCGTTGATCGGCCCAGCCCGAGAATGATGGGCGCGTGGGCCTTCATCAGCATCCGGGCCGCCTGCTCCACGGCCTCAGCCGCCTCCACGGGTTGCCCTTTGATCAGGGCGGCAGGCTTGCCGGGTTCGTGTGAGCGATCGCGCAGCAGCCACTCCCTGCCAAGTACGCACGCATTCCCGGCTTCGGTGATCTTCTCCCCTTGATTGACCACCCTGATGTCGTCGCACAGACAACCGCATACCAGGCAAGTGACCGGCTCGATGAGGGTAGTCTCGACTTGCCCGCCGTCTACCGCCGTCTTGGGTTCGAAGGGGTCTGAGTCGGGCATCATCGGCTCGGACTCGAGAAGGGTCGCCAGTTGGGGCTGCAAGGCCTGCAATCGAGCCGCAAGTCCTGTTTCGCCAGCGATTGTCCCAGAGGGCCTGGGCCCTGTCAAACCGGTGCCACCAAGGCGTTAGCACCGCGCAAGTCGGACGCAGGCGTGGTCGCAGATTGCTCGGAAGCGGGCGGGATGCCTCGAGGCGGCTCGAGCAGTCCTGCCGAACGATCTGATGAATGCCGGGCGGAAAGCGTTTACAGGACCTGGTCCTGCGAAGCTCCCCAAAACGCTGGGTGGAGATGCTCATGGTCTGCCTTGTCAATCGACGTCATTCAGCCGGCTTCGGAGGGATCAAGACGCGGCACACGTTTGCCAGTTTCCTTGCCGTGGTCTTTCGCTTGCTGTTCGGTTTAGGCATGTAAACGTGTGCGTGAGCTTGGTTCTCGGGGTATTCGGCGTCGACTTCCAGATGAACCTCACAGCCTTCCTGCCGTGCTGCCCGGCACAGGAAAGAGGCTATGCCAGAGCCCGGCCGGAAACGTGAAAGGGTCGCCTGGGGCGACCCTGCGAGCGAAGCCACATCCACCGAGAACACAGGGTAGCTGAACGCGGCTGAGGAAACCCGGCGCTCATCGGCGACCCACCATGCCGGACTGATGCATCGGTAGAGGTCTTCATCATCCCCAACGGGAGGTCCTGTCGGTCCTTCGGACACGGACGCTCCCGCTTCGCTCATCGGCACGCCCCGCGCGTGAACCAGTTGATCAGATCAACGGCACGCTCCGTGTCCTCCACCGCGATTGTGTCCTCTTCCTCGATGCCTTCCTCGGGATGCCATTGAAGGAATCGAAACGTCCGAGGGGACTCGAACTCCAGTTCCAGGCTCCTCGGTCCCTCGTGCCACTCCAATTGAAGCGATCCGTTGGATGTCGGGACGACGAGGGGGCGAAACGCCAGATTGTCGGGGAGGCTGGCTATGAAGCGCTTCGCGGCGTCAATGAACCTCGGATCGATGACAGGCGCACCGTAGCCATCCCAGTTCGGGGGAAGGTTACGAAGGGCTTCGATTTCCTTCTGGACAGCGGCAACGAACTCAGAATCGTAACGACCCTCTTTGACCCAATTGTCATCGGTCTCCATTCCCTCGGTCAGTCTTCTTTTGTGATGGATGGTCGGGCTTCGCATAATTCACGCTCGCGTTGAAGAGTTCGTCGATCAATATTTCGGCTGTTTCTCGGTCCTGGAGGAAGCGTCGGGCGACAAGCTGGGCATTGTCGCTCTTGTGGCCCTGCAACTCGGTATGTGCGTTCACCGAAACTTCCAGCTCGTCCACGGTAAGCGAGAGCATGAGATTGAAGACGGTCTCCCCCCGCTTCAATCCATAGTGCACCGTCTTCTGCGCGAACTCGTAACCAGTCGGAGGATCCTGTTTCAGAGATCCGAAGAGCGGCAGATGGGCAAGTTCATCCAACGACGCGCGATAGATCGTGTTGTTGCCCAAGGCAACGAGCGGTGTCCAGGGGAGTTGCTCGAGTACCCGAGCTATGGCTCCGCCACAGTCCTCATCCGGGCGGTCTGACTCCACTTGAATACGGGAGGGGGTCACGATCCAGCGAGACGTCATTTTGGGAGACGCGAAACGAAATCCTGGCTCGTCAAGCTTCGAGTAGATCTCGACCGGGATCTCCTTGGAAATAATGCCCACTTCCGCAAGCCAAGCGGGTTGGATGATGTACATGTTGAATGTACCAGCCGCAACGCAGTGCGCTCGCTTGAACTGGAATGCCACAAATCCCCCAGGCTTCAGTCTCACGATACTCTCGTGAGGGCGGTTGCACCAATCTGTGCCAAGAGCGCTTTTCCAGGCTGGATAATGGCTTGCGTCACTCGATCGGCCGTTCGGATCAGGTGTGTCGATTCTAACCCAGCGAA
Source organism: Isosphaeraceae bacterium (assembly GCA_049516015.1). Classification (GTDB taxonomy): domain Bacteria; phylum Planctomycetota; class Planctomycetia; order Isosphaerales; family Isosphaeraceae; genus Aquisphaera. The sequence goes on along the minus strand of JBEKTN010000123.1, from coordinate 16,927 downwards.
ACCATCGCGTCCACCCGTCCCCTGACATGATCATACGGCAGAAGTGCCAGGCTCGTTCGATGAGGCGATTACCCGTCCTGGCTGGGAGTTCGGAATTCGGAATCGGGCAAGATGGTGAGTGAAGCTTCCAAAGGCGCCACCCCGCTTACGACACCCGGAGGTGCTGCTCAGCTTTTCCCCCATTCGGGCCGGCCGGAAAGGATGAATGGCCCCATTCGAGACCCCGAAAACCGCATCTCTTTTCCCCTGGCCCCAGCCTCATGTCGGTGCAGACCGCTACTTTCATGGCAACACCAGCCGGAAGCAGGAGACCGCCCCGCTCGCCTCGCCCACGACCAGCGTGATTCCATCCGAGACGGCTTTGACATCGAAGGATCGAGGGCTGCTGTCGGTCAGCACGGTCGCCAGACACGATCCGCGGTTCAGGTCCCACAACTTCACCGTGCCATCCTCGGAGCCGGAGACGACTCGACCATCGCCCGTCGACGCCAACGCATTGACCACACCGTCATGTCCCGACAGCGTGCGCTCCTCATGACCGCTGTTCAGGTCCCACACCTTCACCGTGCCACCGGATGAGCCAGAGACAACTCGGCCATCTCCCGTCAACGCCAACGCTCTGACCCCACCACCATGTCCCGACAGCGTCCGCTGCTCCTGGCCGCTGTTCAGGTCCCAAACCTTCAGCGTGCCGTCAAATGAGCCGGAGACGACTCGACCATCTCCCGTCACCGCCACCGCCTTGACCCCACCGCCATGTCCCGACAGCGTGCGGACGAGGGCGGGCGATTCGAGGCTGGCACGCCAGCGCAGCAGGGCGTGCCCCTGCCCCAGGCAGGCGAGCCGGGTCTCCGCGCTGCGCACCAGCGGCTCGAGGTCCAGAAGGAAGGCACGGTTGCGGATCTGCTGAGGAAAAATGGCTGGGGCCTCGGTTGGGTCCCAGGTGCGGAGGTGGTGCGACTCGCGCTGGAGCACGCGGAGCAAGGATTGCAGGCGCGGCTGCACGGATTTGTCATCCGAAGGGCAAAACCCCAGGGCCACGAGCAGGTCGTCTTCGAGAGGCGTCACGCCCGGGTGCTTCCGGGCCATCTCCTCGAGGGTCGCGTAATCCTCGTAGGCCGCGGCCATTCGCCCGGCGCAGGCGAGGCGGAACGCGTCCCGGGTTGCGTCCGGGGTCAGCCGTTCGGCGAACTCGCGGACCAGGGGATGGAGCCGCACCTGGTCGCGATGGAGCTCTTCCACCAGGCAGTCGTCTTCGAGCCGCCTCAGGGCCTCGTCCAGCGGACATGGTCCTGCGCCGTCGTCGCTCCGAACCGCGACACCGGCCAGCAGCCCGAGCCGCTCGTTCGGGATGACCGCCGCTTCAGGAAGCTGGCCGGCGACCAGCAGCAAGCTCCGGGCGTCCTCATCGTCCAGAACCTCCTATTGCTGGCGCAGAGTGGCCTCGACCGCATTAGCGTGGATACTCTGGAGCTCGTTGTCGGAGAGCTTCTTCGCCCCGACATCCACCGTGGCCAGCCGGCCCTTCGTCTTCAGACGGTCGCGGTAGCCGGAAAGCGGCACGAAACCTGGCTTGTCCGGATCGGACCATTTTCCCAGGTACGCTCCCGCCAGCTCCAGCGCCAGCGGCAGGCGGCCCAGCATCAGGGTGATGGCGACCGCGGGTTCATGGTCGGGATCGCCGGGGTCGATCGCTGGCTGGCGGTTGGGATGGCGGAGCAGAAGCTGGAGCGCGGAATCTTCAGGCAGGACGGTGACCTCGACCGGCGTGAACCCGCCCAGGTCACGGCGGCGCGTGGTGAATAGCAGCCGGCAGGGGAGCCCGGCCGGAATGCAGCCCGAAACGATGGGCCGGTTCAAGATTCCCGGGTCCTCGAGGTTATCAAGCACGAGCAATGCCTTTTTCCACCGGCCGAGTGCATCGAAAGCCGAGCGGACCTGCTGGTCGAGCGGCTGGTCAGTCCTTGCCAGGCCCAAGTCGCGCGCCAGCCGGGCAAAGCCCTGATCGAGCGGTTCGGCGGCGTTGATCCAGAAGATGCCGTCGGGATAAGTACCGGCCCCATGCTGGCGATACGAGTATTCCACGGCGAGCTGGGTCTTGCCGATCCCACCCATCCCGATCAGCCCCGCCACCCGCGCGGAGCCCGCGGGACGGATTCCGACCGGACCCGGGCCCGATCCCGAGCCTGAAAGCACGGCGTGCAGTCGAGTCAGTTCGTCCTCCCGGCCCAGGAAACCCAGGTTGCGGGGGAAATTGATCAGCAAGCGAGGCCTGATTGTCTCCGGTGGGCTGAGATCTGGAGGAGGACTTTTTCTCGCAGGGGCCAGGCCCCTCAGGAAGGGAGCCAGGTCGGCATGCGTTTTACCGTAGTCCAATGGCTGGATGGGATGGTCGAGCTTGAGGCTCTTGAGCTCCTCTTCCAGGCAGAGCAGAAAATGGGGGTATGTCGAGCTGGCGAACGCCTCGGCAACCCACTTCAGCAGCGGACCAAAATTGGGGTCGCTCAAGCCGCCACCGAAGCCGACCAGGAGCACAGTCCGAGACGCAAAGATTTCATGAAGTATCGCCTGCGCGTGGGGATCACGCTCGACAGCGACGTACGAACGATGGCCGAGAACGATCGATTTCGGGTCGTCCCAGTCTCCGTGGAGATGGATGATGCCTTTCGCATCTCCTCTCAGGATAGGCTGGACTTTGTGCCTCTGCATCCAGTTGACCGCGGGCTGACTTGTGATCGTTTCAAGCAGGCGATCGTAGTTGGTGGTGGCGATCGGGAGCCCGAGTGCCGCGATGGCTTGAAGGACCGAATCATCGACGATATCGAGCGCGCCGACAGTTGACTGCAACCACGTGATGTAACGGCCCTCCGGTGCTTTCAGCTTCTCCTCGATCTTGCTTCCCGCTCCGATCAGCGATCCGCAATCGCCAACATTGATCTCGGCGCGCACGGCTTTGGCCCAGCCACGTGGAAGGTCCGCCTTGACCCATTGCTCGCAGTATGTGACCCCGTGATGAAGCAAACCGGTCCAGGAAGCGAGGGGAAACTTCTTTTTTCCGACTTGAACCACCTGGCCCCTGGTTGCCCCGATTGACACCCCGGCCCCGACCAGGACCAGCGCCTGGCCCTTCTCGATCGCGGATCGAAGCACATCCAGCGGACCGGACATAAGTTGAATCCCCGAGACAGTGAATGCCCCATGCTATCACAGTTGCCGGACGGGGATTGCGGAAAAAGGGGACTGTTTTTCGACACTTCTCGCTGAACACCAGCAGGAAATTCGGCTTGCGCTGATCCAGCTCCGCGGCTTGAGTCGTCCTACATACTAACCCGAAGCGTGAGCGAGGGCGCTGGCGTCGCGCCGCAACTGACTTGCGGCATCCCTCGCTCACGCTTCGGGTTAGTGTGGCTCGTCCCCTTGGACCAGGTGGTGATCAGCGAGGAGTCTCGTTTTTTCGGAGGTAATCGCCTGGTTCGGTGACATACTGAATAGAGACAATGAGACGACACGGGGCTAAGAACGCCGATTATCGCGGAGGCGTAACTTGCCTCTATGACACCCAACTTCCCGGCGCCTGCTTGCATGCATCCGAGTGCGGTGGCCGCTCTCGCCCTGAGGCCGTCAGGGGCATGCCAGACCTACCAATCGCCCCCCCAACCACCGGGCCCCCGGAGGGGTGGGCGGCTGTCGGCTTTGTCAGCCCAGCCTCTTTCAACAGGGGGTTGTGGGCGCGTTTGCTGAGGGTTTTGGGTCATTAACCTCTGATTTTGGGGTCGGAACGAGTCAGAATCGGGGTTATTGACCGTTTCTGACCCTGGCTTGATTTATCCAGAATCGGCTTGCCGATGGCCACAAGTCATTCATACCAAAGGGATTAGATTGCGCCCCATGACCTTGTTCAACCCCGTTTTTAATAGCCTGACGCCTAAAGGCATAGATCGATGAAAAACCCAGGCTGATGAGGGACTGGGCCCACAGCCGAAGGCTGGGGACACCAGCCGACGAAGCTGGCGAAGAAACCCCCGGATAGCGTGAGGTGGGGCAACGAAGCGCTACCGAAACACGTACGCCCCGAACCACAGAGCGACCCCATCCTTCGGATGGGAGTTACCCCCGAGAGATCACAGAGAGAATTTGCATTCGCACTCAGTGCATGGAGGCGGGTGCTCCCGGGCCGACCTTCGCGGTTTCAATCAGCTTGGAGACCAGCACCGAGGCAATCCGGGCGTTCGCCTCTTCGGTCGTGTGGCAGAAGTCCAGGAACTGGAGCGAGTCGGTCTCCGAGAAAATCCCGCTCAGGTTGAGGAAACCCGGGTTGGAGACAAGCGCGTCGGCCCGCTCGAGCTGCCGGTGGACTTCCGCGAACAAGGAGCTGGCCCATCCATACTTCGCCTTCTCCTCGGCTTCGAACGGAACAAGCCTCGGTTTCGAGAAGATGTCTGGCTGCCAGACGAAAACCGGACGGAACCCGTAGGCCTTTCCCAGACCTTCGACCAGCTCGAGGTTGGCCACGTAGCCGCGCACAACCCCCATCGCGAGGACGATCAGCCCGGTCTCGGAAGGCGCTCTTGGCTCCTTGACCCGTCCCAAGCCGGATCGTCTGCCCACGGACCCGGCGAACCGGAACAAGGCGGAGTTCTGGATCAGCCTTCCGGCCAGGGCCGACGCAAGTCGCGCGGGCGACTGCAGGATGTTGAACTCGCGAACCCGGTTGACCTCGTTCGTTGTCACCGTCGGCTGTCCTTCCAGCAAGGCCGAGGTCGTGTCGTTGACGCCGTCGTAAAAGAGCACGAGGTCGGGTCGATAGCCCTGTTGGAGCTCTCGGAGGAGCGCGATCACTTCTTGCGTGCTGACGAAGCCGATCTCCGCCAGGTTCCTGATCTCGGCGCGGACGCCTCGCTCGTGGAGTCCGCGCGCGATCAGCGACGGGATGGTCTCGTCATTTCTGGAACCGAAACCCCAGAGCGAAGAGCCGCCGAGCAGGAGGATCTTGAGCGGCCTGGCCCGCTGGTCATCCCCTTGCGATGGCGGTGGCTGCCAGGTCGTCCGCAACCCGTCCTCAAGAACGGTGATGGTCTGTCCCGGAAATGGACGCTGGCGGAAGTAGACATAAGGTTGCCAGCGGTCCGAAAGGGCCTCAAGCTCTCGATAGTGAAGTGGCAGCCAGGTCCCTCCATCGCGGTCTTCCGAGACCACGCGTGGATCCGGGGGAATTTGCGGTTTCCACCGGTCCTTGAGCACGAAGACCCCGCGCAGCCCCAGCTCGAGAAGGACGACAAATACCAGGGTCACTCCGAGGATCGACCATCCCGTCTGGAGCCAGGGAAGGATCCGGCCCAGTCGCCTGAGAGAGGATTTCATGGGCTGTCTCTGCTTGTCTTCATCATCCGTGCCCGGGTAGCGTGAATGACGACGAATGTACGCGAGAGCCCTGGCATCGGGCCAGCCCGTTCAAACCTCTGCTTCGCCTCGACCATGACCGCGGCTTCCTCCTCATTCTCACTGCGCGGGCGCCGGGCAGCCGTTCTCGGTGCCACTTCGGGCATTGGCCGCGCCGTGGCCGTTGGACTGGCCGAGGCCGGCGCCGATGTGATCGTTCACGGCAGAACCTCGGCGCGGGCGGCGGATGACCTGGCAAGCGACCTGCGGTCGCGCGGCGTCCGATCTCAGGCTCTGATGGCCGACCTGGCCGACCGGGCCGCCGGCGACCGGCTGGTGGAGCAAGCCTGGGGCGTCTGGAACGGCCTGGATGCCTGGCTCCACATCGCCGGGGCCGATACATTGACCGGCCCGAATGCGCAGCTCTCGTTCGATGCCAAGCTCGATCTCCTCTGGTCAGTCGACGTGGCGGCGACGATTCGCCTTTGCCGCGAGGCCGGCCGCAGGATGAAAGCCCAACGCCATGGCGCCATCGTGACGATGGGCTGGGACCAGGCCGAGACGGGCATGGCAGGAGATTCCGGCGAGCTGTTCGCAGCAACCAAGGGCGCCGTCATGGCATTCACCCGCAGCCTGGCGCTGAGCCTGGCTCCGGAAGTTCGCGTCAATGCGCTCGCGCCTGGCTGGATCAAGACGGCCTGGGGCCAGGCGGCCTCATCCACCTGGCACAATCGGGTCCTCCGCGAGACGCCCCTGGCTCGCTGGGGCACTCCCGATGACGTCGCCCGCGTTGCCTGCTTTCTCGTCAGTCCGGCCGCGGAGTTCATGACGGGGCAGGTCGTGCGAATCAATGGAGGGGCGATTCGCTGACGCGGGAATCGCTCCACGTTTTTGGGCCGGTCCAGGAAACCTGTTACAATCGACGATCAGCCCCGGCCGACCTGATCCCACGCCGGCCGGCTGTCCCGCGTTTCGGCGGAATCCGCGACAAGGACGGTTCCCCATTGCCCAGAGGGAGCACCGACCGCGTTGAGCACCGTCGCAACGACCACGAACCGACTCCCCCGCTTCCTCTTCGTCACCGGCCGCCTGGCCGAGTTTGCCCTGCGGCAGGTGCTCGACGAACTGGCTCCGCGTGCTGGCTTCGTGCCCGAGATCACTGTCCTGCCGATCTCGGTCGCCGCGCTGATGACGCCGGCGTGGGTGGCTCGCCGTCTCGAGGTTCCTGCCGGGGTCGACCGCGTCATCCTGCCGGGCCATTGCCGGGGCGACCTGACTCCCATTCTCGAGAAAGCGTGCGGAGTTGCGGTTGAGCTCGGCCCCGAGGATCTGCGCAACCTGCCTCGCCATTTCGGTCAGGCTGATGCACAGAGCCAGGGATATGGCGCCTATGACATCGAGATTCTGGCCGAGATCAATCACGTGCCGCGACTGCCGCGCAGTGTTCTCACTGGGCAGGCCGAGCAGTTCGTCCGCGACGGAGCCGACGTGATCGACCTGGGCTGCGACCCCGGCACATCCTGGAACGGCATTGGCGACGCCGTCAAATCGCTGCGTGAGCGAGGTCTCCGTGTGTCGATCGACAGTTTCGACCCGGCCGAAGTTTCCCTGGCTGTCGCCGCGGGAGCCGAGCTGGTCCTGAGCGTGAACGCGACCAATCGTGATCATGCCGTGGATTGGGGCGTTGAAGTGGTCGCGATTCCGGATCGGCCCGGCTCGCTCGCGGGCCTGGACCAGACCGTCAGCTTCCTGCGCAGCCGGGGAGTTCCCTTGCGCATCGATCCCATCCTTGAACCCATCGGCTTTGGCTGCGCGGCGTCACTGGGGCGTTACCTCGAGGTTCGCCACCGCTATCCCGAGGCGGCGCTCATGATGGGCACTGGCAACCTGACCGAGCTGACCGACGTCGATTCGGCCGGCGTGAACACCTTGCTCGCCGGCATCTGTCAGGAGCTCGCAGTTCGGAGCGTGCTCACGACCGCGGTGATCAACTGGGCCAGGTCCTCGGTCCGCGAGATCGACCTGGCGCGCCGGCTGGTGCATCATGCGGTGGTTCGCCGCACACTGCCCAAGCACATCGAATCGCGATTGATCATGCTGCGCGACGTCAAGGTCGAACCGTTCGGTCTCCAGAACCTTGCCGAGCTCCAGCGGCGGATCCGGGACCCAAACTGGCGGATCTTCGCCGAGAACGGCCTGATCTACGCTCTGAACCACAATGCGTTCCTCAGCAGCCCCGATCCCTTCGAACTCTTCGATCTCATGAAGGTCGCCGATCCGTCGCACGCGTTTTACCTCGGCTACGAGCTGATGAAGGCCAAAACCGCCTTGACGCTCGGCAAGAATTATCGTCAGGATCAAGCGCTGCAGTGGGGCTTCCTGACCGAGCCCGAGGAAAGCCATCCGGCACGCTGCCGGCCCCTGGCAAAGGAGCAGGAGAACGGCCAGATCGGCGAGCCAGGAAACGCCGCAGCCGTGAACACGGACACGGACACCGTCATCGGCCTCGACGAAGAGAACGAGACCCGCGCGTGATTCTCGAAGGGATCCTGACAACGCTGAGCCCCGAGGGTCTGCTCAACATCGCTCCCATGGGACCGAAGATCGGCCCCGACCCGAGCATGAAGACGTTCGAGCTTCGTCCCTATCGCTCGTCGACGACTTATCAGAACCTCAAGGCGAGAGGCGAAGGGGTCTTTCATGTGACCGATGATGTTCTGTTGCTGGCCCAGACGGCGATCGGCGTTCCCCTCATCCCCGCGCCCGAGTTGCGTCCCGCCCGTCTGGTCGCCGGCTGGATTCTCGGCGGAGCCTGCCGTTATTTCGAGTTCCGCGTCACGGACGCCGATGACCGGGCGGACCGCGCCCGGCTCACCGTCGAGACTCTCGCCGAGGGCCGACTACGAGATTTCCTGGGTTTCAATCGCGCCCGGCATGCGGTGGTGGAAGCAGCCATCCTCGCCACCAGGACGGCGTTCCTGCCGCGAGCCGAGATCCTGACCGAGCTCCAGCGGCTTGCCGTCATCGTCGCCAAGACCGGAGGCCCCGTCGAGGCGGCGGCCTTCAGACTCTTGCATGATCACGTCCTCGAGCCTCCCGGACCCGTTCATCTCGACTCGACTGCGGCACGCTCATGACGCAACTTCGCATCCGAACCGCGAGCCGCCTTCACTTCGGTCTGTTGGGCTGGGGTCCGCAAGCGCCAAGGCAGTTTGGAGGCGTCGGGCTGATGATCGAGGCACCTGGCATCGAGCTCCTCGCCGAGCCCGCGGCGAACTGGAGCTTCGCCGGCCCACTGGCTGACCGAGCTCAGGACACGCTCCGCCAGATCCAGGAACAGCGGATACAACTACCAGTGGATCGACCTGAAGTCGCGCCCGCGAGGATCCAGGTGGTTGCCGCGCCTCCGGATCATGTCGGCCTCGGAGTTGGAACCCAGCTCAGCCTGGCCGTTGTCCGGATCGTCCTGAAACTGGCAGGTGATTCCGATCCATCGGTCGAGTCGCTGGCGGCACTCTCGGCACGTGGCCGCCGATCCGGGATCGGGCTCCATGGTTTTCTCCGTGGCGGGCTGATCGTTGACGGGGGCCGGCGCGATGAGGTCCACCCGCCGCCGCTCGTTGCCCGAATGCCATTCCCGGAGGATTGGTCGATCCTGATCGTTCAGCCGCCAGGCCCCCGGGGCAGGCATGGTCCTGACGAGCTCCAGGCCTTCAGTGATCTCCCCCCCCTGCCCGATCGCGTCACTGAACGACTTTGCCGGCTGGTGCTCCTGGGAATCCTTCCGGCCGTCGCGGAGCGCGACCTCCCGGCGTTCGGAGCAGCGCTCGACGAACTCCAGGCCCGCATCGGCGCCGCGTTCGCTCCCGTGCAGGGAAGCGTCTACGCCAGTGCCCAGTCCGAGGGGATCATCGCCGAGCTCGGCCGACTCGGCTTGTCTGGCGCCGGGCAGAGCTCATGGGGCCCCACGCTTTACGCCTTCGGTTTGCTTTCCGAGCCCGAGCGTGACCTGGTGGCCTCGCGCCTCCGCGAGCGTTGCGGCCTTCATCCCACCGCGATCACATGGACCAGGGCTGCCAATCAGGGTGCACTTCTGGCACCCGCCGACGAGGCAGAAGCTTGACGGCTTCGTTGAGAATGGTATTGCATGGAGCCTGCGCGAAGCGGCGATGAAGGCTTCAGAGAGTCATGCCGCGCTCGTCGCCAGAGACCGCTCATTGTGACACGCAACCTCGTGACAACCTTCATTACTCTTCATGACTTCCCCAGACGTCAAGGACGGCCGAGTCACCCATGGCTTTTGAACTCTTCCTATCACCCCAGGGCCATCTTCACGTCCGCGAGGTCGCCGAACCGGCTGGCTCCGCTCTGGACGGCGCGGTCGGGAAACGAGTGCATGCTGCCTTCGCCGGCGGCACGGCACCTGGTCTCCTGCACCTTGCAACGACTGAGCTCCAGTCGGCCCTGCCGCCGACATTCGGCTTCGCCCGCGACTTCGCCCGTCTCTACCTGACCCGGCTCTGTCAGACGCCGACGGATGGGGAAGGTGGTGCAGTCCCGCCCATACCGCAGCCCTCCGAGACCGACCTGGCGTTTCAGGTTCTCCATGCGCCTCCGATGCACGGTTGTGAGTACCTCACCGCCGATGTCCTGGCAACCTGGTGGTCGGAGCTCGATTCGCTCGTCCGCGCCGAGGTCGAGCATCATGAGGGTGGGGTCCAAGCCTACCTCAGCGAGCGGAATCCGCAGTGGCGGCTCGTCGGCCGCGTGACGTTCCACCTCGCGGAGAACAAGCGCGACCCGGAGCACCCATTCGCATTCCTGGCGACCTTCATTCCCAGGCTCTCGGCCCAGGGAAGCGTGCAGCACGAGCCGCTCGGCAAGGCCCTTCAGCAGTACGCCGGCGCGAAAAACCGACCGGCACTCCTGTCGCTCTTGGTGCCCATCCAGCGCGCGACCGAGCGCAGCCCGCTCATCAAGGAGATGGTCGAGTCGGGCGAGATCTATCATCCTCTTGCCTGGACTCCTCGCGAGGCGTACCGGTTCCTTCAGGACATCCCGGTCTTCGAGGAGAGCGGCCTGGTCGTCCGGGTACCGGACTGGTGGAAATCGAGCCACCCGCCTCGTCCGGTGGTCAATGTCAAGATCGACGCCCGCAAAAAGAGTACGCTCAGTGTCAGCGACTTGCTTGATTTCTCCGTGAACGTGACGCTCGAGGGTGAGCCGCTGACCGAGGCCGAGCTGGAGCGGCTCCTCGAGTCGGTTGGCGGTCTCGTGGCCATCAAGGGGAAGTGGATCGAGGTCGACCGCGAGAAGCTGGCGGAGGCATTGAACCACTGGAAGAAGGTGGAGCGTGATACCCGCAAGAACGGCCTCTCGTTTTATGAGGGAATGCGGCTCCTTTCTGGAGTCCCCAGGGAAAGAGGCGCAGCTTCAACAACCAGCCAGGAACATGAGTGGGTCGGACTGACCGCCGGCGTCGCGCTCGAGGAGACGCTCAAGAAGCTGCGCTCGCCCGAGTCGCTCGCGAATGCCGATCCCCCTGGGCTCCGCGCGCAGCTTCGTCCCTATCAGCAAACGGGCGTGAGCTGGCTGAGGTTCGTGACCGGGCTGGGGCTGGGCGCTTGCCTGGCCGACGACATGGGCCTGGGAAAGACCGTGCAAGTGATCGGGCTGCTGCTGCATCTCAAGTCCAACCGCAAGGACGACGGACCAACCCATGCGAAGCCCAGTCTACTCGTCGCGCCGGCCTCGCTGCTCGCGAACTGGAAGGCGGAACTCGAGCGGTTCGCACCCACGCTCTCGTTCCTGATCGCGCACCCTTCGGGGACCACGACCGGCAATCGCCAGGTCGAGAAACAAGACGCTCAAGGAGTCGATTTACTGATCACGACTTATGGCATGTTGTCGCGCAGCCAGTGGCTTCAGGAACACGACTGGGACCTGGTCATCCTTGATGAGGCCCAGGCAATCAAGAATTCGGGCACGCGGCAGTCACGGACCGTCAAGGAGCTGAAGGCAGGGGCCCGTGTCGCCATGACGGGCACTCCCGTCGAGAATCGTCTCTCCGATCTCTGGTCGCTGTTCGATTTCCTGAACCCCGGTCTGCTCGGCGGTGCCAAAGCTTTCGCCGACTTTGTCAAGCAAATGGAGGCCAGAGCGTCCTACCAACCGCTACGTAGTCTCGTCGGGCCTTACATCTTGCGCCGGCTCAAGACCGACAAGCGAGTGATCGCCGACCTGCCCGAAAAGGTCGAGATGTCGGCCTTTTGCACCTTGAGCCGGGAGCAGGCCGCCCTCTATGAGCAGGCTGTACGCGATCTGGCCCAGAAGCTGGAAGAGGCCGATGGCATCCAGCGGCGCGGGCTCGTACTCGCCCAGCTCATGAAGCTCAAACAGATCTGCAACCATCCAGCCCAGCTCGTCGGCAGCGGCGATTACGCGCCCGAGCACAGCGGCAAGTTCCAGCGCCTGGCCGAGATCTGTGAGGAGCTGGGCGAACGCCAGGAGAAGGCGCTCGTTTTCACGCAGTTCCGCGAGATCACCGGCCCCCTGGCGCACTTGCTCGAGGGCGTGTTCGGGCGGCCCGGCCTTGTGCTCCACGGCGGGACCGCGGTCGCCCAGCGGCGGCGGCTCGTCGAGAGCTTTCAGAGCGAGGACGGGCCGCCCTTCTTCGTCCTCTCTCTCAAGGCCGGCGGTACCGGACTGAACCTGACCGCCGCCTGTCACGTCATCCACTTCGACCGCTGGTGGAATCCCGCGGTTGAGAACCAGGCTACTGATCGGACATTCAGAATTGGACAAAAGCGGAATGTCTTGGTACATAAGTTCGTCTGTCGTGGAACCGTCGAGGAGAGAATCGATGCGATGATTGCCGAAAAATCGAGCCTCTCAGGCGACGTCATCGATGGCGCCGAGACGCTGCTCACCGAGATGAGCGACACTCAACTCCTCGATTTCGTTCGACTCGACGTCCACAAGGCCCTTGACAACTAACGCACATCACGAGAAAGGAGTCTTCGATGGGTTGGTACTACGACTACAAACCCTACGTATCCGTCGCCGAGCGACGTCAAAAGGCCCAACGCGAGATGGAGAAGAGGCGCAAGCAAGGCCACGCCGTCTCGCCAGTCGCCATCGCCGGTCGCACCATCGCCCGGACGTTCTGGGGCAAAGCATGGTGTGAGAACCTCGAGTCGTACAGCGACTACGCCAATCGCCTGCCGCGCGGCCGCACCTACGTGCGCAACGGCTCGGTCGTGCACCTGGAGATTCAGCCGGGCAAGATCAGTGCCCTCGTCAGCGGATCCGAACTCTACACGGTTGAGATCACAATCACAGCCCTGTCCGATTCACACTGGAACTGCCTCAAAGGTGAGTGCTCCGGCCAGATCGGCTCGCTGGTCGAGCTTCTGCAAGGACGGCTCTCAAAGAGCGTCATGGATCTGGTCACCCAGCGCGACAAGGGTCTCTTCCCGAAGCCGGCCGAAATCAAGATGAAGTGCTCATGCCCCGACTGGGCCGGCGTATGCAAGCATATTGCCGCTGTCATGTACGGTATCGGCGCGCGCCTCGACGAGAAGCCGGAGCTGCTCTTCGTGCTCCGCAAGGTTGATCACCTGGAGCTGATCGCGGGAGCCGTTGACGGCGCTCCGGTCGCCAAGCTGGGCAAGTCTCGTGGTAAGAAAACGATTGCAGCCGGAGACCTCGCGGACGTCTTCGGGATCGAGATGGCCGGCGTGGAGACTCACAGTGATACCTTGCCGGCAATCGCCCAGGAGCCGGCGAAGCCTCGCGTCCCCGCTCCCAAGAAGGTCTCGAAGAAAGCGCCGAAGCGCACCGTCACCAGGGCGAAGAAAGCCTCGGCGGCACCGGCGGCGAAACAGGGCAAGCCCAAAACTGCCAAGGCCCGCCCGCAGCCTGCAAGCCCGGCGCCCGCCAAGCCTTCCTCGCGCAAGCGGGTGAAGCAAGAGGTGTCGTGATTTTGCTCAATGGCCTTGCACGAATCCGGAAGGACGAAGCTCGCGCCGAGCCTGAATCATTGATGGCTCGGCGCTGCCCTTGCTCTCCCGGGATTATGAGTATCCAAGTTGATTCAATCTCGTCTGTTCTGGAGCATCGCTGCAACCCAGGCCGCCTGTTTGGCGTCCAGAGCCGGTACGATCTGGGATTCGCTGTAATCGACCTCACGAGCGTACGGTCCCGCGTCATAGCAGCGGTCGAACACAACCTGAAGATCGAGCGAGATCGCCGCATCACCGGGCAAAAGGGGGACCTCAATCGTCGCCAGTGGTTCCTTGAGGTTCATTGGGTAGACGTAATACGTTTCGACGTCGTCGAAGGGATGAACCGAGACGTGATAGTCGAAGTGTCCACAAGCCGCCAGAGCCGGCTCGAGTGGAACCGCCGTCGAATGGTAGCCCTTCCGAAGCAGGTCGATCTCGACGAGGTTGACCTTGCTCGCCAGCAGTTCCCTCTGCTTTCGTAGGTAGAGTTCCCGCGCCTGTTCGCCGGGCGTCTTGTTCGACAGGCTGAGGACTTCGATCGAGGTCACAAGCCGCTTGCTTACCCCCGAGCCCGCATAGATTTCCAGAAAAGGCTCGCGGAACTCATCGTGCAAGACTTTGACGATGACAGGTCTTGCCGCACTGCGACTGGCTACCGCCGTGGCCCCGGAGGTCGGGGATGGAACCGGTCTTGCAGCTCCGGCGCGAAGCACGTGCACGTCGGGCTCGATCGCTCGCCTGGAGGCCTCGATCCAGACGCGACGTCCGATTGCGGCGTAATAAGGAGGCGGCAGCTTCGCCTGGAGGTTCTCCCGAATGTATGTGATCAAGCTATCGTGGAGATCCGGAAAAATCTCCGGGTTTTCCAGATACGGGTCCATGCCGGGAAAGGGCGAAGGCATCGCATTCCTCCTCGACTCCTGTCGAAGTCTCCTTCGATTCTCCGGGCCGCAGGGATCGCGGTCAACACAAGCTGAAATCAGCGGCGACCGCGCTCCGTGTGACATCGGCTCCGCCACGACGCCAACCAGCCTCCTCTCGATGGCTCCGTGCCCAGCTCATTCCTGGACTGCGGCCACGCGGAAGCCCAGGGAGTAGTACCGGGACTCCGGCGCGCCCCTGATGCGGGACGCCGGGCGGCAGCGCCTGGCGTCGCCGTTCCAGCTACCGCCCCGGAAGACCCGGAACGAGGCCTTGGGCGGGCCAGGCGGATCAACGGCAACGGACGGCGACGAGGCGTAGTATTTCTCGTCATACCAATCGGCGCACCATTCCCAAATATTGCCCAGCATATCATACAGTCCCCAGGCATTCGGGCGCTTCTGCCCTACCGGGTGAGTCTTGCTCTCACTGTTGTCGATAAACCAGGCACGATCGCCCAGCTTGCTCACGTCATCGCCGAAGGGATGCAAGGTCGTGCTCCCCGCCCGGCAGGCATACTCCCATTCGGCCTCCGTTGGAAGGCGATAGCCGTTTCCGCCGGCAATGGTGACCTCAGTGCCGTTGATACGATAGAACGGCGTCTTCTTCTCCTGCTCGCTCAGCTTGTTGCAGAACAGGACCGCATCCAACCAGGAAACTTGTTCCACCGGCAGATCATCCGATCCCTTGAACTTGCTCGGATTTTCGCCCATCACTGCCTGGTACTGGCCCTGCGTGACCTCGTGAATTCCCAGGAGGAACGGGCGGGTGATCCGCACCTGGTGCTGAGGCTTCTCGGCGTTTCCCGCGCCCTTGTCATCGTCGGGCGAGCCCATCAGGAACGAGCCGGGGTTGATGCGGACCAACCTCATTTCAGTGGAGTTTGTCAAGTCTCTCTTCGGCTGTGGAGGGGTGAAGTTCTTCGGCCCGTCCGACGTCGTAGTACTCGGAATTGGTACTCGAATCCGCTGTTCCAGCTGGGGCTCTTGTAGGGACTTCGCCTCTCCGTTGCCGATTAGCTTGAGGGTAAGGATGATGCCTGGGAGAGCAAGCAGGAGCAACGCTGCCAGGTAAAACCATCGTCGCTTCAGCAGGGCACTGCGAAGTAGACTCCAGACGGTCGCGACTTTCGCCCCCTGGAATAGGAGTTCAATACCTCGGATGAGTCGGTCTACATGAACGTGGAAGTCCAGTCCCTGATCTACACGGACTGCGTTGCGACGAACCAGCGGGACGAGAGATGGCGGCAGGTCGGCTTCGGTCGGCATCCTGGTATGATCGATCAGGATCGGGATCACGGGTAAACCCCGCTTCAGGGCTGCTCCAATCTCAATCCGAACCCAGTCTTCCGGGTCGTCGATACGCCGACCAGTGTCGCTTTCCCCCGCCCAGTGTGGTCCGATCACGGCGAGGAGAACGCCGCAATGGTTTAACACCGACTCGATGTGTTCCTGGAAATCCACGCCCAACGGAACGGAATCGACGTCGATGAAAACGGAATCCGGGCCGAAGTGAGCGCGAAGACGGTCGTAGATCCGTCCGGCTACGCCTGCCGAATCCTGGCGCCGGTAGGAGAGGAAGATCTTGGCCACCAAGCCATCGTTCCGACGGTTCTTCGGTCTTCGTCCTCGATCGAATGATTCGAGACTACCAATCTCATCGACAGGGAACAACAAGATTTGCACCGCATCCGGCTTGCAAAAAACCGCCCTGGGTCTCGGTTAGAGATCCAGGGCGGTTTTGAGTAGAAGATTCCGGCGATGACCGACTTTCGCGCCCAAGCACTGTCATGGGCCCGGCGGACTTAACGGCCGTGTTCGGAATGGGAAAGCCGCGGACCCGCCGGTAGGATCGCCCGAACGGTGAACAGGCGGTCTGTCTCGATTACTCAGGATTACGGTGTTTCGCTCTTCGTTTCGCACAACCTCTGCTCCAGCTCATGGCGGCTCAGGGATCTCTGCCGCCGTCGCTCCGCGATCAGCCTCCAGAAATCGTCACTGCCAGAGAACTCCACCTGCTCTTCGTCTAAACCATCGACGCCGACGATCAGCGCCACGGCAACGCCGTTGCGGGTGATGACCACGCGGTCGCGCTGGGCTTCGTCGACACAGGTGTCCAGCGTCGCTTCTTCGATCTTGATGGTTTTCATAGGATCTCCTCGGTACTCGCATGCGGAGGCTTGCGGCGGACGGCTCGAACGATCACCCTCGACTCGTCCTCGTTGACATCGTAGAAAACGCGAAACTCACCGACTCGTAGTTCCCAGACCGGCTCAACATGTTCCCAGGGCGGAATCAATCCCACAAGTCGCTTCTTGTTGCGCGTTTCCTGGGTTGGCTGATGTGTGAGCTGGACCTCGATCTGGTCGAGAATCGCCTTCCGATCAAAAGCACGCAGGTCTGCAAGATCCCCGAGGACTCCTTCGCTGTACTCGACGGTGAACATGTCCAGAAACTTGGCCTTTTGGGTCGCCGATCGATTGGGTTCCGTGTCCATAGCTCAATACCGTTGAATTAACCGTAAAGCAATGGCAAGCCGTTGGTTATTTCGCCCTCTCCCCTTGCGGGAGAGGGTAGGGAGAGGGATCGCACCAGTCAGCTCGACCCTTCGGACAAGGCGAT